>CAYREA010000097.1:0-13559 GCA_964423075.1 uncultured Rubrivivax sp. | reverse complement strand
GCGCTGGCCTGGATGGGCTGCCACCTCGCCGAATGGCTGCAGCAGCAGGGCCGCGCGGCCGATGCGGCGCGCCTGCTGGCCTGGGTGGCGAAGCGCCACGCCGAACGCGGCGAGTCCGCCGGCGACCACGGCGAACGTTCGCGTGCCCGCACGCTGGCCGCGCTGCACGCCTTGGCCAGCGCCGAGCAGCTGGAAGCCTGGCGCGCCGAAGGCGAAGCCTGGCTCGACGACGAGGTGGCCGCGGCCCTGCTGGCCGTGCCGGCAGGCTGAAGGCGGCGCCGCAACGGCCCGGCCTTCAGGCCGCCAGCGCCACCGGTGCGGCGTGGGCCTGCACGAACTGCTCGATCGGGCGCAGCACACTGTCGCTGTCGCCCACCCAGTGGAAGTGGTCGACACCGTCCAGGGGCTCGAAGCGCGCGCCGGGTATGGCCTGCGCCAGGCGCTGCCCGGCGGCCAGCGGCACGGTGCGGTCGCCGCGGCGGTGCATCACGAGGGTGGGCAGGCGCAGGCGGTGCAGCTGCGGCCGCAGGTCCATGTCGCGGTAGGCGCGCAGGCTGGCGGCGGTGCCGCGGCGCGATGCCGCGTTGCGCAGCAGCCGCGCGTACCAGGCCTGCATCGCCGGATCGTCGGCCACGCTGGGGGCGAAGCAGCGCAGGCTGGCTTCGTAGTGCTCGGGTTCGGTCAGGCGCGCCACCCAGGGCTCGAAGTCCTCGGCGCGCAGTGACCAGGGCCAGTCAGGCGCCCAGGCACCGCAGGCGTTGGTGCCGTACAGCAGCAGGCCGGCGCTGCGCTCAGGGTGGCGCAGCGCGAAGTCCAGCGCCAGCGTGCCGCCCACCGAGGTGCCGAACAACCAGGCGCGCTGCAGGCCCAGGCTGTCCAGCGTGGCGACGATGTCCCGCGCGGCGTTCGCTGCATCGGGCACCACGTCCACCCGTTCCGACAGGCCGGTGCCGCGGCGGTCGAGCATCACCACGCGGTGGCGCTGCGCCAGGCGGTCGAGCAGCGCCCGCGCACGCGGCTCCTCCAGCGCCACTTCGAGGTTGCTGACCATGCCCCACAACATGACGATGGCCTGCGGCCCGCGCCCCCAGCTGGCATGGGCCACCTCGCCCTGCCCCGTGTCGGCGAAGCGGATCGCCAGCGGCGCGTGCTGCGTGCGCAGCAGCGCACCGGCCTCGGCGTAGGCGGCCTCCAGCCGCGCCGAAGGGCGCACGCCGAGTTCGTCGCGCAGGCGCGTGGCGGCCTCGTGGTAGGCCGTCTCCAGCGCAGCGCCATCGCCGCGCCGCGCGCAGGCGCCCATGCGCGCGGCGTGCGCGCTTTCGGCACACGGGTCCAGTTGCAGCAGGCGCGCCGCCACGGCCTCGGCGCGTTCGGCATCGGCCGCCGCCAGCGCCTGGTCGGCGATGCGCTCCAGCGCGCGCTGCAACTGCGCCCTGTGGTGGCGCCGGCGCGCGGCCAGCCAGTCGGCATAGCCCTCGGCGTCAAGCTCGAAGCCGGCGAGCACACCCTCGGCGCCCGCCTGCAGCAGCGTGGCCACGGCCGCCGCGGGCGCCGGCGTGGCCTGCAGCACGGCGTTGATGGCGGCGCGGGTGGCCTGCAGGTCGCTGGTGCAGCCGGGCTGCAGCCACAGCGCATCACCATCGCCCTGCACCAGGTCACGACCCAGCTCACCACGCAGTTCGTGCACCAGGCGGCGCAGCCGGCCGCGGCCGGTGGTGGCATCGGCGTCGGGCCAGAGGGTGCTTGCCAGGCCCGCGCGGCCGAGCGGCTTGCCGCTGTCGTCCAGCAGCGCCAGCAGCGCCAGCCCGCGCTTGAGCCGCACCGGCACCCGCGTGCCGCCGATCATCACCGCCGGGTAGGCATGCAACCGCAGTTGCACCGGCGGCAGCGGCAAGGGATGCACGGACATGGCGTTCTCCTGAAGGACGAACGCCATGCTGGCGCGGGCTGGGCGCCTTGTCGGTGAGGCGCGGTAAATCGGCGGTAAATCGCGCCCGGGTGCAGGGGCCTCAGGCGGCCATCTGCGCCAGCACGCGGTCGACCATCACGCCGCTCTGGCCCAGGTAGTTGGACGGCTCGCACATCGCGTCCAGTTGTTCGCGGCTGACGTGTTTCATGATCTGCGCGTTTTCGCACAGCAGGTCCAGCAGCGGGCGCTGCTGCTTCAGCGCCTCGCGGCAGATGTCGTAGACCAGGTCGTGCGCGAACTCACGGCCGATGAACGGGCCCAAACCCATCATCACCGCCTCGCTCATCACCAGGCCGTGGGTCATGTCGATGTTGCGGCGCATGGCGGCGGGGTCGACTTCCAGGCCTTCGAGCACGGCGCGGGTCTGCTTCAGCGCGCCGGCCATCAGGCAGAAGGCCTCGGGCAGCACGATCCATTCGATCTCCCAGGGGCCGGTGCTGCGTTCGTGGTCGGCCACCATCGCGTCCATCAGTGCCGCGGCATGCTGGCGCACCACGCTGATGGCGGCGTGGATGTAGCAGCTGGCAATCGGGTTGCGCTTCTGCGGCATCGTGCTGCTGCTGCCGCGGCCGTGGTGGTAGGGCTCGAAGACCTCGGCCACCTCGGTCTGCATCATGAGCTTCACGTCCATGCTGACCTTGCCCAGCGTGCCGCCGATCAGCCCCAGCACCGCGCCCACCTCGGCGATGTTGTCGCGGATGGTGTGCCAGGCGATCACCGGCTGCTTCAGGCCCAGTTCGGCGCACAGGCCGGCCTGGGTTTCCATCGCGCCCTTCTCCAGCGAAGCCAGGGTTCCCGCGGCACCGGCGAACTCGCCCACCAGCACGCGTTCGCGCAGCTGCGCGATGCGCTCGCGGTGGCGCAGCACGGCCGAGAGGATGCCCGCCATCTTGTAGCCGAAGGTCACGGGGATGGCCTGCTGCAGGTTGCTGCGGCCGATCACCGGCGTCAGGCGGTGGTCCTTGGCCAGCTTGGCGAGCGCGTTCGCGATGGCGGCCAGCTCGTCGTCCACCAGCACCAGGGCCTCGCGGATCTGCAGCACCGTCGCGGTGTCGGTGATGTCCTGCGTGGTGGCGCCCCAGTGCACGTACTCACCCAGCTTGTCGCGGCACAGCTGGTTGATCTGCGTGACGACGCCGAGGATGGGGTAGCCGATGCGTTCGGTCTGCTGGCGCAGGCGCGCCATGTCGATCTGCGCCAGCTCGCAGTGGCTGACGATTTCGTCGCAGGCTTCCTGCGGGATCAGGCCCAGGCGCGCCTGCACCTTGGCGAGCGCCCGTTCGACGTCGATGTACTTGGCGGTGCGGTTCTCGTCGCTCCACACGGCGCGCATGGCGTCGCTGCTGAAGATGCCCTGGAAGATGCTCGAGTCGATGATGCTGGCGGCCATGTCTTGTCCTGGTGTTCCGGGGTTAGGCGGCGCGGGCGACGATGCGCCGCGCACGTTCGATGACGGGCTTGTCGATCATGCGGCCGTCCAGCTGCACGGCGCCGTGGGCGCCGTCGGCGGCCTGCAGCACGCGTTGCGCCCAGGCCAGATCCTCGGCCGACGGCGCCAGCGCGGCATGCAGCGGGGCGATCTGCTTCGGGTGGATGCACAGCTTGGCGCCGAAGCCGTGCTGGCGGGCGCGAGCCAGGTCGGCCAGCAGCTGGTTTTCGTCCCCGAGGGCCGTGGTGACGCCGGCCACCGGCGCGGCGATGCCAGCAGCCCGCGACACCAGCGCGAGTTGCGCGTGGCCGGCGTCCAGCGCAGCGGGGTCGGTGCCCAGGTCGAGGTCGAGTGCGTAGTCGATGGTGCCGAACACCAGGCGCAGCACACCGGGCGCTTCGGCCAGCTCGCGGGCGTTGAGCATGCCGCGCGCCGACTCCACCAGCGGCAGCACGGCGATGGCCGGGCAGGCGGCGCGGATGCGGGTGATGGTCAACGTGCGTTCGGCCTTGGGCAGCATCACGGCACTGCAGCCGGTGCGGGCGAGCATGGCGACGTCGGCGTCGAACCCGGCACTGGTTTCTTCGTTGATGCGCACCACCAGGCGCGCCTTGTCCGGCGTGGCGGCCAACCACGCCGCCACGGCCTCGCGCGCCGCATCCTTGGCGGCGGATGCGACCGCATCTTCCAGATCCAGCACCACCGCATCGGCGCCGCTGGCCAGGGCCTTGTCGAAGCGCTCGGGCCGGTCGCCGGGCACGAAGAGGTAGCTGCGCGGCAGGCGCATCGCGCTCACACCGCTTCGGCCGCGTGCAGCGCGGCGATGGCCGCGGCGTCCAGGCCCAGTTCGGCCAGGATGGCATCGGTGTGCTGGCCCACGGCCGGCACGGCGTCCAGGCGCGGGTCGCCGTCGCTCCAGCTGCCTGGCGGCAGCAATGCGGGCACAGGCCCCGCCGGCGTCGCGACCTCGCGCCAGCGGCCGCGCGCGGCCAGCTGTTCGTGCTGCCACAGGCCCGCCATGTCGCGCAGCTCGGCGTTGGCGATCTGCGCGTCTTCCAGGCGCTGCGTCACCTGCTCGGCCGTGAGCGCGGCGAAGGCCGCGACGATCAGCGCGCGCAGCGCCGCGCGGTTCGCGGTGCGCTTGGCGTTGCCGGCAAAACGCTCGTCCTGTGCCAGCGCCGGCTGTTGCAGCACCTTGGCGCAGAACTGCTGCCACTCGCGTTCGTTCTGCAGGCCCAGCATCACGGTCTTGCCGTCGCCGCAGGGGAAGGGGCCGTAGGGGTAGATGGTGGCGTGGGCCGCGCCGGCCCGCGGTGGTGGCGGGGCCCCGTCGAAGGCGTAGTACATCGGGTAGCCCATCCACTCGCCCATCGCTTCGAGCATGCTGATGTCGATGCGGCGGCCCTGGCCGTCGATGTTCCGTTGCAGCAGCGCGGCCAGGATGTTGCTGTAGGCGTACATGCCGGCGGCGATGTCGGCGATCGACAGGCCGGCCTTGCTGGGCTCGTCGGGCGTGCCGGTGATGCTGACGAAGCCGCTTTCGCTCTGGATCAACAGGTCGTAGGCCTTCTTGTCGCGGTAGGGGCCCGGTGCGGCCGGGTCGTCGCCGTAGCCCGAGATGTCGCAGACGATGAGGTCGGGCCGGCGCGCTTTCAGCGCCTCGAAGCTCACGCCCAAACGCGCCGCCGCGCCCGGCGCCAGGTTCTGCACCACGCAATCGGCTTTCTCGACGATCAGCCGCTGCAGCAATGCCGCCGCCTGCGGGTGCTTCAGGTCCAGCGTCAGGCTCTCCTTGCTGCGGTTGGTCCAGACGAAGTGCGAGGCCAGGCCCTTCACACGCTGGTCGTAGCCACGCGCGAAGTCGCCGACGCCGGGACGTTCGACCTTGATCACGCGCGCGCCCAGGTCGGCCAGCTGGCGCGTGGCGAAAGGCGCCGCGATGGCGTGTTCGAGCGCGACGACGGTGAGGCCCTTCAGCGGTTGCATCGCGTCAGCCTTTCAAGGTGGCGACGGCGTCCATCGTCAGCCAGCCCTCGTGGTCCTGGGCCCAGAGCTTGACCTCGTTGCCGCTGCGCTGGCCGTTCACTTTCATCGGAGAGCCATCGAAGGTGGGTCGCACGGCCTTGAAGCGGAAGGCCGCCACCTCGGCATCGGGCGCCTGGCGGCGCAGCAGGTCCATCAGCAGCGTGGCGATGAGCGGGCCGTGCACGATGAGGCCCGGGTAGCCCTCGACCTCGGTGACGTAGCGCCGGTCGTAGTGGATGCGGTGCCCGTTGAACGTGAGCGCGCTGTAGCGGAACAGCAGCACGTCGTCGGGCACGATCTCGCGCTGCCAGGCAGCACCGGTGGCGGCCGCTTGCGGCGGCGGGTCGACGTCACCCGGCCGCTTCGCCTCGCGGTAGACGATGTCGTGGAACTCAGTGAGCGCCGGCGCCGCAGCGCCGTTGCAGAACAGCTCGTGTTTGACCTTGACGAACACCAGCTGACCGCTGCGGCCTTCCTTCTTCGTCACCTCGGCGATGGTGCTCTTGCGCGCCACCGCGTCGCCCACGCGCACCGGGGTGTGGAACTGGAACTGGCTGCCGGCCCACATGCGCCGCGGCAGCGGCACCGGGGGCAGAAAGCCGCCACGTTTGGCATGGCCGTCGGGGCCGATCTCGCTGTGCCGGTGCATGGGCAGGAAGTACAGCCAGTGCCACAGCGGCGGCAGCGGCGTGCCGGCAGGCACCGGCGCGGGCGGATGGTCCAGCGTCGCCGTCAGCGCCACCACCGGCGTGGCGCCGACGGTGTCGTGCTGGGTCTCGCTGCGGCCGATCCAGGATGTCAGTTCGTCCACGGTGAGACCTCTCGTCGATCAGAAGGTGTGGCGCAGGCCGAGTTCGTAGCCGGTGGACGTCTTGCCACCCGCGATGCCTGCCGGGCCGCCGGGCACCACGAAGGTGGCCGCACCCTTGTTCGAGATGCGCGAGTAGTGCGTGTACAGCGCCGAGCGCTTCGACAGGTTGTAGATGTAGCCCAGGCCCATCTGCGTGGCGTCGTTGGCGTCGATGGCGGTGGTGCCCACGCGCCCTGCCATGTCGGCCTTCAGGTACGAGAACTTCAGGTCGTGCTGGCCCATCGAATAGACCGCGCCCACGATGGTGTTGGTCTGCTCGGCCGTGGCCTGCTCGAAGCGCCGCCAGGCTGCCGTGAGGCGCAGGCTGCCGAAGGCGGCCTGGCCGCCGATGGCCGTGTCCTTGAACTTGCCGCTGGTGGTGAGGCTGTTCTCGGTGGTGGCCGTGGCCGCCGAAATGCCGTAGCCGCCGCCGGCCCAGCCCAGGCGCAGGCCGGTGGTCTTGGCCACGCCATTGGCCACGGCGCCGCCTTCACCGGCGGCCACCATCAAGCCGCCTTCCACACCACCCAGGCCGCCGGGCAACAGGAACTGGATCGCGTTGTTGGCGCGCACGGTGGTGTTGGGGTTGCTGCCGAAGGCGTTGCGGATGGGCCCGTTCGGCGTGGCGGTGGCGAAGTTGTTCGAACCCGCCGCGCCAATGTGGCCGAAGGGGTCGTAGCGGCTCCAGTTCACGTAGGTGGGCACGAAGTCGCGGCCCAAACGCAGTTCACCGAGCGTCTTGCTCGTCAGGCTCACCGTGGAGCGCCGGTCCCAGAACTGCGTGGCCTGCGCCGCGGCGCCGGTGTCCAGCGCCAGGCCATGTTCGAGCCAGAAGCTCGCCGACAGGCCGCCGCCCAGGTCTTCCACGCCGCGGATGATGATGCGGCTGGTGGCGTTGTTGCCGCTCACCAGCGACTTGATGCTGCCCACGCCCTGGTTCTTGACGTTGCGTGCGGCCGCATCGGCCATGCCGGCCACGGTGACGGAGCTTTGCGCCCAGGCAGGGGCACCGATCAGGGCCAGGGTGGCGAGCGCGGCGCGGTTAAGGCTTCGATTCATCGGTGTTGTCTCCAAGCAGTTTGTTGTGGGAAGTTCATTGTTGGAGGGTCATTCCGCGCTGAGCTTTGCTTTCTGCACCACGATCTTCCACTTTACAAGTTCGCTCTTCACCAGCGCGCCCAACTGCTCGGGTGTGCTGGTCTCGACATCGGCGCCGTGGCCTTCGATGCGTTGCACGATCTCCTTGTCGGCCAGCACCTGGTTGAGCGCCTTGTTGAGTTGGTCGACCACGGCCTTCGGTGTCTTGGCCGGTGCGAAGAAGGCGTACCACTGCTGCACCTCGACGCCGTCGACACCGGCCTCCTTCAGCGTGGGCACGTCGGGCAGCAGAGGCGAACGCTTCGGGCCGGCCACCGCCATGGCCTTCAGCTTGCCGCTCTTCACGTGCGGCAGGGCGGTGAAGAGGCTCGGGAACATGAACTGCGTCTGCCCGCCGATGGTGTCGCTCACGGCCGGGGCCGAGCCCTTGTAGGGCACGCCCAGCATCACCACACCCGCATTCAGCTTGAAGAGTTCGGCCGCGAACTGCGGCGCCGTGCCGTTGCCGGCCGATGCGTAGGTGTACTTGTCGGGCTTGGCCTTGAGCTGGGCCACCAGGTCCTTCACATCCTTCACCGGCACGTTGGCCGTGGACACCATCAGCGTCGGCGAATAGCCCACCAGGCCCACCGGTTCGAAGTCGGCCACCGGGTCGTAGCGCAGCTTCTGCAGCGCCGGGTTCATGCTGTGGGTGCCGATGTAGCCGAACATCAGCGTGTGGCCGTCCGGCACCGCGCGCGCCACGTATTCACTGGCGATGCTGCCGTTGGCGCCTGCACGGTTGTCGATGATGATGGTCTGGCCCAACAGCGGCCCGAGCTTCTGGGCGATGGTGCGTGCCATCGCGTCGTTGCCGCCGCCCGCGGCGGTGGGCACGACGATGGTGATGGTCTTGCTCGGGAACGCCGCCAGCGCAGCGGGCGCGGCGGCGGCCAGGGCGGCGGCCAGCAGCGGCGCGGCCAGGGTCTTGATGGGCTTCATGGGTTTGTCTCCTTGTATGGGTTTTGAGAACACGTAGGCAGGGATGTGCAGCTCGCCCTGCAGGATCTTTCGTGCCGTGCGCACCAGCGCGGCACGGCGGATGGCGGCCTGTTCGCCGTGGCCTTCGATGGCCACGGTGACGTCGATGCGGCCTTGCGGGTGCAGCACGGCCACGTTGCGCGTGCCTTCGAGGGCGAGCACGCCGCTGGCCACCGTGCCCGGCAATGCGAAGGCGGCGCTGACGCCGATGGCGCCCGTCACCGCGTGCGAGGCATGGCAGCGGCGCGGCGTGAAATAGCGCGAGGTGATGCTGTGCGCGTCGTGCCCGGCGCTCACCAGCACGGGCTTGGGCACCACGCTCTGGCTCACGTCGCCCAGGCCCATGGCCAGGCCTGCCGCGCAGCGCAGTGTTTCCAGGCGCGTCAGCATGTCGCGGTTGGCGTCGAGGTCGGCAGGGGCTTCGTCGCCACGCAGCCCCAGGTCGGCCGCGCGCACGATCATCAGCGGCATGGCCGCGTCGATGCAGGTGACTTCGACGCCCAGCAGCGTGTCGATGCGCCGCCCGGTGGGGAAGACCGAGCCGGTGACCGCACCCCAGGCGTCGAGGAAGTCGAGCTGGATGGGCGCCGCGGTGCCCGCCACGCCGTCGATGCCGGTGTCGCCGGCGTAGCTGACGCGGCCGCCTGGCGTCTGCACCGTCACGTCGATGCGCGAGCGGGTGTTGACGTTGTAGACGCGCACCCGCGTCTGCCCCGGCCGCGCCGCCACCAGGCCCTGCTCGATGGCAAAGGGCGCCACGCCCGAGAGCATGTTGCCGCAGTTGGGCCGCGTGTCCACGCTCTTGTCGCCCACGCCGACCTGGGCGAAGAGGTAGTCGACATCACAGTCGGGCTGCGTGCTCCTGGAGACGATGGCCACCTTGCTGGTGAGCGTGCTGCCGCCGCCCACGCCGTCCACCTGCAGCAGGTCGGAGGCACCGATGGCGCCGATCAGCGCCTGGTCGCGCGCCTCGTCGCCTTCGGGCAGCCATTCGCGCAGGAAGAAGGGGCCGCGCGAGGTGCCGGCGCGCATCAGGACGCAAGGGATGGAGAGGCTTGGCATGGAACGAATGCTCGCGCTTTGATCCATGCGTGTGAATTGCTGAGTTGGGATCGATTGATCCACAATCAACATCAATCGCCGGGGCCGCCACCATGACCGTCGCCTTCGACCTGAACGACCTGCACGCCTTCCGCGCCGTGGCCGAGATCGGCAACTTCGGCCGCGCCGCCGAAGCCGTGCACCTCTCGCAGCCGGCCTTCAGCCGCCGCATCGACAAGCTGGAGCAGGCACTGGGCGTGCGCCTGCTCGAACGCACCACACGCCGCGTCAGCCTCACGGCCGTGGGCCGCGATTTCCTGCGCAAGGTGCAGCAGTGGCTGGACGACCTGGACAGCGCGCTGCTCGCCACGCGCGGCCTGCCGGCGGCGCGAGGCGGCGAGGTCACGCTGGCCTGCGTGCCGTCCACCGTCTACTACTGCGTCTCGCAGGTGATCCAGCGTTTCCGCGCCGACTACCCGAAGGTGCGCGTGAAGGTGCTGGACGCGGGCGCCAACGAAGTCCTGGCCGCCGTGCAGCGCGGCGAGGCCGAGTTCGGCCTGAACTTCATCGGCGGCCAGGAGCCCGACATCGAGTTCAAGCTGCTGCGCGAAGAACGCTTCGTCGCTGCCTGCCGGCGCGACCATGCGCTGGCGAAGAAGCGGCGCGTGGCCTGGGCCGACCTGGCCGCGCATGACTTCATCAGCGTCGCGCAGAGTTCAGGCAACCGCCTGCTGATCGACCAGGCCCTGGCCGGCCTGCCGGTGCGCCCTGTGAGCGTGTGCGAAGCCCAGCACGTCACCGCCATGCTGGGCCTGGTGGAAGCGGGCCTGGGCGTGGCCGCCGTGCCCTCGATGGCGATGCCGGGCAAAGGCCACCCGCTGCTGGTGAGCGTGCCGCTCGACCAGCCGGTGGTGACGCGCCGCGTGGGCCTCATCCGGCGCCGCGGCCGCGGCCTGGCGCCGGCGGCGCAGCATCTCTATGACTGCTTCGCCGAATGGGCGAAGCCGGGGCGGCGTCAGCAGAAACCCTGAAGCGCCCCGCTACACTGCCTGCCTTCCCCGATTTGCAGACACCCATGAGTGCCTTCCTCGAAGAGCGCGTGCTGAGCGTGCACCACTGGACCGACCGCCTGTTCAGCTTCACCACCACGCGCGACCCGGCCCTGCGCTTTTCCAACGGCCACTTCACGATGATCGGCCTGCGCGTCAATGGCAAGCCGCTGCTGCGCGCCTACAGCATCGTCAGCGCGAACTACGAAGAACACCTGGAGTTCCTGAGCATCAAGGTGCCCGACGGCCCGCTCACTTCACGGCTGCAGCACATCCAGGTGGGCGACACCGTCATCGTCGGCAAGAAGCCCACCGGCACGCTGGTGGTGGACTACCTGCTGCCGGGCAAGCACCTCTACATGTTCGGCACCGGCACGGGCCTGGCGCCCTTCATGAGCATCGTGCGCGACCCCGAGACCTACGAGAAGTTCGAGCAGGTGATCCTGGTGCACGGCGTGCGTCAGGTCGACGAATTGGCGTACCACGACATGCTGGTCGAGCACCTGCCCAACCACGAGTTCCTGGGCGAACTCGTCACCAGCAAGCTGCGCTACTACCCCACCGTCACGCGCGAGAGTTACCGCAACATGGGCCGCGTCACCGAGCTCATCGAAAGCGGCAAGCTCTTCACCGACCTGGGCGTGCCGCCACTGGACCCTGCCAACGACCGCGTGATGATCTGCGGCAGCCCGGCCATGCTGCGCGACCTGAAGCACCTGCTGGAAAAGCGGCACTTCAAGGAAGGCAACACCTCGACGCCGGGTGACTTCGTCATCGAGCGCGCCTTCGCCGAGCAATAGCGCCTAGGCCATCTGGCAGATCGACGGCGGCAGGCCGCGCTGAGAAACTGCACTGGCAACGCGGGTTAACCCCGCTGTCACACGCAAATCGGTACGAAGGCGTACCGTTCGCGCCTTCGCCGTTTCCAACCCCCAAGTCGCACCCCTTGCTTGCCACGGCCCCCGGGCCGAGGCGGGGCGGTCTTTTTCCGGTCCATCCGTTCGTCGTCATCACTGCATGAAGCCCAAGCCGTCCTGTTCCATCGCCGCGCGCTGTCGCACTGCGCGTGGCGCCGAGCGCGTACGCCAGCTGCAGCAGACGGCGGCCGACATGTTCCTCAGCTGCGGCTACGAAGGCGTGTCGGTGGACGGGCTGATCCACCGCGTGGGCGGTTCGCGGCGCAACGTCTGGGGCGTCTACGGCGGCAAACCGGGCCTGTTCGAGGCCGCCGTGAATGGCCTGTGCGAAGAGATCTCAGCCGAACTGGCGCTGTTGCCCATGGAGGGCGCCGACATGCGCGAAGGCCTGCTGCTGTACGGCCGCCACCTGCTGAAGATGGTGCTGCAGCCGCGCATGCTGGCCATGCACCGGCTGATGGTGTCCGAAGGCGGCCGTTTCCCCGAGCAGTCGCGCTGCATGAGCAACACCGGTCGTGACAACGCCGCGGTCTCGCTGGGCCGCTGGCTGGCCGGCCACCAGGCGCGCGGGCTGCTGCGCGCCGGCCTGGACACCGTCGAGCTGGCGCACCAGTTCTTCCACCTCGTCGCCAGCGGGCCGCAACTGCGCGCGCTGGTCGGCGAACTGCCACCCGGCTGGACCGACGAAGGCATCGCCGGCCAC
The DNA here is from genome assembly GCA_964423075.1 of uncultured Rubrivivax sp. GTDB lineage: Bacteria > Pseudomonadota > Gammaproteobacteria > Burkholderiales > Burkholderiaceae_C > Rubrivivax. The sequence continues at coordinate 1,458 of CAYREA010000097.1, read as the reverse complement.
GTAGGTTCTGCCGTCGACCTTTTCCTTCACGGCGCTGCCGCGCCGCAAGACCCACTACCTGCACCGAGAGAGGCACGTCCATGAGAACCCGTATCCCCTTCCCCCTCCTGCGCAGCCTGGCCTGGCTGCTGCCGCTGGCCGCCGCATCGGCCTGGCTCGCGGGCTGCACCGGCAACGCCGAAGCCCAGGGCGGCGGGCATGGCCCTGCACCCGTGAGCGTGGCGCCGGCCGTGCAGCGCACGCTGGCCGACAGCGAAGAGTTCAGCGGCCGCCTGGAAGCCGCCGAGTACGTCGAGCTGCGCCCGCGCGTGGGCGGCGTCATCGACACCGTGCACTTCACCGACGGGGCCCTCGTCTCGCGCGGACAGCTGCTGTTCACCATCGACCCGCGGCCCTTCCTCGCCGAAGTGGCGCGGTTGGAATCGCAGCTGGCAGCCGCCAAGTCGCGCTCCGAGCTGGCCGGCACCGAGCTGGCACGGGCGCAGAAGCTGCTGGACGCCAAGGCCGTGTCGCGCCAGGAGTTCGACCAGCTGGCCAGTGGTTCGCGCACCAGCGAAGCCGAGATCAAGGCCGCCGAAGCCGCGCTGCGCGTGGCGCGCCTGAACCTCGAATTCACCACCGTGCGCGCGCCGATTGCCGGCCGCGTTTCGCGCGCCAACGTCACCGCGGGCAACCTGGTCAATGAACAGGCGGTGCTCACCAGCATCGCCGGCGTGGCCAAGGTGCATGCCTACTTCGACGGCAGCGAGCAGACCTACCTGCGCGTAAAGGGTGCGGGCGAGAAGAACCCGCCGGTGCGCATGGGCCTGAGCAATGAAGACGGCTACCCGCATGCCGGCAAGGTGGACTACTTCGACAACCGCCTCAATCCGCAGACCGGCGCCATGCGCATGCGCGCCAGCTTCGACAACAGCAAGGGCCAGTTCGTGCCCGGCCTGTCGGTGCGCCTGGTGATGGCCACCACCGCGCCCTACAGCGCGGTGATGGTGCCCGAGCGCGCCATCGGCACCGACCAGAGCAAGAAGTTCGTGGTGGTGGTGGGCGCCGACGGCAAGCCGCAGTTCCGCGACGTGCAGCTCGGCGCGCTGCAGGACGGCATGCGCGTGGTCGGCGGCGGCAAGCTGAAGGCGGGCGAGAACGTCGTCGTCGACGGCCTGCAACGCATCATTCCCGGCGTGCCGGTGGCCCCGCAGGTGCTGAAGGTGGACGACAAGGGGCTCCCCATCGTGCCGCCGCCGCAAGCGCCGGGTGCCGCACCGGCCGAGAAGAAGGCCTAAGAGCAAAAGAACATGGACATCTCACGCTTCTTCATCGACCGGCCGCGCTTTGCCGCGGTGCTGTCGATCTTCATCTTCCTGCTCGGCACGCTGGCCATCTTCCGGCTGCCGATCTCCGAGTACCCCGAGGTCGCGCCGCCGCAGATCGTGGTGCGCGCGCAGTTCCCCGGCGCCAACCCGC
>CAYREA010000096.1:0-17350 GCA_964423075.1 uncultured Rubrivivax sp. | reverse complement strand
TCCTTCATCGTCACCTGGCGCCAGGTGGGGCGGCCGTGGTTGCAGGTGTCGGCGCGTTCGGTGGCTTCCATCTCGCGCAGCAGCGCGTTCATCTCTTCGAGCGTCAGGCGCCGGTTGGCACGCACCGCGCCGTGGCAGGCCATGGTGGCCAGGATGTCGTCGCGCGCACGCTGCACCACGCGGCTGGCTCCGGCTTCGGCCAGTTCGGCCAGCACCGAGCGGGTGAGTTCGGCCAGGTCGGCATCGGGCAGCGCGGCCGGGCGGCTGCGGATGGCCAGCGTGCCGGCCGAGAGCAGGCCCACGTCCAGCCCCAGCTCCAGCAGCGCCGCGCTTTCGGCTTCGGCGGTGGCGATCTCGGCCGGCGTGGCCGCCATCGTCTGCGGCACCAGCAGCGGCTGGGAAGGCAGCGCGCCCTGCCCGGCGGCGGCGCGCTTGAGCTTCTCGTAGACGATGCGCTCGTGCGCCGCGTGCATGTCGACGACGATGAGCCCGTGCTCGTTCTCGGCCAGCACGTAGACGCCGCCGATCTGCGCCACCGCGCGACCCAGTGGCCAGGCGGCGGGGGCCTGTGCCGTCGGCGCCGCTTCGCGCAGCCCGGCCCAGGCGGTCAGGCCGCCACTGCCTTGCGGCGTGCGCCAGGGGCCGGGGTTGTCGTGCACGGCGGGGGCCGACTCGGGCAGGGGCAGTGAAGGCTGGTAGTTCGAAGGCGCGTAGGCCACGTTCGGCACGGGCGGCAGCTCGTCCTGCGTGACCGGGGCCGCGGCAGCGCGCGTGGGTGCCAGCGCGTCCTGCACCGCGTGCAGCAGAGCCTGGTGCACCGCGCGGCCGTCGCGGAAGCGCACCTCGATCTTGGTGGGGTGCACGTTCACGTCCACCAGTTCGGGCGCGATGGTGATGAAGAGTGCATAGGCCGGCTGGCGGCTGCCGTGCAGCTGGTCTTCATAGGCCGAGCGCACGGCATGCGCGAGCAGGCGGTCGCGCACGTAGCGGCCGTTGACGAAGAGGTACTGCAGGTCGGCGCGCGAGCGCGCGGCCTCGGGCTGGCCCACACGCCCCAGCAGCGCCAGCGGGCCGCGCTGCACGAGAAGTTCGCGGCTGGCGGCGAAGAAGTCCTTGCCCAGCACGTCGGCCCAGCGCTGCGCCGGCGTGGCGGGCCGCCACTGCGCGCTGAGCTTGCCCTCGTGCCACACCGCAAAACCCACGTCGGGCCGCGCCAGCGCATGGCGGCGCACGGCTTCGAGCGCGTGGGCGAACTCGGTGGCGTCGCTCTTGAGGAACTTGCGCCGTGCCGGCGTGCTGAAGAAGAGTTCCTGCACGTCCACCGTGGTGCCGGTGCTGCGCGCGGCGGCGCTGAGTTCGCCGCTGCGGGCCGACAGGCGCCAGGCATGCGGTGCGCCCGTCGTGCGGCTGGTGACACTCATCTCGGCCACCGAGGCGATGGCGGCCAGCGCCTCGCCCCGAAAGCCCATCGTGGCCACAGACTCCAGCTCGGCCAGGCTCGCGATCTTGCTGGTGGCGTGGCGCTTCAGCGCCAGCGGCAGATCGGCCTCTTCGATGCCGCTGCCGTCGTCTTCCACCACGATGCTGCGCACGCCGCCCGAGGCCAGGCGCACGGTGATCGCGGCAGCGCCGGCGTCGAGCGCGTTGTCCACCAGTTCGCGCACCACGGAAGCGGGGCGCTCGACCACTTCGCCGGCCGCGATCTGGCTCACCAGTTCGTCGGGCAGCTCGCGGATGCGGCGGCGGGCGGTCTGCGCCGGCGGTGTCGGCGACAGCACGGAATTCATCGCAATGATTGTAGAAGCCACGCCACGTTGATCCTCATAACGCGCAAAAAGGCGCCAGACTTGAGGATGGGCGTAGCGGGTGCGCCCCACGACACACTGCAAATCTTCACGTTGGGGTTTTCCATGCTTTCCTACTTCGCTGAACTCGTCACCCGCACCGACGAGGACCGCCGCGGTTTCGAGACCCATCCGGTCGTGGTGGCGGCCGTGGCCGACGGCATGACGGTGCAGCGTTATCGGGCGCTGCTGCTGGAGCTGTACCACGTGGTGTGGCACTTCAACCCGGTGTGCGCCGCCGCGGCCAGCCGCATGGACGACGTGGTGCAGCCGATTCGTCACTTCCTCTACGAGCACATGCACGAGGAGACGGGCCACGAGAACTGGGTGCTCAACGACCTGGAAGCCATCGGCGTGACGCCGGGCGATTCACGCGCGCACACACCCTCGGTGAACACGCTGGCGCTGAACGGCTACAACTACTGGGCGGCCGATCGCCGCCATCCGTGCAGCGTGCTGGGCATGCTCTACGCATTGGAAGTGATTGCATCCGTCTACGGCGGGCCTTTCGCCTCGGCCATCCGCGAGTCGCTGCTGCTCGAAGGCGACCGCGGCGTGTCCTTCATCGATTCGCACGCCACGATGGATGCCAAGCACATGGCCGAACTGCGGCTGATCCTGAACAAACTGCCCAACGAAGCGGCCCTGCAGGCCGTGGTGGAGTCCACGCGTGTCAACTTCCACCACTTCACGCGCATCATCGAAGCCATCTGATGCCGGGTTGGCCGACTTGAGCGCGTCAGAAGCTGCGTCTGCGGTCGGCGTGGCCGGCCTGCTGGGGCGCCCGTTCAAGACGCTGCGGCTGGAGTGGAGTGAAGAGCTGCGCCTGCTGCGCGTACGCACCCACGTCAAGCCCATCCAGTGCTACAGCCTGGCGGCGATGAGCGAGCTGCAGACCATGCTCTCGGACATCAGCGCCAACCCCGGCATGGTGAAGCACTTCGTGCTCAGCTCCGACGTGCCCAAGGTCTTCAACTTCGGCGGCGACCTGGCGCTCTTCGTGCTGCTGGTGCGCGCCGGCGACGTGGAGTCGCTCAAGCTCTACGGCCAGCGTTGCGTCGACCTGGTGTGGTGGATGGAGAACGCCGCCCACCTGGGCGTGCACACCACCGTGCTGGCCGCCGGCGACACTTTGGGCGGCGGGCTGGAGAGCGTGCTGCCCTTCCACAAGATCATCTTCGAGCGCAGCGCGCAGGCCGGTTTCCCCGAGGTGCTGTTCAATCTGTTCCCCGGCATGGGCGCCTGGGACTTCACCATCCGCAAGGGCGGCTTCGCGGTGGCCAACGAGATGATCCTCTCCGGCCGCCTGTACAGCGCCGAAGAGCTGCACTACCGCCGGCTGGTGGACGTGGTGTGCGAAGACGGCGAAGGCGATCAGGCGGTGGAACGCGTGGTGCGCGACGTCGACCAGCGCCACCGCGGCACCCTCGCCGCGCTGCGCGCGCAGCGCCTGGCCGCACCGGTGAAGTACGAGACGCTGTCGGCCATCGTCGACATGTGGGCCGAGAGCGCCCTGAGCCTGACCGACCGCGACCTGCGCCTGATGGAACGCCTGGCGCGCGCCCAGGCGCGCAAGGCCGGCGGCGCCGACGAAGGCGCGGTGGAAGAGATCAAGCGCCTGGAGCTGGAGAACGCCTGGGGCGAAAGGCGCACCGGCATGGAGCGCCGCGTCACGGGGCTGGACCGGCGCGTGCGCGGCTGAGCAGCGCGTCCGCGCGCCGCCGCAGCGCGCGCGCATCGGCTTCGTGCGGCGCCGCGGCGGCGGCCTGGCTCAGCAACTGCACGGCCAGGTCCTGCGCGCCCAGCCGCTCGTGCGCGCGCGCCATGGCCGCCAGGCTGTGCGGCCGCAAGGCCGCCGGCACGTCGGCCTGCAGGGCCTGCAGGCGAAGCAGCGCCACCTGCGGCTCGCCCGCTTCGGCCAGCGCAATGGCATGGCCCAGGCGCGGCGCGGCCGAAGGGTCCACCGTCACCAGCAGTTCGTAGTAGCCGGCGATGGTGGGCCAGTCGGTGCGCGCGTGGTCGGGCGCGGTGGCGTGTTCGGCCGCGATGCCGGCCAGCAGGTGCCAGCGCGACAGGCGCTGGGCCCGCTGCGCGGCCTGCAGGTGCGCGAGGCCCATGCGGATCATGCCGGCGTCCCAGCGGTCGCGCGGCTGGCCGGGCAGCAGCACGATGTTGCCGGCTTCGTCGAGCTGGCCCGAGAGCCGCGCGCCGTGCAGCAGCAGCATCGCGGCCAGCGCGTCGGCGTCGGCATGCGCCGCCGCCGGGTGCGCGGCCAGCGCGCGCGCCAGGCGGATGGCCTCCCAGCACAGGGCGGTGGCGTCGTGGCGCGCTTGGGCATCGGCACCCCGGGTGCGGGCGCGGGCGCCGGCGTGGAAAGCCAGCGACAGCGCGGTCAGCACGGCATCGCGCCGGGGTGCGAGTTCATGGCCGGCGGGCAGGCGCAGCTGCTCGGGTGCGATCTGCTCGCGCGCCCGCGCCAGGCGCTGCGCCAGCGCGGCTTCGCTGCACAAGAGGCCGGCGGCGATGGTGGCGAGGTCCAGCCCGGCCAGCGCCCGCAGCGCCACCGCCACCTGCGAGGCCGCCGGCAGGGCCGGGTGGCAGGCGGCAAACAGCAGCGCGAGTTCCTCCTCATCCAGCTCGCCGCCGAAGCGGCCGGCGGGCGGTGGCTGCGCGGGCAGTGCCGCGGCCGCGGCGTCTTCGTCTTCGGGCCAGGGCTCGTGGCGGCCGGCCACGCGCAGCGCGTCGATGGCCTCGTTGCGCGCCACGCGGTACAGCCAGCCGGCAGGGTTGGCCGGCACACCCTGCGCCGGCCAGACCTCCAGCGCGCGCAGCGACGCGGCCTGCACCGCGTCTTCGGCCAGCGCCAGGTGCACCAGGCCGAGTGAACGCGCCAGGTGCGCCACCACGCGCCGGCGCTGCTGCGCCAGCACGGCCTGCAGTTCGGCCGTCGCGCCGCGGCTCACACCGCTTCGATGCGGCGGATCTCGATCCACTGCTCGCCGTTCAGGTGCGGGCAGCTCTGCGCCAGCTGCTCGGCCTGGGCGTCGCTCTCGGCCTGGACGACGAAGTAGCCGCCGATCACGTCGTGCGCCTCGGCATAGGGCCCGTCGGTGGCCAGCGGGCGGCCGTTCTTCAGGCGCAGCTGGCGCCCCCCATCGTCGGCGAGCTTCTCGCCGCCCACCAGCAGGCCACGCTGCGCCAGGTCGGCGGACCAGGCCTTGTAGCGCGCGATCACTTCCTGCATCTGCGCCGGCGTCACGTCGGCAGAACTGGCGGGGCGCTCGTGGAGGAGAAAGACGTACTGGTTCATGCAGAGCTCCTGAATTGAGGTTGGGCGCACACGGAATGGTGGGCGCCTGCTGCACAGACGAAGTGGGCCGGGCCTGGATTACGGTCTTGTTCAGGCCGGCGCCAGTGTCTGCCCGCAGTGCTGGCAGAAACGGGCACCGGCCAGCACCGGCGTGCCGCAATGCGGGCAGAAGCGCGCGTTGCGCCTGGCAGCAGCCGGCTGTGCACTTTCGGCCACGCGGCGCGCCCTGGCCTTGGCGCGCGCGGCCAGCGCGGCCGGGGTGGCGGCGGCGGGGTTGGCGGCGAGCTTGCGCGCGAAATCCTTGGCCTGCACCGTCCACACCGCGGCGGCGGCGGGGTTGGCCACCATCGTCAGCAGCACGCGGCTGCCGGGGCCCTGGACACCATCGGCGTAGAAGACCGAACGGGCCTGCACCGCGCAGCTGCGCAGGACGAGGTCTTCCACGCCCACCGCCGGCTCGCCGCGGCTCCAGGCCGGCACGTCACCACCCTGCGGCACCGCCGCACCCGGCAGGCGAAAGAAGCTGCCCTTGAATTCCAGCCAGGTCAGCGTGGACTCCACCTCGATGCGGCTCCACAGCGCATGCGCCACGCGCAAGGCCCAGCCGCCGGCCAGCACGGCCATCGCCCCCACGCTGGCCTCGGCCCAGGGCAGCGCGGCATTGGGCAGGTGCACCCAGGCCGAACGCAGCCACAGCACGGCGCCGGCCACGCTGAGCAGCAGGCCCAGGCCGCCCAGCACCAGCAGCCAGCGCACGCGCGCGGCCGGCGTGCCGCCGCGCCGGGCGGCGTCGGCCTGGCCTTGCACGGCGGTGGGCTGCGTCTCTTCGAGCACGGTGGCGCTGAACGTGCCTTCCTCGGCCGCGGCGTCGATCTTGGGTGCCTGCCAGATGTAGCGCCGGTTCGGCACCCCGTCGGTCCAGCGCCGGCCCAGCTCGCGGTCGACCTCGCGCAACAGCTGCGCCGGGTGGGCGTCGAAGGCGACCTCGGCGTCCTGGTGCGTCGAGCGCGCGGCCAGCGGCGCCTCGATGCGGTCGCGCGCGGCCAGCAGGCCCATCAGTTCAAGCGCCAGCACGCAACCGGCCAGCAGCAAGGCCGTCAAGGGCAGGTTGAAGCGCTCGAGCTTGTCCAGGATGGGAAAGGCCCCCGCGGCCGCCGCCAGCCCAGCCGCAGCCAGGCTGGTGACGGCCAGCACGGCAGCCAGCTGCACGGGCGTGAGCACCGGCCGTTCGGGGTCGAGCGCGTGGCGGGCCGCCACCGCGCCGCCCACCAGCATCAAGAGCAGCGCGCCCAGCGCGGCGCCGCCGGGCCGCGGCCAGGCCATCAGCGCCAGCGCGCCCAGGCCCAGGCCGGCGGCCAGCAGCGTGTGCGACAGGCGCGCGGCCAGGTAGTGATCCAGCGTGGCGGGCGAGCTCACGAGCCCGGGCGCCACACGCAGCAACAGGCCGCGCCAGGGCCCCGCCGGTTCACGCGGGGTGGCCATGCCCCGGCCCAGGGCCTGCAACAAGGCGGGCGCACCCACCCCGGCTCCGGAACCTTCGCGCGAGACCTCACCCGCCAGCGACGCCGGCTGGCCCGGCTGCAGCAGCAGCTGGCGCTGGCGCAGCGCCTGCACGAGGTTCATCACCGCGCCGCTCAGCAGCAGCATGGCAGCCAGCACCAGGGGCCAGGCGCTGCCGGGATCGGGCAGCTTCTCCAACGTCACCACCGGCTGGTTGCTCTCGAAGCTGCCGGCGAGCGCCGCCATCAGCAGTGCGGCCAGGGCGGCCACCATCAGCAGCACGGCGCGTGCGATGAGGAACCGGTTCTCGATGCCATAAGGCGTGGGGAACTCGAAGGCCGGGCCATCGTGCCTCCACCGGTACGCCATGCGGTCTCCATGCAATGTGCTGCGGGGGATTCTGCATCACGCATGGCCCGGCCTTCAGCAAGCGCCAAGCTGCCAGGTTGCAGGAGGGCTTAGGCTCTCGCCCGATGCACCTGCTCCTGATCGAAGATGACCTGGACCTGGGCGCTTCGCTGCAGCAGGCGCTGCGCGGAGCCGGGCTCAGCAGCGAATGGCTGCGCAGCGCCGCCGACGCGCGCCGTTTTGCCGCCACGGGCGGGCATGACTGCATCCTGCTCGACCTGGGCCTGCCCGACGGCCACGGCCTGGACCTGCTGCGCGAGTGGCGCCGCGACGGCCTGGCCGTGCCGCTGATCGTGATCACCGCCAGCGACGCGCTGGGTGATCGCCTGGCCGGGCTGGACGAAGGCGCCGACGACTTCATCGTCAAGCCCTTCGCGGTGGAGGAACTGCTCTCGCGCGTGCGCGCCGTGACGCGGCGCGCGGCGCAGCAGGCTGCCGCCGTCTGGACCGTGGGCACACTGGCCATCGACACGCGCCAGCGCCTGTGCACGGTGGACGGCGAGATCGTCGCGCTGTCACAGCGCGAGTTCGACGTGCTGGCGGCCCTGGCGCGCGCCGGCGGCAGCGTGGTGCCCAAGCACCGCCTGGCGCAGACGCTGGTGCCGCTGGGCGAGCCGCTGGACTTCAACGCCATCGAGGTGCACGTTCACAACCTGCGGCGCAAGGTGGGCGCGGCGCGCGTGAAGACGGTGCGCGGCGTGGGCTACCTGCTGGTGGGCGAAGCCCCATGAAGCGCCAGCCGCGGCTGCAGCGGCGCGTGCTGCTGACGATGCTGGGCGTCATCCTGATGCTGTTCCTGGCCATCTTCGGGCTCATCATGTGGGGTGCGTTCAAGCGGGAGTCGGGCGATCTCGACAGCGCCCTGCTGCGCAGCGCGCAGAGCCTGGCGCGCACGCTGGACCGCATGCCCGACGACGCCAGCGCCAGTGCCGGCATCACCGTCTTCCTGCACCTGATGGCCGACAGCGCCGCCAACGACCCGCGCGGCGAACCACCGCCGGTGCTGCTGGTGGCGCGCCGCGACGGTGGCCTGCGCGTGCCCCCCATGCAGCCCGGCGATGCCGACCCGCTGCAACTGCGCGAAGGGCTGTCGGACACGCTGCACCAGGGCAAGACCTTGTACGGCTACACCGCCAGCAGCCAGCGCTGGACCGTCACGCTGCTGGACGACCGTGAGCGCCGCACGCGCTGGGCGGCGCGCGACGTGGGGCTGGAGCTGCTGCTGTACCTGGCCATCGCGCTGCCGGTGATCCTGCTGCCGGTGTGGCTGGCGCTGCGCGCCGCGCTGGCGCCGCTGCAGCGCCTGTCGGACCAGGTGGCCGCGCGCGCGCCGGGCGACATGAGCCCCCTCGTGCTGCCCAAGGGCTACCGCGAACTGCTGCCGTTGCAGACGGCGCTGAACCGCCTGTTCGAACGCGTGGCCGGGAGCTTTGCGCGCGAGAAGGCCTTCGTGCACGACGCCGCGCACGAGCTGCGCACGCCACTGGCCGTGATCAGCACGCAGGCCCATGTGCTGCAGGCCAGCGAGGGCCCGGCGCGCCACGAGGCCGCGCGGCGCCTGCAGGGCGCGGTGGCGCGCGCCTCGCACCTGACCCAGCAGCTGCTGCGCCTGGCCCAGGCCGATGCCACCGCGCTGGCGCCGCGCGAGACGGTGGACGTGATGAACATCGTGCGCGACACGCTCGCCGGCATGGCCGAGCTGGCCTCCGAGAGCGGCGCCGAGTTGTCGCTCAACGGGCCCGACAACGCGCTGCTGGCCACCGATGCGCGCGCGCTGCGCTCGATGCTGAGCAACCTGGTCGACAACGCGCTGCGTTATGGCGGCCAGGGCGTGGCCGTCGACGTGGCGGTCGAGGTGGAGACAGCGGCCTGGCGGCTGCGCGTGTGCGACAACGGCCCGGGCATTCCCGCCGCGAGCCGCGAGCAGGTCTTCGAACGCTTCTGGCGCGGCAGGGCCCAAGACTCACTCGGCGCCGGCCTGGGCCTGGCCATCGTGCGCGAAGCCGCGCGTTCGCTGGGCGGCGACGTGCAGCTCGCAGCCGGTCCGCAGGGGCGCGGCTGCTGCTTCACGGTCAACCTCCCCCGAACGTAGGAGGCGGCTCTTCAGGAAGGCCCAAGGTGGCTGCGGCGAACATCCGGTTCACCGTCACCACACTTTGTCTGCCATGCATTTGTCTCCCCGCTTGCGTCACCTGAGCCTGAGCACCCTGGCCCTGGCCTGCGCCAGCGCCTGGCCCCAGGACGCCGAACCCGAGCCCCCGCGGCCACAGACCATCGAGATCCAGGGCCAGCGCGTGCGCAACGCTGCCGGCAAGCAGACCCTCACGCGCGAAGAACTGCAGCGCATACCCGGCAGCAGCGGCGACCCCATGAAGGCCGTGATGGCCCTGCCCGGCCTGGCCACCACCGACGACAGCAGCAGCGCACCGGCCGTGCGCGGCGCACGGCCGCAGGACAACGGCTACTACGTCGACTTCCTGCCCGTGGGCTACCTGTTCCACCTGGGCGGTTTCGCCAGCACCTTCAACCCCGAGCTGATCCGCCGCTTCGACCTGGCCAGCGCCGCCTGGAGCCCCGAGTACGGCGACGTGGTGGGCGCGGTGTTCGACATCTCGTTGCGCAACCCGCGCAGCGACCGCATCGGCGGCAAGCTCGACTTCAGCCTGCTGGGCGCCAGCGTGCTGGCCGAAGGGCCGATCAACGAACGCCTGTCCTTCTTCGTGGCCGGCCGGCGCAGCTGGTTCGACCTGGTGACCAAGACGGCCGAGGACAAGGAGGAAGGCGTCACCTACACCGTGCCCGTCTTCAACGACTCGCAGGGCCGGCTGCTGTGGACGCTGTCCACCGACCACCGCCTGCGCCTGGACTTCAGTGCCGCCGCCGACCGCATCGACTTCAGCACCCAGGCAGATTCCAAGGCCGCGCAGCGCGACCCGGCACTGCTGGGCAACAGCAACCAGCGCCAGTCGTACCGCAACTTTGCGCTCAGCTGGGACGGCGAGTTCGGCAGCCTGGCCAGCAACCAGCTGGCCCTGGGGCAGATGAGCAACCGCGAGTTCGCGCGCATCGGCACGGCGGGCACCTACGACGCCGAAGTCACCACCACCTACCTGCGCGAGCAGCTGCGCCTGGCCTGGTCACGCGAACACGCCAGCACGCTGGGCGGCGCGCTGAACAGCCGCCTGGTGGAGCTGGACCTGGACTTCCAGGACCCGCGCTGCACCGAGTTCGACCCCAATTGCGACATCAGCAGCGCCGGCCGCGTGACCTCGCTGCAGAAGACGCGGCAGAACCAGGCCGAGGCCTATGCCAACCACCGCTGGCGCCTGTCGCCCGGATGGACGGCCACCGGCGGCCTGCGCGTGTCGCGCGACCAGTACGTACGGCAGACCTTCACCGAACCGCGCCTGGGCCTGGAGTGGAACCTGTCGCCGCGCACCATGCTGTCGCTGGGCGTGGGCCGGCACAACCAGCCGCCGCCCGTCGAGCAAGCGCTGCGCGACATCGGCAACCCGCAGCTGGCGCACCTGCGCAGCACCCATCGCGTGCTGGGCCTGACACAGACGCTGGACGCCGGCTGGTCGGTGCGCGCCGAGGTCTACGGCAAGACCTTCGACGGCTACGCGGTCGACGATGCGCTGCTGAAGTACCGCAACGGCGGCAGCGGCACGGCGCAGGGCTTCGAGCTGCTCGTGAAGAAGGATGGCAGCGACAAGCTCACGGGCTTCTTCTCGCTCAGCGTGTCCAAGGCACGGCGCCGCAACGACCTGACGGGCGAGACCTTCCGCTTCGACTACGACCAGCCCGTGATCGCCACGCTGGTGGGGCAGTACAAGCAGTCAGACGCCTGGACCTGGGGCGCGAAGTGGAGCTACCACACCGGCTCGCCATACACGCCCGTGGTGGGCACGGGCTCGTACCCCGACGGCCGCGTCAAACCCGTCTACGGCGCCATCAACTCGCAACGCGTGCCGGCCTACCACCGCCTGGACCTGCGGCTGGACCGCAAGGTGTCGCCCCACTTCACGCAGTACTTCGAGCTGATCAACGCCTACAACCGCAAGAACGTCGCGGGCTACAGCTACAGCCCTGACTACCAGACGCGCGAAGAGGTCTACCAGTTGCCGGTGCTGGTGTCCTTCGGCCTGCAGTACAGCTTCTAGACGCCGCCGTGCTCGTCGCCCACCGGTGAATAGGCCGCGGGCACGGCCGCCCAGCTCATCGCCGTGGTGCGCGTGCGCGCACCCAGCAGCGAGACGGGTTCGGTGGCGTTGACGTAGCTGCCGGCCTGCAGGTTCCAGCGCTCGTCGAAGGTGAACTCCAGCGGCGGCACCGGCAGCGCGGGCGCGAAGAAGGACACCGGCAGCTCCTCGGTGGTGTCGCTGACGGTGACGGTGACGCCTTCGGCATTGACCCGCGTCACCACCTTGCGCTGCGGGTAGGTGCGCCCGCCGGCCACGGACACCAGCGGCTTCCAGCGCCGCGCCGTCCAGTCGAGCAGGCCGTTGCCGGACACCGGCATGTCACCGGGCGTGCCGCCCACGCTGCCGCTGCCCGACCAGCTGATGGTGGTGGTGTCGCGGCCTTCGGTCACCGAAATCTGGCCGCTGGCGCTGAAGCTGGCGCGGCTGTCGGCGCTGCTGCCCATGATGCGCAGCGCGCCGCCGGCCCAGCGGTCGCCGTCGGGCTTGAGGCGGTAGCCGCGCACGTCGGCGCGCAGCGTCAGCGTGATCGTCATCTGCAGCGTGAGCCCGCCGGTGATGGTGGACGTCACCGTGATGGGGATCTCCCAGAAGGTGATCTGCAGCAGGTTGGACCAGCGGTCGCCGTTGACCACCTGCACATAACCGCCGCGCGACAGCTGGCCGCTTTGCAGGGTGGCCTGGATGAGGTCGCCGCGCCAGACGCGGTCGGTGGCCTTGTCGCTGCCGCTCATCAGGCCGTCGGCTCGCACCAGCAGCGGCTGGCTGGGTGTGACCGGGCTGCCGCCCACGCGCACCTCGGGCGCCTTGAACAGGCCCTGCTGGCGCCCGAACTGGCCCACCAGTTCGATGTAGGGGTCGTTCTCGTTGATGCTGGCGTAGTCGATGGTGGGCACCAGCACGCTGACGTAGCCCGGGGGCGAGTTCTCCGGCAGGTAGACAGCCTGCGCGCCACCGGCCGCGTCGTCGGCCAGGCCGCGGTTCACGAGGTATTCGGTGGTGGCCCCCACGCCGTAGGCACGCAGGCGTGGCGGCGTGTCCTGCCGCACCGCGCGGCCGTCGAAGTTGTTGGTGCCAAGTTCGATCTGGAGCAGGTCGTCGGCGAAGGCCAGCAAACGCTGCCAGGGCACCGGCTTGTCCCAGGTGAATAGGTTGTGCAGCCCGGCGCCGCGCAGCGCGGTGCTCCACTCGGCCAGCACCGAGCCGCCCGTGAGATTGAGGATGCCGATGCACTCGGTGGGAAAGCTCCAGCGCGACAGCGTCGGGAAGTGGTGCGTCATGGCCAGGCAGCGGAAGGGCTCCCAGCCGCTGCCGTTGCCGCGCCAGCTCACGGCATAGGCCAGTGCACCGTTGCTCAGCTCGGCCGCGTAGCGGGTCTCGTTGGCCTCGGTGTGCGGCGTGGCGGTGCAGATGACGCTGGTGGGCGCCTCGCTGCTGCCCACCTCGGCGGCGCAGGCGGTGATGAAGAACACGCCGTCGCCCGACACCTCGCGCAGGCCGTCGACGCCGTTGTCGGTGCCGTTGTCCGGCGGCAGCGTGCGCTGGTTCTCGGGCAGGGTGAGGCCGCGGCCCATGGCCATCAGGCGCAGCGACGGCAGGGTCTGCGCGTCCACCCAGTCCTGGCACAGGTGCGCCGCCTCGACGGCGTTGCTCGTCGGTACCTGGCCCAGCATGTCGAGCTGGCGGTACTGGGTCTGCGTCAGCAGGGCCGGCAGGTCCAGCGCCGCACCGAGGCGGCGGCCGCGCGCGGCCAGGGCGCGCGGGCGCGCGGCGCTCGGCGTGGCCGGTGCCGCGCCGGTGGCGCTGGCCAGCGGCTGCAGGTTGTTGGTGATGACCAGGCTGCGGCCGTCGGTGAAGCGGGCCCAGACGTTGTCCATGCGGGTGGAGATGCCCACGCGGTGGAAGGCCGGCATGGCCTGCAGCTGGCGCGCGAGGGCCACCGCGTCGAGCCGCGGGCCGCCGGTGGCCGTCGAGACGAGCGTGGACATGGCGGCCGACACCGCGTCCAGCGCCGCCACGCGCTGCGCCGCGCTGACCGGTGTACCGGCCGTGCCGGCGCCGGCTGCACCACTGCCTTCGAAGCCGCTGCCGCCCGGGGCCGGCGTGGGTGCTGGGGTGGGCGCCGGGGTCGGGCCGGCGGTGGGAGCGGGTGTCGGCGCGGGGGTGGGGCCCGCCGTGGGCGACGGCGTGGGTGTCGGCCCTGCCGAGGGCGGCGACGTCGGCGCGGCCTCTTCGCCGCCGCCGCAGCCGGCCAGGGACACCCACACCATGCCGCCGCCCGAAAGGGCCAGCAAACGGCGGCGATTGACGATGTTCGTATCCATGACCAGCCTCGCGGTGTTAGCTCACCACGCAGTCTGGTCGGGCGGCCGTTAGCGCCGCGTTATGCGTCAGGCCGGCGGGTGCCGGCGCGCCACCCAGAAGGTGGCGCCTTGCGGGCCGTAGTGCTCGGCATGCGGTGCTTCGCGCGCCAGCTCGAAGCCCCCGCCGGCCACGATGCGGCGCGTGTGGCCGCCGCAGGTGAGCGCCAGTTCGCCGCGCACCACCAGGGCCTTCACCTCGAAGGGATGGGTGTGCGTGGCCAGTTCCTGGCCGGGTGCCCATTCGCGCACCAGGATCTCGTCGAACCCCTCAGCCAGGGCAGCGGTCTTGAATTCATCGAAGGTGGATGGGTTCATGGCGTCGCTCCGGTGGCCGGCGGCGCCGACAGGCGCTGCAGCAGCTCACCCATTTTCTGGTGCAAGGCGTTGATGGCCTTCAGCGGCCGCACCATGACCTTGAAGTCGATGATGCGACCTTCGTCGTTCCAGCGGATCAGGTCGACGCCGTTGACGTGCAGGCCGTCGATCTGGGTCTCGAATTCCAGCAGCGCGTCGCGCGCGCCGGCGATCTCGCGCACATAGTGGAACTGCGGCGTGTTCAGCACCTGCATCGCGCCCTGCAGGTACAGCAGCGTGATGGCCTTGCCATGCTGCGGCGTGTGCACCACCGGCGAGTGGAAGACCACGTCGTCGGCCAGCAGGGCGGCCAGCAGCGCCATGTCGCGCTGCTGCACCACGGCGTGCCAGGTGGCCAGGGTGCCCGTGCTCACAGCGCCAGGTCCACGTCGCCGCCGGCGGGTGCGGCCGGTGTGCCGCAGCGCTGGCAGAAGCGGGCGTCGGCCGCCAGCGGCGCGCCGCAGCCGGTGCAGTGGCGCGCCACGGCCGCCAGCGGCTGGCCGCCATGCGGCGCAGCGCCCAGCAGCGCCTGCGGCGGCGCGGCGCTGCCGGCCAGCTGGTTGGCGGCGCTCAGCTGCTGCAGGCGGCGCGCGTCTTCGTTTGCACCCGGCACCACCAGGCTGCTCTGCGCCTGCGCGAACTGGCGCACCTGCTGCGTCCAGCCGCGCGCGGCGTCGATGTCGCCCGTCATGCCCACCAGGGTGCGCGCGCCGATGGCCTGGTCGCGGTAGCTGAAGATCACCGAGCGCGTGCGCACCACCCAGGCGCGCAGCGTCATCGATTCGACGTTGACCACCGTGCGTTCGCTGCGCACGCGGTCGGTCCACTGGCTGCCCAGTCCCACCTGGGCGCGCGCGTAGGAGCCGTTGAAGTCGAGCCAGGTGAGTGTGCTTTCGAAGTCGAGCCGGCCCCACAGCTGGTGCGCCACGCGCAGGCCGTAGCCGCCGACGATCATGAAGATGAAGCCGATGGAGGCGGGCGCCCAGCTGTCGGGCAGGCCGGTCTTCAACTCGGCCCCCAGGCGCAGCCACAGCAACGCGCCCACCAGCGTCAGCACGAAGCCGAGCGCGTCCAGCGCGGCCAGCCAGTAGAAGCGTGGGAAGGCCAGGCAGGTGCCCCAGTCCATCTTCTGCACCGCCTTCGGCGGCATGGGCTGGGTTTCTTCCAGCGCGGTGGCGGTGAAGTTGCCGGCCTCGCGCGTGGGCTCCACCACCGGCGGCTGCCAGACGTAGCGGCGGTTGGGGATGTTCTGCGCCCAGCCGCGCTGCAGTTCGCGGTCGACCTCCTGCATCAGCAGGTTGGGGTCGGCGTTGAAGCTCACCGTGCCCTGGTCGTTGGCGGTGCTGGCCGGCGGCGGCTCGTCAATGTGGGCGTGGCCGGCCACCAGGCCCAGGCATTCGATGATCACGCTGGCCAGCAGCAGCACGAAGGCGATGCGCGGCAGCGCCAGGTTGTCCAGCCAGGCCGGCTGCGGCAGCGAGGCGGCCACGCGCCCGATCAGCACCGTGCCCACCAGGCCGAACACCAGCAGCACCGCCAGGCCGATGGGCCCGAGCGCCACCGTGCCGCCGGGCCCGGCGACGTAGGTGCGCAGGATCAGCACGCTGCCCAGCACCAGGTATACCAGCGCCGCCAGCGACTGCGCCGCCGGGTTGCTGGTGATGAACCAGGTCACGGCGAACAGCAGCAGCAAGCCGCCCGCGGCCAGCAGGTTGGCGAAGCGCACCTGCACGAAGTCGCGCAGCGTCTTCGGCGCCGTGACGAGGTGGCGCGAGATCGAGTACAGGATGCCGTTGAGCGCGCCCTGCGGCTCCACCAGCGCGATGGCGCCGTGGCGCAGCTGCTCGATCAGCGTCTGCGCGCGCGGGCTCGTGCCGTGCACTTCGCGCGGTACGTCGGGCGCCAGCGAAGGCGGCTGGCCACGGCCGAAGAACACGCGCAGCTGGCGCGCCGCACGCGCGAACTCCAGGATGCCCAGCAGCACCAGCAGCGCACCGCCTATCACCAGCAGCACGAAGCCGCCCTGCGCCGCGTTGGCGCGCTGCACGTTCACCTCGGCCCCGGCGCCGCGTGCCAGCACCAGCAGCGCGATGCCCGCCACCAGCAGCACCAGCCCCCGCGCGGCCAGGAACTGGTTCTCGATGCGGTAGGGATTCGGAAAGTCGAAAGTCGCACCCTGGGTGCTGTATTCGAAGGCCATGTGCCCTCCAAGGTCCTCGAGCGGCTGATTCTGCCGGACCCCGGCATCCGCGTGGGCGCCAATTGCGGTGCTCGCGGCGGCGCCCTAGGATGTGCCGCCCACCCGCACCCCCCAACAGGAGACACCCATGTTCAAGACCGACACCTGCTGCACCCTGGTGCCCTACTTCGAAGTGAACGAAGGCCAGCTCGCTGCCTTCAAGGCTCTGGGCCCGCAGTTCGTGGCGCGCACACGCAACGAGCCGGGCTGCCTGCACTACGCCTTCTCCTTCGACGGCCACACCGCCCACTGCCGCGAGGGTTACGACGATGCCGCGGCCGTGCTGGCGCACCTGGAGAACGTCGGCGCGCTGCTGGGCGAAGCGCTGAAGATTGCGAAGATCACCAAGCTCGAGGTGCACGCCCCGGCGGCGGAGGTCGAGAAGCTGCGCGGCCCGATGGCCGGGCTGAAGCCGCAGTTCTTCGTGCTGGAAGAAGGCATCCGCCGCGCCGCGGCTTGAACCCCGGCCCGGCGCCGCCTACATGCTGCGCCGGTACTGCCCGCCCACCTCGAACAGCGCGTTCGTGATCTGCCCCAGGCTGCAGCAGCGCACCGCGTCCATCAGCACCGCGAAGACGTTGCCGTTGTCGATCACCGCCTGCTGAAGGCGCGCCAGCATCGCAGGCGCTTCGGCCGCGTGGCGCTGGTGGAAGTCGGCCAGGCGCTGCAGCTGGCTCTGCTTCTCTTCGTCGGTGCTGCGCGCCAGCTCGATGTGTTCGGACACCGGATCGCCCTGCGGGTTGCGGAAGGTGTTGACACCGACGATGGGGTACTCGCCGGTGTGCTTGAGCATCTCGTAGTGCATGCTCTCTTCCTGGATCTTGCTGCGCTGGTAGCCGGTTTCCATGGCACCCAGCACGCCGCCGCGCTCGGCGATCTTCTCGAACTCGGCGAGCACCGCTTCTTCCACCAGCTCGGTCAGCTCGTCGATGATGAAAGCGCCCTGGCTCGGGTTCTCGTTCTTCGCCAAGCCCCACTCGCGGTTGATGATGAGCTGGATGGCCATCGCGCGCCGCACGCTCTCTTCGGTGGGCGTGGTGATGGCCTCGTCGAAGGCGTTGGTGTGCAGGCTGTTGCAGTTGTCGTAGACCGCGATCAGCGCCTGCAGCGTGGTGCGGATGTCGTTGAAC
>CAYREA010000095.1:0-17378 GCA_964423075.1 uncultured Rubrivivax sp. | reverse complement strand
CGGTCCTGCAGGTCCTGCATCAGGTTCAGCACCTGGGCCTGCACGCTGACGTCGAGCGCGCTCACGGGTTCGTCGGCGACGATGAGTTGCGGCCGCGTGATCAGCGCGCGCGCGATGGCGATGCGCTGGCGCTGGCCGCCGCTGAACTCGTGCGGGTACTTCGCCAGGTCGGCGCTGCGCAGGCCCACCGCGTCCAGCGCCTCGGCGGCGCGTTCCAGCTGCTCGGCACGGCCGGCCTTCAGCAGCACCGCGAGCGGTTCCGACACGGTCTGCAGCACGGTGCGGCGCGGGTCGAGCGAGCCGAAAGGATCCTGGAACACCATCTGAATCCGGCTGCGCGCGCGGCGCAGTTCGGCGGCATGCAGGGCGTGCAGGTCCTGCCCGCCCAGCAGCACGCGGCCGGCGCTGGGGGTCTCCAGCGCCATCACCAGGCGCGCCAGCGTGCTCTTGCCCGAGCCGGATTCGCCCACCACGCCCAGGCTGCGGCCGGCGCGCAAGGTGAAGTTCACGCCCTCCAGCGCCTGCACCTCGGGCGCCGGCTGCAGCACGCTGCGGCGCGACAGCCGGTAGCGCTGGGCCAGGTTCTCGACGACGAGCAGCGGCGTGTCGTTCATCGCTGGATGCGGATGCAGCGCGCAGCGTGGCCGCTACCCAGCTCGAATTCATCCGGCAGCGCCACGCGGCAGGCGCCGATGGCGAGTTCGCAGCGTTCGGCAAAGGCGCAACCCGGCGGCATGCGCGTGAGCTCGGGCACCCGGCCGGGGATGGTGGCCAGGCGCGTGCCGCGTGCCATGCCCAGGCGCGGCCGTGCGGCATGCAGGCCGCGTGTGTAGGGGTGCGCGCGGTGCGCGAACACGGCGGCGGTGGGCCCGCGCTCGACCACGCGGCCGGCGTACATCACGAGCAGGTCTTGCACCGTGTCGGCCATCAGCGCCAGGTCGTGGCTCACCAGCAGCAGGGCCATCTGGTCCTCGCGCACGAGTTCGAGGATCAGCTTCAGCACCTCGCGCTGCAGCGTGACGTCCAGCGCCGTGGTGGGCTCGTCGGCCACCAGCAAGGCCGGGCTGCAGGCCAGCGCGATGGCAATCACCACGCGCTGGCGCTGGCCGCCACTGAGCTGGTGCGGATAGGCCGAAAGCCGCGCCGCGGCCTGAGGCAGCTGCACCTTGTCGAGCAGGCGCAGCGCCTCGGCGCGCGCGGCGGCGGCCGACAGGCCGCGGTGCAGGCGCAGCGATTCGGCGATCTGCCGCCCCACCGGGTGCAGCGGGTTGAGCGCCGTCATCGGCTCCTGGAACACCATGCCGATGCGGTTGCCGCGCAGGCCGCACAGCGCGGCTTCGTCCAGCGTGGTGAGCTCCTGGCCGTCGAAGTGGATGCTGCCCTGCACCTGCGCGCCTTCGGGCAGCAGGCCCATCAGCGCCAGTGCGGTGAGGCTCTTGCCGCAGCCCGACTCGCCGATCAGGCCCAGCGTGCGCCCGCGATCGAGCGTGAAGGAGACACCCCGCAGCGCCTCGGCCGGGCCGTGGGCGGTTTGCAGCGTGACACGCAGGTCGGTGACGGCAAGCAGCACGGCGCGACGATAGCGCCTTGCCGGCTGCAGCCCTCAGGCCATGCGCGCCGCCGGCGGCGCGGGCTCGACGGCCAGGCCGAAGTCGCGCAGCGTCTGCTCGATGGCGTCCACCACGGGGGTGCTGGGCAGTGGCCCCGCGACCTGCGCGAGCGTGCGCCCGGCCAGCGCGTGCGGCACGCGCCACAGGTAGCTCATGCGCGCCAGCTCGCGCCACATCGGCTTGACCAGGCCGACGGCGCGGATCAGGCCCCAGGGCAAACCGCCGACCTGGAAGCCGCCCGCCGGCCGCCGGCCCAGGCGCGCCGCCGCTTCGTCGATGGCGGCCAGCAGCTGATGGCCGGTGAGCGTGTGGCCGGCGAAGTGCATGCGCGTGAAGCCGGCCGGCGCGCCGCGTTCGGCCACGGCCACGAAGGCGCGCGCCAGGTC
Organism: uncultured Rubrivivax sp.; assembly: GCA_964423075.1. Lineage (GTDB taxonomy): Bacteria > Pseudomonadota > Gammaproteobacteria > Burkholderiales > Burkholderiaceae_C > Rubrivivax. The sequence continues at coordinate 15,382 of CAYREA010000095.1, read as the reverse complement.
GGGCAGGTAGGCCCAGGCATGGGGCAGGTCGTGCGGGCCGGGGTAGACCAGCTTGCCGCGCGCCAGGTCCTTGACGATGGCCTCGTCCAGCCAGGTGCCGCGGCCGCTGCCGTAGAAGTCGCCGGCGCGGATGAGCACGCTGTTCAGGCCGAGCGCGGCGCGCTGCCCGAGTTCGTCTTCCATCGCGATGCGCTGCTCGCCCTTGCGGTTCGTCGGCTGCTGCGGCGTGTGCTCGTGCAGCACCGCCGGCATGCCGGCGCCATAGTTGTAGACACTGCCCGGCAGCATGACGCTGGCGCCCAGGCGCCGGGCCACTTCCAGGCCCTGGCGGAAGAAGGGCATCAGGTCGTGCTCCCAGCGCCAGTAGGCCGGGTTCACGGCGTAGACCACGACGCTGGCGCCGGCAGCCTGTTCGGCCACGGCCGCGGTGTGTGCCATGTCCATCACCAGGGCGCGGGCGCGGGCGGGCAGCGGCGCGGTAGGTGCGCGGCGCACCTGCGCCAGCACCTGCCAGCCGGCGGCAGCAAAGGCCTGAACGGCGGCCTGGCCGAAACGGCCGTTGGCGCCGAGGATCAGAACGGTCTTCATGCAAGGGCTCCTGGAAAGGGGGTGTTGATGCTCCGCAGTCTGGGCGCCCGGTGCCTATTCGACAATTGCTGAACCTTGCACATGAGCTATACATTCATGCATGGATCGAGAGACCTTCGACTGGGCCCTGGTGAAGAGTTTTCTCGCCGTGCTCGATGCCGGCAGCATGTTGGGTGCTGCGCGCCGGCTGGGCGCGCAGCAGCCCACGCTGTCGCGCCAGGTGGCGCAGCTGGAAGCGCAGCTGGGTGCCCCGCTCTTCGAACGCACCGGCCGCGGCGTGGCGCCCACGGCGCTGGCGCTCTCGGTGGCGGATGCCGCGCGGCGCATGGCCGAAGGCGCCGATGCCTTCGCCCTGTCCGCGGCTGGCCGGCGCGGCGTGGCCGGCGGCACGGTGCGCATCACCACCAGCGACGTGGCCGCGGTGTGGCTGCTGCCGCCGCTGCTGGCCGAGTTGCAGGTGCAGGAGCCGCAGATCCAGGTGGAACTGGTGGCGTCGAACGGGCTCACCAACCTGCTGCGGCGCGAGGCCGACATCGCGGTGCGCATGGTGCGGCCGGCGCAGGCCTCGCTGGTGGCGCGCAAGCTGGGTGACATCCGCATCGTCGCCGCCGCGCACCAGAGCTACCTGGCGCGTGCGGGCACGCCGCGCCAGCCGCAGGAGCTGCTGAACCACCGCCTGATCGGTTTCGACCGCGACGAGAGCATGCTGCGCGGCTTCGCGGCGATGGGGTTTGCAGTGACGCGCGAGCAGTTCGTGCTGCGCACCGACGACCAGGTGGCCTACGCGCAGCTGGTGCGCGCCGGCGGCGGCATCGGTTTCGTCGCGGAGTACGGCGCCGCCTCATGGCCCGGTGTGCAAAAGCTCCTGCCCCGCCTGGCGCTGCCGCTGCTGCCCTGCTGGCTGGCCGTGCACCGCGAGATCCGCGGCAACCCGCTGGTGCGTCGCGTCTACGACTTCCTGGCCGAGGCGCTGCCGCCGGCCATCAGCAGGTCCATGTAGGCACCGGACACACGTTCGGCATCGGCCAGGCCCAGCTCGGCCATCAGGCCGTCGGCGATGCGCTGGCCCTCGGCGTCGCTCTGGCCCGGCGCCAACACCACTTCCAGTTCCATGAAGTCGCCCAGGCCTTCCACCCGGTCGAGGTGGATGCGCGTGGCGCCGGCCAGCAAGAGCAGGCGATGCTTGCGCACGCGGCCCAGCAGGCCCAGGCCGCGCGCCAGCGCCTCGCGCAGCGCCGCGGGGTCGGGCACTGGCACGCGCACGTAGTCGCTGGCCTTGGCCTCGGCGCTGTCGGCGCGGTGGTAGTGGATGAGTTCGGCGCTGCCGTCTTCGAACTGGCGCAGTTTCAGCCGGCCCAGGGGCACGGGGAAGAAGGTGTCGTCCTGCTGGATGCGCTGGGGCTCACCACGTGCCACGGCCCGGGCGCGCGGCAGCAGGGCGTCCACGCTGCCGATGCGCGCCTTGATCTCGATGTTGCGCGCCATCTCAGCGCGTCTCTGCGGCGATCTGGCGCAAGGCCTTCTCGAACACCTCGGGTGGCTGGCCGCCCTGGATCAGATGCTGCTCGTTGATGATGATCGCCGGCACCGAGTTGATGCCCGCGCGCTGCCAGAACTGCTCGGCCGCGCGCACCTCGTCGGCATAACGGCCCGATGCGATGACCTCGCGCGCCGCCTCGACGTCCAGGCCCAGCGCGCCCACCAGTTCCAGCATCACCTCGGGCGCCGCCGGGTTGCGGCCTTCGCCGTGATAGGCCTGCAGCAAGGCGTGCTTCAGTTCCCGCTGCTTGCCCTGCAGGCCGGCCCAGTGCAGCAGGCGGTGTGCGTCGAAGGTGTTCCACACATGCGCCCGTTCGCCGAAGGCAAAACCCACCGCCGCGCCGCGCTCGCGCAGCACGCCCCGGTTGTGCGCCAACTGCGCGTCGCTCATGCCGTACTTGGCCTTCAGGTACGCCGCCGCGTCGGTGCCCTCGGCCGCCATCGTCGGGTTCAGCTCGAAGGGTTGGAAGTGGATCTCGACGGGGATCTCCGGGCCGATGCGCTCCAGCGCACGTTCCAGGGCATTCAGGCCGACGGCGCACCAGGGGCAGGCCACGTCGGAGACGAAATCGATGCGCATGGGGCGAGAGGTTCCGAGTGAAGTCGTGAAGAGTGTAGGCAGGACGATGCGCCCGCGCTGCTACATTGGCTTTCATTCATCCGGGACAGGACGTGCAGGGAGGCATGCCGATGTCGATGGGATTCCAAGGGCGCCACGCCGTGTGCGCGCTGGTGCTGGCCGCCATGCCCTGGCTGGCGGCGGCGCAGGGGGCGGGCGCCAAACCCGCTGATCGCAAGCCAGGTGCCCGGCCGGCCGCACGCGCGGCGCCGGTGCCGGTGGCGCCGGCATCGGCCCCCAGCACCAAGCCCGGCTTCAGCTTCGAAATCAGCCCGCAGCCGGCCTGGGTGGTTCCGGTGGACGTGCCGGCCGGCGCGCCGGCCGAAGCGGCGCCGCTCTTCTACCGCATCCTCGACGAGCAGGTGCGGGTGGAAGGGGCTTCGAAGACCGAGTTCACGCGCCTCGTCAAGGTGATCCGCGAAGCCGCCGGGCTGGCCGCGGCCTCGCAGGTGGAGCTCGAGTTCGACCCCGCGTACCAGACCCTGGTCTTGCACCGCCTGGACGTGCTGCGCCAAGGCCAGCGTAGCAACCGGCTCGATCGCCAGCGCGTGCAGCTGCTGCAGCGCGAGAAGAACCTCGAGCAGCGCATGGTCGACGGCCGCGTGACGGCGTCCATCGTGCTCGACGACATGCGCGTGGGTGACGAGATCGACCTCGCGTACTCGATCGTCGGCGCCAACCCGGTGTTCGGCGGCAAGTTCGTGCACACCACCTGGATGAGTTCGGACCGTGGGCCGATCCAGCTCGTCAGCCTGCGCCTGCTGGCGCCGGCCGAGCGCCAGATCCGCGTGGCCCAGGGGCCCGCCGCGGTGACGGTGCAGACGCGCGTGGAGGCAGGCCGTCGCGAGACGGTCTACACCCGTCGCGACGCGGCGGCCGTGCGCGGCGAGCCCGGTGCCCCTGCGGTGGCCTACCTGCCCGAGCAGCTGCAGTTCAGCGAGTTCGCCGACTGGGCCGAGGTGGCGGCCTGGGGCGACCGGCTGTTCAAGCCCGTCGCGGCGCCGCGCGTGGAACAGAAGGCCGACGAGATCCGCGCGCTGGCGCCGGGCCGTCTGGAGCAGGTGACCGAGGCGCTGCGCTTCGTGCAGCAGGAGGTGCGCTATTTCGGCATCGAGATCGGTGCCAGCTCACACCAGCCTGCGCCGCCCGACCAGGTGCTGGACCGGCGCTACGGCGACTGCAAGGACAAGGTGGCGCTGCTGGCGGCCCTGTTGCGCCGGCTCGATGTGCCGGTGCGCCCGGTGCTGGTGTCGACGCGGCTGCGCGGCGGCGTGGTGGAGATGCTGCCCGGCCCGCTGGCCTTCGACCACGTGGTGGCCAGTGTCGAGGTCGACGGCAAGACCTACCTGCTCGACCCCACCCGCAGCCAGCAAAGTGGCGCGCTCGCCGCGCGCGAGTCGGTGGGCCTGGGCCACGGGCTGGAGCTCGCGCCCGGCGTGGTGGCGCTGAAGGCGCTGCCGTCGCCCTACGACGTGGAGCGCATGCGGGTGGACGACACGTTTCGCGTCACGCGTTTTGCAGCCGATCCGGTGCTGGAGTCGCGCATCACCTACCGCGGCGACATGGCCGAGGTGATGCGCGAGGCGGTGGCCTCGCGCGGGCTGCAGTCGGTGGTCGACGGCGTCAGTGGCGCGTACGTGCGTGCCTATCCCAGGATCAGAAGCACGTCGGCGGCCCGGGTGGAGCCCCCGGGCAGCGACAACAGCTTCACGCTGGTGCAGCAGTTCGAGGTGCCCGAGTTCTGGCGCTTCCCCGAGCAGCGCGTGCTGGTGGCCGACATCATCGAGTGGGGCCCGGTGGAGTGGGTGTTGCCGCCCAAGTCCGAGACGCGCCGCCTGTCGCTGGCCTTTCCCTTCCCGGGCATCTACCGCCACCGCGTGCGGATCGAGTTCCCTGAAGACGTCTACGCGCAGCCGTTCACGCGCCGTGTCGACGACGGCGACGCGCACTTCAAGCTGCAGGCCCAGGTGGACGCCGGCCGCGGCCATGTCGAATACAGCGCCGAGGTGCGCATCGTCGCCGAACGTGTCGAAGCGCAGAACTGGGCCGCCTTCTCGGCCCGGGTCAGCCAGGCCATGCCCAAGCTCGGCTGGACCGCGGCGGCGCCCGTGGTGCCGCTGTCGCGCATGGATGCGCTCGGCGCCGAGGTGAAGGCGCTGGAAGAGGCCATGCGGCGGCAGCAGCTCAAGCCCGTGACCCAGACGCAGGCGCAGGCGCACTTCAAGCTGAAGCTGCTGAGCGCGCAAGTCGACAGCGGCCGCCTGGCGCCGCGGCTGCAGGCGCAGGCCCTGGTGGCGCGTGGCATCGCCTACGACAACCTGGGGCGGCGCGACGAGGCGCGCAAGGACTTCGAGGCCGCGCTGGCCCTGGACGCCGAGAGCAGCGCTGCGCTGAACGCCGCGGCGGTGAATGCCCAGTCGCGAGGCCGGCCGGACGAGGCCGTGGACTACGCCAGCCGCGTGCTGCGCCAGCAGCCCCGCGATGCCGAAGCGCTGCACGTGCGCGCGCTGGCGCACTACTTCGCCGGCCGCCTGCCCGAAGCGCGGGCCGACTGGGACACCGCACTCGGTGACGGCGCCGCCGTGCGGCGCGGTTATCCGCTGCTGTGGCAGGCCCTGGCCACGCGCCGGGCCGGCCAGGACCTGGCGCCGCTGTTGCAGAAGTACCCGCGCGAGCAATGGCCCACCGACTGGCCGCGGCCGGTGCTCGACGCCGTGTTCGGCCCCCTCGGCATCGACGCTGCGCTGCAGGCCGCACGCGGCACGAAGGCACCGCTGGAGGCGCAGTCGGAGGCGCTGTTCTACCTGGGTGAGAAGCTGGCCATCGAGGGTGATGTGTCCAAGGCGCGTGACCAGTGGCGCAAGGTGATCGACCTGGGCGTGGTGGAGTTCGTCGAGAACAGCGCGGCACGCCTGCGCCTGGCCGACAGCCGCTGAAGGCCCGGCCGCACGTCAGCGTCGGCTGGCCAGGCGCGGGTCCATCAGGTCGCGCAGGCCGTCACCCATCAGGTTCAGCCCCAGCACGCTCAGCATGATGGCCAGGCCCGGCCAGACGGCGAGCAGCGGGGCATTGAACATCTGCGATTGCGCTTCGCTCAGCATGCGCCCCCAGCTGGGCTGTGGCGGCTGGGTGCCCAGGCCCAGGTAGGACAGCGCGGCCTCGGCCAGGATGGCGGTGGCAAACGAGATCGTGGCCTGCACGATCAAGGGGCTGGCGATGTTGGGCAGCACATGGTCGCGGGTGATGGCCAGCGGGCCCTTGCCGGCGGCGCGGGCGGCGGTGATGAAGTCGCGTGTCCACACCACCGCCGCCGAGCCGCGGGCGATGCGCGCGAACACCGGGATGTTGAAGATGCCGATGGCCACGATGCTCATCAAGAGACCGGGGCCGTAGATCGCCGTCAGCATGATGGCCGACAGCAGCGCCGGGAAGGCGAAGGTGAAGTCGGCGCTGCGCATGATGAGCTCGTCCACCCAGCCCCTGCGTGCCGCCGCCAGGCAGCCCAGCGCCACGCCGGCCAGCAGCCCGATGCCCACCGCGACCACACCCACCACGATGCTGTTTTGCGCGCCCACCAGCAGCTGGCTGGCGATGTCGCGGCCCAGGCTGTCGGTGCCGAGCCAGTGCGCGGCGCTGGGCGGCTGCAGCTTGCCGGGGATGTCGATCTCGGTCGGCGGGTAGGGCTGCCACAGCAGCGACAGCAGCGCAGCCGCCGCGAGCAGCAGCGTGAGCAGGGCGCCGGCGGCAAAACTCTTGTGGCGCAGCGCGCGGGTGATGAAGCTCATGCGTGGCGCAGCCGCGGGTCGACCCAGGCATAGAGCAGGTCGACCACCAGGTTCACCACCACCACGATGGCGGCCAGCAGCATCACCACGTCGCGCACCACGATCAGGTCGCGGTTGCTGATGGCCTGGAACACCAGGCGGCCGATGCCGGGCAGAACGAACACGTTCTCCACCACGATGGTGCCGGTGATCAGGTTGGCGAACTGCAGGCCCGCCACCGTGAGCACCGGGATCATCGCGTTGCGCAGCACGTGGCGCAGCAGCGCCTGGCGGCGCGACAGGCCCTTGGCGCGCGCGGTGCGCACGAAGTCCTCGCGCATCACGTCCAGCACGGCCGAGCGCGTCACGCGCGCCAGGATGGCGGCCTGCACCAGCGCCAGCGCGATGGCCGGCAGCAGCAGCGCGGCCAGGCCGTCCCAGAGGCCGCCGCCTTCGTCTTCGGTCCAACCCGGAAAGCCGCCTGCGCCCACCCACTGCAGCTTCACCGCGAACACCAGGATCAGCAGGATTGCGAACCAGAAGTTCGGGATGGCGATGCCCAGCTGGCTGGCGGCCATCACGCCCACGTCGCCCAGGCGGTTGTGGCGCGCTGCGGCGTAGATGCCCAGCGACAGTGCCAGAACGACGGTCAGGCCCATGGCCATCAGCGCCAGCGGCAAGGTCACGCGCAGCCGCTCGGCGATGAGTTCGGCGGTGGGGGTGCTGTAGCTGATGCTGTCGGCCGTCCTGCCCTGCAGCAGGCCGCCCACCCAGTGCAGGTAGCGCGTCAGCGGCGGGCGGTCCAGGCCGAGTTTCGCCTGCAGGGCGGCGACCGACTCGGGCGTGGCCGTGTCGCCCAGGATGACTTCGGCCGCATTGCCCGGCAGCAGTTCCAGCACCGCAAACACCACCACCGAGGCCACGGCCAGCGTGGCGAAGAAGGTCAGCAGGCGCTTGAGCAGGAAGGGGCCCATCGGCGGCGATGATGCCGCAGGAGACCGATCAAGCTACCTTGTAGGTCTGCAGGTGGATGCTGGTCTCGGTGCCGGCGATGCCCTTGATCAGGCGCACCCGTTCCAGGATGTCGGCCAGCTCCACCAGGTGTGCCGCGCGCAGCTCGGCCAGCAGGTCCCAGCGGCCGTTGGTGTCGTGCAGGCCGGCCACGCCGGGCTCGCCCAGCAGGTGCGCGATGACCTCGCGCGTCTGGTTGCCGTCCACCGTGATGCTCATCCAGGCGGTGATCAGGTTGGGCTCGGTGTCGGGCCGCAGGCGCACCGTGTAGCCGGTGATCACACCCGAGTCCTCCAGCTTCTTCACCCGGTTGGTGACGGTGCCGCGCGACACCCCCAGCTTGCCCGCCAGCGTGGCCACGGTGGTGCGGGCGTCCTGGCGCAACAGGGCGATGAGCTGCAGGTCGGTGGAGTCCATTGGCCAATTTGACAGCAAAGGCTGCCGAAATGCCAGAAGGCTGGCGGAAAAGTGGCATTCCTGGCGCTTCTCATTGGCAAGGCCCGTTCGGACAATCTCACCCAGAGACAAGCCGCGAGGCCAGAGACACACCATGACCACCCTGCTCAGCACCCACGACATCACCCGCATCGTTGCCCACCACGGCCTGCCCGAGGTGCTGCGGCGCATGGTGGCCGAGATCGAGGCCGACTTCCGCCGCTGGCCCGAGTTCGACAAGGTGGCGCGCGTGGCCAGCCACTCGCAAGACGGTGTCATCGAGCTGATGCCGGTGGCCGACACCTCGCACTACAGCTTCAAGTACGTCAACGGCCACCCGGCCAACGGCCGCTTCGGCCTGCCCACGGTGATGGCCTTCGGCGTGCTGGCCGACGTGGCCACCGGCAAGCCGGTGCTGCTGAGCGAGCTGACCCTCACCACCGCCATGCGCACGGCCGCCACCTCGGTGATGGCAGCCAAGCTGCTGGCCCGCCCCGGCGCGCGCACCATGGCGCTCATCGGCAACGGCGCGCAGAGCGAGTTCCAGGCCCTGGCCTTTCACCACCTGCTGGGCATCAACACGCTGCGTGTGTTCGACACCGACGCCGCGGCCACCGCCAAGCTGGTGCGCCACCTGCGCACGACGCCGGGCCTGCGCGTGGTGGTGTGTGCCAGCACGGCCGAGGCCGTGCGCGGCGCGGACATCGTCACCACCATCACCGCCGACAAGCGCAACGCCACCATCGTGACGCCCGAGATGGTCGAGCCCGGCATGCACTTCAACGCCGTGGGTGGCGACTGCCCGGGCAAGACCGAGCTGCACCCCGGCGTGCTGGCCGCGGCGCGTGTGTTCGTGGAGTTCGAGCCGCAAAGCCGCGTCGAAGGCGACCTGCAGCAGATGCCGGCGGACTTTGCCGTCGCCGAGCTGTGGCAGGTGCTCACCGGCCAGGCGGCCGGGCGCCGCGATGCGGCGCAGGTGACGGTGTTCGACTCGGTGGGCTTCGCGCTCGAAGACTTTTCGGCGCTGCGCCTGATGGGCGCGCTGGCGCGCGACCTGGGCCTGGGCGAGACCATCGCCCTGATTCCGGCGCTGCCGAACCCGAAAGACCTGTTCGGCCAGCTCGCGCCAACGGCTGCACCCAGCCTGCGCGCGGCCTGAAAAGCAAGACCCGGCGCTGCCGGGTCTTGTCAGTGCTTACTCGCCGCGCTCGTGGCGGTCGGCGGCGGCCATCAGGTCGGCGGCGAAGCGCGGGTCGTGGCTGGCGAAGCGAATCGCGTACTGGCGCACGGCGGCGGCTTCGGCGCCGCGGTCGGCCAGTTCACGGCGTTCCTGGCGCTGGGCGGCGCTGGTCTCGAACCAGCTCAGCATGCGCGTGAACGCCATCGCGGCCCAGGCGGCGGCGCGCGGGGTGCGGACCTTGACGGGGGTCTGGACGGTGATCGTGGTCATGACAGCTTCCTTTCAATGCCACCGCTCGGGGTGGCGATGACTGCATATTCGGGTTTGTACGTATAAGTCTCAAGTGAATATTGCGCATGTAAGATATGCGAGATGTAAATTTGTTGCACTGCGGTGAGCGTCAACTTCCGAACCCTGGACCTGAACCTGCTGCGTGTGCTGGACGCGGTGATGGCCGAAGGCAGCCTCACCCGCGCCGCCGCGACACTGGCCATGACGCAGCCCGCCGTCAGCCACGCCATGCGCCGCCTGCGCGAAGCGGTGGGCGAGGACTTGTTCGTGCGCACCGCCCACGGCATGAAGCCCACGCCGCTGGCGGAAACCCTCTGGCCCCAGGTGCGCGATGCCCTCGGCACCCTGCGCGGCGCGTTGGCGCCGGGCGACTTCGACCCGCAGCGCGACGCCGTGCAGCTGCGCATCGCGATGGCCGACGCCACGGCGGCGCTGCTGGCGCCCAACCTGGTGGCCGCCATAGAGCGTGAGCGTGCGCTCGCAAACCTGCGCATCCTGCCGCTGACCACGCGCGACCCGCGCAAGCTGCTGGAAGCCGGCGAAGCCGACATGGCCGTCGGCTACTTCCCCGAAGCCATCACCTCCATCGTGACCCTGGGCCACGACAGCCTGCTGCGCCACGCGCGCCTGTACGACAGCCGCTATGTCTGCGTGATGCGCCAGGGCCACCCGCTGGCCGAAGCGGAACTGACGCTGGACACCTACTGCGCCGCCCACCATCTGCTGGTGAGCTTCTCGGGCCGGCCGCACGGCCAGGTGGACTACGTGCTGTCGGCGCTGGGCCGCACGCGGCGCATCGTGCTCACGGTGAACCAGTTCTTCACCGCCAGCCGCGTGGTGGCGCGCTCGGACCTGCTGACCGTGCTGCCCGAGGGTTTCGTGCAGGCCACCGGCGGTGCCGGCCTGGTGACGAAGGAGTTGCCGCTGACCCTGGCACCCGTGAACGTGCAGATGCTCTGGCATCTGCGCCACGATGCCGCGCCCGCGCACCGCTGGCTGCGCCAGCAGGTGCTGGCGGCGTCGGCTGTGGGTTACTGAATCGGCGTCACAGCACGGCGGCCATGGCCGCCGCGGTGCGCTCGACGTTGCCGGTGTTGAGCCCGGCCACGCACATGCGGCCCGAACGCACCAGGTAGACGCCGAACTCCTCGCGCAAGCGGTCCACCTTCGCGGCCGACAGGCCGGTGTAGCTGAACATGCCGCGCTGGCTGAGGAAGTAGCCGAAGTCTCGCCCCGGCAGCTTGGCGCTCAGCACGCCATGCAGGCTGCGCCGCATGGCAGCGATGCGGCCGCGCATGCCGGCCACGTCGGCTTCCCAGGCGGCGCGCAGCGCGGGGTCGGTCAACACGCGGCTCACGATGCCGGCGGCGTGGATGGCAGGGCTCGAGTAGTTGCGCCGCACGGTGGCCTGCAGCTGGCCGTCGACCAGGCTGGCTTCGGCCGCGTCGGCGCACACCACGCTGAGCGCCCCGGCGCGCTCGCCATAGACGCTCATGCTCTTGGAGAACGAGTTGGCGACGAAGAAAATCAGGCCGGCCGAAGCCAGTTCGCGCACCGCGTAGGCGTCCTCGTTGATGCCCTCGCCATAACCCTGGTAGGCCAGGTCGAGGTAGGGAATCAGTTCGCGCTCGCGCAGCACCGGCACCAGGGCCTTCCACTGTTCGCGCGTCAGGTCCACGCCAGTCGGGTTGTGGCAGCAGGCGTGCATCAGCACCACGCTGCGCGCCGGCAGCGTGGCCAGGGTGGCGCGCATCGCGTCGAAGCGCAGGCCGCCACTGGCGGGGTCGTAGTAGGGGTAGGTGTTCACCGTGATGCCCGCACCTTCGAACATCGCCCGGTGGTTGTCCCAGGTGGGGTCGCTCACCCACACGGCGCTTTGCGGCAGCCAGCGGCGGATGAAGTCGGCCCCCACGCGCAGGCCGCCGCTGCTGCCCACGGTCTGCAGCGTCACCACGCGGCCGGCGGCCAGGGCCGGGTGCTCGGCGCCGAACAGCAACTGCTGCACGGCCTTGCGCGCCGCCGGGTCGCCGGCGATGGGCAGGTAGGGCTTGGGGGCGCTCTGTTCCAGCATCTGCGCCTCGGCGCGTCGCACGCAGTCCAGCACCGGGATGCGGCCTGCGTCGTCGAAGTAGATGCCGATGGACAGGTTGACCTTGTCCGCCCGCGGATCCTTCTGGAAGGCCTCGTTCAGGCTCAGGATCGGGTCGCCGCCATAGGCTTCGAGGTGGCCGAAAACGCTCATAGTGCCAGCGCCTTCTCGATGTCGGTGCGCAGCGACTCGGGCGTGTCGTTGGGCGCGTAGCGCTTGATCACCTGGCCGTCGCGGCCCACCAGGAACTTGGTGAAGTTCCACTTGATGCCCTCGGTGCCCAGCAGGCCGGGCTTTTCGCCCTTGAGCCACTGCCACAGCGGGTGCGCGTCCTTGCCGTTGACCTTGACCTTGCCCATCATCGGGAAGCTCACGCCGTAGTTCATCTCGCAGAAGCTGGCAATCTCGCCATCGCTGCCCGGGTCCTGCCCGCCGAACTCGTTGCTGGGGAAGCCGATCACCACCAGCCCGCGGTCCTTGTAGTCGGCCCACAGCTTTTCCAGCCCGGCGAACTGCGGCGTGAAGCCGCAGGCGCTGGCGGTGTTGACGATCAGCACCACCTTGCCGCGCTGGCTGGAAAACTTCGCCGGCTTGCCGGCGATGGAGACGGCATCGAAGTCGTAGAGGCTGGTGCTGGCCATGGCGGCTTTCGGCTCGTGGGGCGGGGCGTGGATGTTAGCTGCCGCAGCGTGCCCGCACCCCGGTACGGGCGTTGACACCAACTGGCGGCACCCGCACCATCGGCGGCTCCCGCCTAGCTGCCCTCCGTCATGTCCTTCAAGGTCGCCTTCCTGGGCTTCACCGATTTCGAGCGCAGCGCGCTGACGTCCTACTTCCGCCTCGCCCACCACCGCCAGCCGGCCTACGAGCAGGTGGCCACGCTGACCGACGCCGAATACCTCGTCGCCGACGCCGACCACGGCCCTTCGGTGCAACTGGTGGTGGCCACCGAGCGCCTGGGCGAAACCGTCTTCGTCGGCGCCCAGCCGCCGGCCGGCCACCGCGCCTGGATGATGCGGCCCATCGACGCGCTGCAGGTGATGCGCGAGCTCGACCAGATGGTGGCCGCCGCCGGCGGTGGCCGCAGCAGCAAATTCGGCGACCTGGGGCGCCAGACCACCGTGGTGCAGCCGCCGCGCCGCACGCGCGTGGAAGAGGCCGGCGAACGCCTGGCGGCCGAACACGAGCAGGCCGCGGTGATGAGCACCCGCACCGACCTGCCCGTGCTGCGCGAGAACGTCGAACTGCAGCCCCCGCCGGCACCCCGCCCGCCGGCCGTGCTGCCGCGCCCGGCCGCGCCGCAACCCACGCCGCGGGCCCTGCTGGTGGACGACAGCGAGGTGGCGCTGCGCTTCCTGGAAACCAAGCTCGCGCGCTGGCGCCTGGAGATCGACCAGGTGGCCACCAGCGGTGCCGCGCTCGAACTGCTGGAGCAGCGGCCCTACGACTTCATCTTCCTCGACGTCGAACTCGGCCCCGAGAGCGAGATGGGCGGGCTGGAACTGTGCCGCCACATCAAGAACTCGGCCGAGTGGATGCACGCGGCCATCATCCTGGTGTCGGTGCACAGCAGCGAGATGGACCGCGTGCGCGGCGCGCTGGCCGGCTGCGACGCCTACCTGGGCAAGCCGCTGGACGACGTGGAACTGCAGCGGCTGATGCTGCGCCAGGGCCTGAAGGTGCCCAAGGACGCCGGCGCGACGCAGACCTGATCAGTCGCGCACGGCCAGCAGCGAGGCGCCGACGATCAGGGCGCCGCCGACTAGCAGCGACGGCGTCAGCAGGCTGGCGCCCAGCAGCACGGCCGAGCCCGAGGCGAACAGCACCTCGGTGATCATCACCACCGCGGTGACGTTGGCCGGCAGGCGCGAGGCGCCGTACTGCAGCGCCATGTTGCCGATCAGGAAGGCCAGGCCCATGGCCAGCGCGCCCGCCACCCAGCCGGGTGCCAGCGCCGGCGGTACCGGCACCTGGCCCTGGGCACCGAGTGCCAGTGCCAGGCCTGCCGCCACCACCGCGCCGCCCAGGAACATCGCCAGCGCGCGCGCCGCTTCGGGTTGGTGCGCTTCGCGCCGCAGCAGCACGTTGTTCAGCGCGAAGGTGAAACCGCCCAGCACGCCCAGCCATTCCGGCAGCGTGCGCGGCAGCGGCAGGCCGCTCTGCAGGCCTTCGGCGGGCCACAGCACCACCGCGGCGCCCACCAGTGCCATCGCCACGCGCAGCCAGGCCATCCGCGTGAAGGGCTCGTGCAGCAGCAGCCGCGCCAGCAGCACGGCCCACAGCGGCATCAGGTAGAACATCAGCACCACGCGCACCACGTCGCCGACGGTGACGCCCCAGTTGAAGGTGGCGTTGGTGGTGCCCGAGGCCAGCACCAGCAGCCACAGCGAACGGGTGCGCAGCAGTTCGCCCCAGGCACCGCGGCGCCAGGCGGTGATGGCCAGCACCGCCAGCAGGTAGATCAGCACCGTGGCCCACAGCGGGTGCAGGCCGGCGGCCTGCAGCTGGCGGAAGGGCCACCAGGACACGCCCCAGGTGAAGGCGTTGAGCGTGAGCGCCAGCGCGGGCAGGGCGCGCGCGCCTCGCGAGATGCCCTCAGTGCGCATCCGTGCGCGCGATGGCCAGCAGCCGCTCCACTTCTTCACGATGGACAACGCAGTTGCGCGCGTGCCAGCGGCGGATCAGCTCCATCACCGCCGCCACCATCAGCCCGAACGCCGTGATGGAGGCGAAGGCCGAGAACCCGAACTTCGTCATGCCGGCGTAGAAGGCGCCCAGGCCCAGGATGCAGGCCTGCTCGTTGAAGTTCTGCACGGCGATGGAGCGGCCGGCGCCCATCAGGTTGTGGCCGCGGTGCTGCAGCAGCGCGTTCATCGGCACGATCAGGAAGCCGCACAAACCGCCCAGCAGCACCAGGAAGGGCGCTGCCACCCAGACGTTGGTGAGCACGTTCAGGCCGATCATCAGGAAGCCCACCACGATGGCCAGCGGGATCACGCGCACCGCGTGGTCGAGCTTGACCAGGGCCGAGGCCGTCACGGCGCCGATCACCGAACCCACGATCACCACCCCGGCCAGGTTGCTGGCCTGCGTGGTGCCGTAGCCCAGCGCCGCCGCCGCCCAGGCGAAGACGATGACGCGCAGGTTGCCGAAGATGCCCCACAGCAGCGTGGTGGTGGCCAACGTGATCTGGCCCAGCTTGTCCGACCACAGGCGCGCGTTGCAGTGCGAGAAGTCGCGCACCAGCCCGGCCACGCCGCCCACCAGCGGCTGCAAGGGCGCGTTGGTGCGCGGGATGTACAGGTTGAACAGCGCCGCGGCGATGTACAGGAACACGATGACCGAGATCGCGGCTTCGGGCGCGGTGTCGATGCTGGTGTTGATGAGCGGCAGGTCCATGCTCAGCAGCATCGGTGCCATCTTGCCGCCCACCAGCTGGCCGCCCAGCAGGATGCCCAGGATGATGGAGCCCACCGTCAGGCCTTCGATCCAGCCGTTGCCCTTGACCAGCTGCGAAGGCGGCAGCAGCTCGGTGAGGATCCCGTACTTGGCCGGCGAGTACGCCGCTGCGCCCAGGCCCACGATGGCGTAGGCCAGGAGTGGGTGGCCGCCGAACAGCATGAACAGGCAGCCCACCACCTTGATGCTGTTGCTGATGAACATGACGCGGCCCTTGGGCATGGCGTCGGCGAAGGCGCCGACGAAGGGCGCCAGCACCACGTAGAACAGCGCGAACATCGGCGCCAGCGCCGGCGTCTGCCACGCCGGGGCCTTGCTCATGCGCAGAAGCTCGATCGCGGCGACCAGCAGGGCGTTGTCGGCCAGCGAGCTGAAGAACTGCGCCGACATGATGGTCGAGAAACCTT
>CAYREA010000094.1:0-17478 GCA_964423075.1 uncultured Rubrivivax sp. | reverse complement strand
TGCTGGGCATCGCCTTCGAGAAGCAGAACATCGCCTTCATGGTGAGCCTGGCCTTTGCCATCGCAGCTTCGGCCAACTTCCCGGTGCTCTTGATGAGCGTGCTGTGGAAGGGCTGCACCACCAAGGGCGTGGTGATCGGCGGCTTCCTGGGCCTGGTGAGTTCGGTGGCCTTGACGGTGGTGTCGCCCGCGGTGTGGGAAGCCACGCTGGGCAACCCCAAGGGCAGCGCCCTGTTCCCGTATGCCAGCCCGGCGCTCTTCAGCATGACCATCGGCTTCGTGGGCATCTGGCTGTTCAGCGTGCTCGACCGCAGCCAGCGCGCCGCGGTGGACAAGGGCGGCTTCGCAGCGCAACAGCTGCGTTCGGAGACCGGCATCGGGGCCGCGGGCGCCAGCGGTCACTGAGGCAGCCATGCCCCAGCGCGAGATGCTGACGCTGGTGACGGCGCGCATCCGCGACGCCTACCTGCGCAAGCCGCACTACGTGGACGGCAGCACCGACATCGTGTCGGTCTGCCGCGAACTGTCGCAGCGTGGGCTGACGCAGGCCCTGGTGCAACACCAGGGCCGGGTCGGCATCTTCACCACCACCGACCTGCGCGACGCCCTGTTGCGCGACGTGCCACCGCAGCAGCTGCCGGTGCACGAGGTGGCCCACTTCGACATGGTGACGGTGCCTGCCGACGCCGACCTGTTCGAAGCCCTGTGGCTGATGGTGCAGCACCGCGTGCACCGGCTCGTGGTGCGCGAGAACGACGCGGCCGACGCGCCCATCGTCGGCGTGCTGGGCCAGCTGGATCTGGTGAGCTTCGTCGCCAACCACTCGCACATCGTGGCGCTGCAGATCGACGAAGCGAGTGGCCTGGCCGACCTCAAGGCGGCGGCGCAGCGCGTGGACGAGCTGGTCAAGCTGCTGCACGGCAGCGGCATCCGCATCGAACGCATCACGCGGCTGGTGAGCGAGCTCAACACGCGGCTCTTTGCGCGGCTGTGGGCGCTGCTGGCGCCGCCGGAGGTGGTGGCCAACTCGGCGCTGCTGGTGATGGGCAGCGAAGGCCGCGGCGAGCAGATCCTCAAGACCGACCAGGACAACGCGCTGTTGCTGCGCGATGGCTTCGAGTACCCCGGCCTTGAAGCCCTGGCGCGCGACTTCAACGCCGCGCTGTCGCAGCTGGGCTACCCACCCTGCCCGGGCGACATCATGCTCACCAACCCGCTGTGGCGGCAGAGCGTGGCGGGCTTTCGCGAGACGCTGCGGCAATGGCTGTACGACCCGCAGCCCGAAGGCCCCATGCACCTGGCCATCTTCATGGACGCCGCCTGCGTGGCCGGCGACGCCACGCTGCTGCAGGCCGCGCGCGCGCACATGGAAGCCATCATCTCCGGCAACGACGCCTTCTACGCGCGCTTTGCCGGCGCGGCCGACCAGTTCCAGGAGCCCGGCAACTGGTTCACGCGCCTGGTGGGCGGCGGCCGCGACGAACAGGCGCTGGACCTGAAGAAGCTGGGCACCTTCCCCATCGTGCACGGCGTGCGCGCACTGGCGCTGCAGCACGGCCTGCACGAGCAGGGCACGGCGGCGCGGCTGGCCCGGCTGAGCGCGGCCGGCCACATCGACGAGCCGCTGGCGCGCGACCTGGTGGCCGCGCTGCACCTGCTGATGGGCATACGCCTCACGCACCAGCTGCAGCAGCGCGAGAAGGGCGGCCAGGCCGGCAACGAAGTGCGGCCGAGCGAGCTGTCGACGCTGGAGCGCGAGCCGCTGCACGACGCGCTGGCCATCGTGCGCCGCTTCCGCCAGTTCCTGCGCCTGCGTTTCCGCTTCGACAGCCTGTGAGACCATCCCCATCATGACCGGCAAGCTGATGAGCCAACGCCTGCTCGCGCTGTTCGCCGCGGGTGTGCTGCTGCTGAACTTTCCGCTGCTCAAGCTGTGGCTGGCGCCGTTGGCGCTGTTCGGCGCCTGGGTGCTGCTGATCGTGGTGCTGGCCGTGCTGCTGGAGCGGCAAGAGGGCTGAACGCCATGTCACCAGCCCTGGTCCTGGGCGCCTCGCTGGCCTACCTGCTGGCGCTGTTCGCCGTGGCCGCCTGGGCCGACCGGCGCGCCGCCGCCGGCCGCAGCGTCATCGGCAACGCCTGGGTCTATGCACTCAGCATGGGCGTGTACTGCAGCGCCTGGACCTACTTCGGCAGCGTGGGTCGCGCGGCCAGCGGTGGCATCGCCTTCCTGCCCATCTACCTGGGGCCCACGCTGGCCATGGTGATGGCCTGGCTGGTGCTGCGCAAGATGGTGCGCATTGCCAAGACCTGGCGCATCACGTCGATTGCCGACTTCATCGCCAGCCGCTACGGCAAGAGCCGCCTGCTGGCCGGCCTGGTGACGCTGATCGCGCTGGTGGGCGTGGTGCCCTATGTCGCGCTGCAGCTCAAGGCAGTGGCGAGTGGTTGGGCCGTGCTGACGGGGCAGCCCACGCACGACTCCACCCCCATCGCGCTGATCGTGGCGCTGGTGCTGGCCGGTTTCACCATCGCCTTCGGCACGCGCCATCTCGACACCACCGAGCGCCACGAAGGCCTGGTGGCGGCCATCGCCACCGAGTCCGTGGTCAAGCTGCTGGCCTTCCTGGCCGTGGGCGCCTTCGTCACCTGGGGCGTGTACGCGGGGCCGGGTGACCTGTTCGAACGCGCGCTGGCCGAGCCCGCCCTGGCGCGCATGCTGCAGCCCTCGCCCACGCAGCCCTTCGCCTACGACCAGTGGTTCACGCTGCTGCTGCTGGCGGGCCTGTCGGTGCTGATGCTGCCGCGCCAGTTCCAGGTGATGGTGGTGGAAAACGTGGATGAGAAGCACATCCGCCGCGCCGCCTGGGCCTTTCCAGCCTACCTGCTGCTGATCAACCTGTTCGTGCTGCCGCTGGCCGTGGGCGGCACGCTGTACTTCGGCGCCGGGCGTGGTGACGCGGAAACCTATGTGCTGAGCCTGCCGCTGGCCGCGGGCGCGCAGTGGCTGGCGCTGCTGGCCTTCATCGGCGGCCTGTCGGCGGCCACGGGCATGGTCATCGTCGAGGCCATCGCGGTGTCGACGATGGTCTGCAACGATCTCGTGCTGCCGGCCCTGCTGCGCATGAAGCGCTACGCGGCGCGCGATCTCAGCGGCCTCTTGCTGCCCATCCGCCGCGCCGTCATCGTGGCCTTGCTGCTGCTGGGCTGGTTGTACTGGCGCGTGGCGGGGGAGGCTTACGCGCTGGTGAGCATCGGCCTCATCAGCTTTGCCGCGGTCGCGCAGTTCGCGCCGGCGCTGCTGGGTGGCATGTACTGGAAGGGCGGCACGCGCGACGGTGCGCTGGCGGGCCTCTTCGCCGGCGCGCTGCTGTGGACGTGGACGCTGCTGCTGCCGTCCATCGCCAAGAGCGGCTGGATGGACGACGGCTTCCTGCAGAACGGCCCCTACGGTCTGGCCCTGCTCAAGCCCGAGGCGCTGCTGGGCCTGTCGGGCCTGGACAACCTGAGTCACGCGCTGTTCTGGAGCCTGCTGGCCAACCTGGGCCTGTACATCGCCGTCTCGCTGGCCCGCCC
This sequence comes from uncultured Rubrivivax sp., assembly GCA_964423075.1. GTDB lineage: Bacteria > Pseudomonadota > Gammaproteobacteria > Burkholderiales > Burkholderiaceae_C > Rubrivivax. The sequence continues at coordinate 13,906 of CAYREA010000094.1, read as the reverse complement.
GCCCTCGGCACGCGAAGCCGGGCAGGCGCTGCTCTTCGTCGAGGTGTTCGAGCAGTCGGCACAAGACCGCGTGTTCTGGCGCGGCCGCGCCAAGGTGGCCGATCTTGTCGCGCTGCTGGGCCGCTTCGTCGGGCCGGCTCGGGCGCAGGCCCTGCTGCCGTCGAGCGCCGCCTTTGCCGACCCCGCGCTGGTGCAGCGCGCCGAGACGCTGCTGGCCGGCACCATCGGCAGCGCGTCGGCGCGTGTCATGGTGGCGAGCGTCGTCGACGAAGAACAGCTGGAGCTGGAAGACGTGCGCCGCATCGTCGAAGAAGCCACCGAGCTGCGCCAGCTGAACCAGAAGCTGCAGAGCCTGGACCGGCTGAAGGACGACTTCATGTCCAGCGTCACCCACGAACTGCGCACGCCGCTCACCAGCATCCGCGCGCTCAGCGAGCTGATGCGCGACGACCCGGAGATGGCGCCGGCCCAGCGCGCGCACTTCCTCGGCCTGGTGGTGGCCGAAAGCGAGCGCCTGTCGCGCCTGGTGAACCAGGTGCTGGACATGGCCAAGATCGAGAGCGGCCACGCCGAGTGGCTGGCGCTGGACGTGGACCTGGGGGCACTGCTCGAGCAGGCCGTGGCCACCACGGCCGAGCTGTTCCGCGAACGCGGCGCCGTGGTCGAGCTGCACAAGCCGGCGCAGGTGCCTTTGCTGCGCGCCGATCCCGACCGTTTGCTTCAGGTGCTCTTGAACCTGCTGTCCAACGCGGCGAAATTCGTTCCTTTCGGTGAAGGCAAGGTCAGCGTGCGGCTGCGCGTCAACCCGGGCAGCCTGGGCGTGGAGGTGCAGGACAACGGCCCCGGCGTGGCGCCCGCGCAGCAGGCGCTGGTGTTCGAGAAGTTCCGCCAGGGCGGCGACGAGAAGAACCGCCCGCAGGGCACGGGCCTGGGCCTGCCCATCAGCAAGCGCATCGTCGAGCACTTCGGCGGCAAGCTGTGGCTGCGCTCGGTGCCCGGCCACGGCGCCTGCTTCGGCTTCGAGATACCGCTGCAGAAAAACGAGGAGACAAGACCATGAGCCACAAGATCGTCATCGCCGACGACGAGCCCAACATCCTGGTGTCGCTGGAATACCTGATGAAGCGCGAAGGCCACACCGTGGTGCTGGCGCGCGACGGCAACGAGGCGCTGGACACCATCCGGCGCGAGAAGCCGGCGCTGGTGCTGCTGGACGTGATGATGCCGGGCAAGAGCGGCTACGAGGTCTGCCAGGCCGTGCGTGCCGACGAGGCGCTGGCCGGCGTGAAGATCCTGATGCTCACCGCCAAGGGCCGCGACACCGACATCGCGCAGGGCCTGGGCGTGGGTGCCGACGGCTACGTCACCAAGCCGTTTTCCACCAAGGAGCTCGCGGCCCGCGTGCGCGAGATGCTGGGATGACGCAGCCTGCGTTCAAACCGGCCGAAGTCGCCGCCGCGCTGCTGCCCGGCGCCCTGCTGGCGGCCGTGCTGGCCGCGCTGGGTGGCTTGCTGGCCGCCACGCTGTCGGCTGCCGAGCGCAGTGTGCTGTGGGCCCTGATCGAGCCGCGCTTTGCGCTGGTCGTGATGCTGTGGTTCTTCCTCAGCCTGCTCTTTGGCTGGGCCCTGCATCAGGCCTGGCGCCACCACGCCGCCGCGCCCGGCCGCCTGGCCGAAGGCCTGCAGGTGCTGCTCACCACCGACGCGCCACCGCGCCTGCAGGCCGAAGGCAGCGCGGGCAGCCGCGCGCTGGCGGTGCAGGTGAACGCGCTCGTGCTGCAGCGCAATGCGCTGCGTGATGGCATCGCGGCCAAGGTGGCCGAGGCCAGCCACGAGGTGGCGCAGGAACGCAACCGCCTGGCCGCGCTGATGGCCGAGCTGACGCAGAGCGTGGTGGTGTGCAACCTGGACGGCCGCATCCTGCTCTTCAACGCCCGTGCGCGGCTGCAGTTCCGCGCCCTGCAGGAAGGCCCGGCCATCGGCGGCGCCGAGGCGTTGGGCCTGGGCCGTTCGATCTATGCGCTGCTCGACCGCAAGCTGCTGGGCCATGCACTCGAAGCCGTGCAGCAGCGCCTGGTGCGGGGTGCCGCGCACCCCTCGGCGCAGTTCGTCACCGGCACGCGCGGCGGGCAGCTGCTGCGCGTGCAGATGGCGCCGGTGCGGGCTGCCGACGCGGCGGCCGATGCGCCGCTGAACGGCTTCGTGCTGATGCTCGACAACATCACGCGCGACCTGGCCGAGGACACCGAACGCGACCGCTGGCTGCACCAGCTGACCGAAGGCCACCGCGGCCACATCGGCAACCTGCAGGCGGCTGTGGAACTGCTGGACGACCCGGATCTGGACGCGCCCACGCGCGAACGTTTCCTGGCCGTCATCCGCGACGAGATCGTCACCATGGGCCGGCGACTGAACGAAGCCGCGGCCGTTGGCCTGCGCACGCTGAAGACGCGCTGGCCGCTGGAAGACATGCTGGGTGCCGACTTCGTGGCCGCCGCCGCGCAGCGCATCACAGCCGCACACGGCGGCCGCGCCACGCTGGCCGAGGTGGACGGCAACCTGTGGCTGAAGGTGGACAGCTACTCGCTCATCCAGGCCCTGCTGCACCTGAGCGGGCGCCTGGCCGACGAGTACGGCGTGCAGCGTGTGCAGCTGCGCCTGCAGCCCGCCGAAGGGCGCGCCCAGCTCGACCTGGTGTGGGCCGTGCAGGCCATGAGCACCGAGACCGTCACGGCCTGGGAGTCCGAAGCCATAGGCTCGGGCGACGAGCGCACGCCACTGACGGTGCGCGACATCGTCGAGCGGCACGGCGGTGCCTTGTGGTTCGAGCGTGCGCGCATCCGCCAGGAGGCCTTCTTCCGCTTCCTGCTGCCGCTGGCCGGCGAGGCCGCGCCGCTGGAAGCCGCGGCCGTGGTGCGCGGCGAGAGCCGGCCCGAGTTCTACGACTTCGACCTGTTCCACCAGGCCGGTGCCGCACAGGCGTTGTTGGACACGCCGCTGGCCGAACTGGCCTACACCGTGTTCGACACCGAGACCACTGGCCTGGACCCTTCAGCGGGCGACGAGATCATCCAGATCGGCGCCACGCGCATCATCGCGGGCAAGCTGCGCCGGCAGGAGTGTTTCGAGCAGCTGGTAGACCCGAAACGGCCGCTCTCGGCCGCCGGCATCGCCATCCACGGCATCGAGCCGCACATGCTGCACGGCCAGCCTGACATTCAAAGTGTGCTGCCTGCGTTTCACGCCTTCGCCGCCGACAGCGTGCTGGTGGCGCACAACGCCGCCTTCGACATGCGTTTCCTGCAGCTGAAGGAAGCCGCCACCGGCCTGCACTTCGAGCAGCCGGTGCTGGACACCCTGCTGCTCAGCGCCGTGTTGCACCCGCAGCAGGACTCGCACCGCCTGGAGGCGATAGCCGAACGCCTGGGTGTGCCGGTGCTGGGCCGCCACACCGCCCTGGGTGATGCCCTGGTGACGGCCGAGGTGTTCGTGAAGATGCTGCCGCTGCTGCAGGCCGCGGGCATCCACACGCTCAAGCAGGCGCTGGAGGCGTCGAAGCAGACGTATCTGGCGCGGGTGAGCTACTAGGCTCGCGTTGCTTGGTCAGCGTGAGCAGGATGTCGGCGTACCAGGCGCAGTTCAGGCCCAGCGATTCGTCTTCCACCAGGTCGCGCCCGCCCATGTCCATGCGCGACGAATGGATGCCCAGCAGGCGCCAGGGCAGCTTGCCCAGCCCAGGCGTGCCGGCCGCGGCGCGCATGACCACCGGCGCGCCGCTGGTGCCGCGGTGGGTGCGCGCGTCGGTGAGGAACAGGCCCTGGCCCTGGAAGCGCGTGCCGAAGGACGAGGCCACCACCGCATGCCGCGCCACCGGCAGGTGGTAGTGGCTGTCGTGGAAGCCGAGCGGAAAGCCGATGACCAGCAGCGCCGAGCCGATCTCGGCCTCGCCGGGCTTGGTGATCAGGTGGGCGGGCGTGAAGGCGGTGGGTGTGTAGCCGTCGAGCAGGGAACGGTGAATCTCGATCACGGCCACGTCGATCTCGCCGCCGGAGTCTTCGGCCTGGTGCCAGGCGGCGTGGCCGTCTTCGTAGAGCAGCAGCGACAGCACGGTGGACTGCGACAGGTCCTGCTCGTCGGTGTGCATCTCGATCTCGATGCGGTCGGGCAGGTGCTGCGTGGGCTCGTCGATCACGACGTGGCGGCTGGTCACCAGGAACAGGCGCTGGTCATCGGTCTCGAAGAAGAAGCCGCTGGCGCCGGTGAGCGGGTGCGTGCCGATGAAGGTGGACACCCGCGGCACCGCCAGCAGCAGCGATTCGACGACCGGTTCCTGGGCTGGGTCCAAACACGCTCCTGGCCCCGGGACGCCGAAGCGGGCATCGATAGTAAGCGACCCGAGCCCCCCATATTTCGCGCCCACGGCGCGGGCCAAGCTGCTAAGGTCACTGCACTCTGCAAGGGACCGCACTGATGCCCAAACGCCGTCTTGCCGCCGCACCCGCGAATCCTGCCGCACCGTCGGCCCGCCACCAGGCCTTGCGTGACGGCCTGCTGGCCACCGTGGAACTGCTGAAACGGCGCCGCGCCGCCGAAGTGGCCGCGGGTTACCTCGACGGTTATGTCGATCTGCAGTGGATGGAATGGAACGGCGGCTCGCTGCGGCTCACCGTCACCGGGCAGAACGTCTGCCGCCAGCTCAGCGCCGGCCTGGGCGGATAGGCGGCTCTAAGCTTGCGGCATGTCCGCAAGCCTCTTCGTTCAGTCGCTGTGGATCGGCCTGTCGATCGCGGCCCCCGTCGGCCCCATCGGCCTGCTTGTCATCCAGCGCACGCTGCGCCATGGCGGCGCCGTGGGCCTGGCCACCGGCCTGGGCGCCGCGCTGGCTGACGCGGCCTACGGCGCGGTGGGGGCTTTCGGCGTCACCGCGCTGATCCAGGCCCTGCAGGGCGCGCGCGTGCCGCTGGCCCTGTTCGGCGGAGCCTTCCTGCTGTGGCTGGCCTGGCGCACCTGGACGGCGGCGGCACCCGCCGCCAGCGCCGCGGTGCAAGGCGGCCCGGGCCTGCTGGCCTCATTCGCCGGCACCTTCGTGCTGACGCTGTCCAACCCGGCCACCGTCCTGTCCTTCATCGCCATCTTCGGCGCCGTGCTGGGTGGCTTGGGCGCGGCGGCGGCTTCGCCGTGGTGGATGGTGGGCGGCGTGCTGGTGGGCTCGGCGCTGTGGTGGCTGCTGCTGTGCGGCGCGGTGTCTGCGCTGCGCGGCCGCTTCGACGCGCGCGCGCAGCGCGGGGTGGGGCGGGTCTCGGCCTGCATGCTGGCGGCCTTTGCCTTGTGGCAGTGGGGGCAGTTGCTGGCGCAAGGCTTGTGACAATCATCTCATCATGAGATGATTGCTACATGACCTTCGATGCCAGCACCTGGTTGATCCTCACCGCCACCTTGCCCACGCACCCCAGCGCGCTGCGCGTGCGTGTGTGGCGGGCGCTCAAGGCCACCGGCGCCGGCACGCTGCGCGAAGGGGTCTATGTGCTGCCGGAGGCTGCCGCCACCGCGCAGGCACTGTGGGACATCCAGGCCACCATTGCCGGCGCCGGCGCCGACGCCCACATGCTCGTGGTGCCGGCGCGTGACGCGGCGCAGGAGCAGGCCTTCCGCACGCTCTTCGACCGCTCGGACCTGTACGCCGAACTGCTGCAGTCGATCAAGGAACAGCGTGCGGCCATGGCCAGCTCGCCCGAGGCCGATCTGAACAAGGGCCTGCGTGCGCTGGAACAGCAGCTGCAGGCCATCCAGGCCTGCGACTTCTTCCCCGGCAAGGCCGCCACGAAGGCCGCCGAGGCGCTGGCTGCGCTGCGGCGCGAGGTGACGCTGCGCCTGTCGCCCGGCGAGCCGCGTGCGGCTCCTGCGGCCATCGAGCGCCTGCCGCTGGAAGACTTCCAGGGCCGCACCTGGGCCACGCGCAAGCGGCCGTGGGTCGACCGCCTGGCCACGGCCTGGCTGGTGCAGCGTTTTGTCGACCGTGCGCCGCGTTTCGTGTGGATCGAGGATCCGAAACGCTGCCCGGCCAAGGCGCTGGGCTACGACTTCGACGGCGCACGTTTCACGCACGTGGGCGAGCGCGTCACCTTCGAAGTCGTGGCCGCCAGCTTCGGCCTGGATGATGACCCGGCGCTGCGCGCCGTGGGCCAGCTGGTGCACCACATCGACGTCGGCGGCATTCCGGTGGACGAGGCGCCCGGTTTCGAGCTGCTGGTGCGCGGCCTGCAGGCCCAGCATCGCAAGGACGACGAGTTGCTGGCGGCCGCGCTGCCGCTCTTCGACACGCTCTACGCCGCGATGCAGGCGCGCTCATGAACACCGACACCGCCGTCGAAGCCCCACCGGCCCCGAGCTTCGGCCAGGCCCTGGCCTATTGGCTCAAGCTCGGTTTCATCAGCTTCGGCGGCCCGGCCGGGCAGATCGCCGTGATGCACGAGGAACTGGTGGAGCGCCGGCGCTGGATCTCCGAGCAGCGCTTCCTGCACGCGTTGAACTACTGCATGGTGCTGCCGGGCCCCGAAGCGCAGCAGCTGGCCACCTACATCGGCTGGCTGATGCACCGCACGCGCGGCGGGCTGGTGGCGGGCGGGCTCTTCGTGCTGCCCTCGCTCTTCATCCTGATCGCGCTGTCGTGGATCTACATGGCTTACGGCCACGTGCCGCTGGTGGCCGGCATCTTCTGGGGCATCAAGCCGGCGGTGACGGCGCTGGTGGTGCACGCGGCCTGGCGCATCGGCTCGCGCGCCTTGCGCAACCGCTGGTTGTGGGGCCTGGCGGCGGCCTCTTTCGTGGCCATCCTCGCGTTGAACGTGCCGTTTCCGCTGATCGTGCTGGCGGCGGGCCTGATCGGCCACTTCGGCGGGCGCCATGCACCCGATGTGTTCCGCACCGGCGGCGGCCACGGCGCCGCAGCCAAGGCTTATGGGCCGGCGGTGATCGACGACCACACCCCCACGCCCGCCCACGCCCTCTTCAGCTGGGGCCGTTTCCGCAAGGTGCTGGTAATCAGCCTGGCGCTGTGGCTGGGTGCCATTGGCACGCTGGCAGGCGTCTTCGGCATCGACGCGGTGCTGACGCAGATGGCCTGGTTCTTCACCAAGGCCGCGCTGCTCACCTTCGGCGGCGCCTACGCCGTGCTGCCCTATGTGTACCAGGGCGCGGTGGATCATTTCCAGTGGCTCACCGCGCCGCAGATGATCGATGGCCTGGCCCTGGGCGAAACCACACCCGGGCCGCTGATCATGGTGGTGGCCTTTGTCGGCTTCGTCGGCGGCTGGAGCAAGGCCCTGTTCGGCGCCGATGCGCTGTTCCTGTCGGGCGCGGTGGCGGCCGGGGTGGTGACCTTCTTCACCTTCCTGCCGTCCTTCTGCTTCATCCTGCTGGGCGCGCCCTTCATCGAATCGACACACGGCAAGCTGCACTTCACCGCGCCGCTCACCGCCATCACGGCCGCGGTGGTGGGTGTGATCGTCAACCTGGCGGTGTTCTTCGCCTACCACGTGCTGTGGCCGCAGGGGCTGGCCGGGCGCTTCGACGCGGCGTCAGCGCTGATCGGCATCGCCGCCGCCGTGGCGCTGTTCCGCTTCAAGGCCGGGGTGATACCCGTGGTGCTCGCGGCGGGCGCCGCGGGCCTTTTGATGGCGCTGGCCGGCCTGGCCGGCTGAGGAGGTTCCATGAACGGTTTCGACGACATGACGCCCGCGATGCAGCTGGCCTTGCGCGCCAACTTCGGCGGCCCGGCGCAGTGGCGCGAGGGCTTCATCGCGATGGACCAGGCGCGCAGGGACAGCGAGGGCTGGATGCGGCTGGCGTTCCGCCCCGCTGACGGCAGCTTGGTCAACGAATGGGCCGCCACCGAGCACGAGGCCGGCGCCGATGGGACCTTGCCCATCCTGGCCCTGCGCCGGCCCGTCGGCCCTGCACTCGAAGGCCTGGACTGGGGCCCCGCGTACGAGCGCTACCAGCACGCGGTGGAGCAGGCCAGCGCAGCCTGCGGCGCCACGCAGGACCAGGCCGTCGGCGCACTGCTGCTCGACGTGCGCCGTGCCGGCGTGTACGAAAAGTCGGCCACGCTGATACCGGGCGCCCGCTGGTGCGACCCCGGCAGCGTGGCCACCTGGGCCGCCGAGCTGCCCAGGGACCGCGAGGTGGTCGTCTACTGCGTGTACGGCCACGAGGTGGGCCGCGCCACGGCGCTGCGCCTGCGCGCCGCCGGCGTGCGCGCACGCTACCTCGAAGGGGGTTTCGACGGCTGGCAGGCCGCAGCCCGGCCGCTGCAGGACAAGGGGGGCACGCCATGAAGTGGGTCACGCGCGAACGCCCCAAGATCGACCGCATCGCCTGCCCCTGGCTGATCAGCCGCTTCATCGACACCGAGCCGCAGTTCCTGTACGTGCCGGCGGCCGAGGTGCTGGCCACGGCCCGCAGCACCAGCGCCGTGCCCTACGACGTCCCGGGCGTCGAGCTGTCGCACGTGGGCGAGCTGTGCAGCTTCGACGCCTTCCTGTCGAAGCACCGGCTGGACGATCCGGCGCTGCAGCAGCTGGCGGCCATCGTGCGCGGCGCCGACACCTCGCGGCTGGATCTGACGCCGCAGTCGGCGGGCCTGTACGCGCTGTCGCTGGGCCTGTCGCGCCTGTTTGCCGACGACCACGAGATGCTGCGTCACGGCCTCGTCATGTACGACGCGCTCTACGCCTGGTGCCGCAGTGGCCAGGGCGAGGCGCACAACTGGCCGCCGGTGATGGCCTGACAAGAAAAAGGGCCCGCCGAAGCGGGCCCTGTCGCATCCACCGCCGCCGGGCTCAGATCGAGCGGCGCTTGCCTTCGATGATGAACACCTGCGAGGCCGGCGCTTCGGCCGCGGCCAGCAGGTGGTTGGGTGCGGGGCTGGTGGCCATGAAGTTGATGCTGGCCAGGATGCTGAGTGTCAGGACGGCGGCCAGGCTCAGGGCGGTGGCGCGTTGGGTGGTGTGTGCGTTCATGTTCGGGTTCCTTGTGCCGGGGCGGTGGGTCTTGCGATGGGTGAACTCTAGGCAGCGCCAAGTTGTTCAGCCAGGGCCTTGCGACGAACGGCGGCTTCTTGCGCATGAATTGCCAGCGTACGGGGCTGGCGCTTGAAGTGAGTGTGCATGAACGACCAAGAAAAAGGCCCGCCGAAGCGGGCCTTGAAGAGGGAAGGCTACGCCGCCTGCGGATCAACCGCGGTTGCGCCGGCCTTCGATGACGATGGTCTGGTCGGCCGGGCCGGCCAGCGCCGTGAACAGCGCGTCGGGGGCGGGGCTGGTGGCCATGAAGTTGATGCTGGACAGCAGGCCGAAGGTCAGCAGGACGGCCAGGCTCAGGGCGGTGGCGCGGGTGGTGGCTTGTTGGGTGTTCATCGGTTTCTCCTTGGGGGGTGGCGGCGTTGCCGTGGTGCGATGAAGCGCAATGTAGGCAAGGCGCCGCCACGGCGCGAGGGCCTGGCGACGGATCGCCGGGCGGCCGCGACGAAGCGCAGACCTGGCGGATGAACGGCAGCCGCTTTCAGCGCGGCCGGGCGGCCAGCAGCGCGGCTTCGCGCTCGGGCGACAGGCCCACGCCGGGGCGCTGGACGCCGTCGCTGGCCTGCAGCGGCGCCTCGCGCAGCCAGGCCGCGGTGTCCGCGATGGTCTGCGCCAGCGGCCGGATGGCAAGGCCCGTGGCCAGCGCGCGTGTGATGCTCACTTCGTGCAGCGCGGCCTGCGCGCGTGGCAGCCACACCGGCAGGTCGCTCCAGGGCGCGACACCTTGGGCCAGCAGGAAGGCTTCGTCCACCCAGGTCGGCCGCGCCTGCGGCGACAGGACCGTTCTGAGCGTGTCGAACAGGCCATTCAAGGTCAGCGGTTCGGCCGGGCCGGTAAGGTTGAAGATGCCGGTGTGGCCGCTCTCGGCCTGGCGCAGGTGCCAGGCCGCCAGGTCGCGCGCATCGATGAATTGCACCGGGCCGTCGGCCGGGCCGGGCAGCAGCACCTCGTCGCCGGGTGCGGCGCGCGCGAAGCGCTGCACCCACCAGCTGAAGCGGCCTGTGGGGTCGCAGGGGCCGACGATGAGGCCGGGGCGCGACACCAGGCAGCGCCCGGCAAAACCTTCCACCGCCGCCGTCTCGCACAGTGCCTTCAGGCCGCCGTAGGTGTCGCCGGTGATGGTTTCCACCGTCGGGTCGGCCAGCTGTGCCAGCGGGGCATCTTCGGCCGTTCCCGGACCGTCGAAGCCGGCGTAGGCGCTGATGCTGCTGACGTAGTGGTAGTGCGCCACGCGGCCTGCCAGCGTGGCGGCCATGGCGCGCAGCTGGCGCGGAAAGTAGCCGCTGGTGTCGATGGCCACGTCCCAGGTTCCGCCCTGCAGCGCGGCCAGGTCGCCGTCGCGGTCGGCGATGCGGTGTTCGGCCTGCGGGAACAGCCCGGCGTTGCTGCGCCCGCGGTGCAGCAGCGTGACGGCGTGGCCCGCATCCAGCGCCTGCTGCACGATGTGGCGGCCCAGGAAACGCGTGCCGCCGATGACCAGCAGTTTCATCATGGTGACTGTCTTGTGGTTTCGAGGGCCATAAGTTCCCGCAGGCAGGCCAGGCACAGGCAGCCGCTGAACTGGCCGCGCAGGCGGGCCAGCAGTTCGGGTGTCAACGTGAGCGTGGTGCAGGCGCAGGGGCCGGGCTGGCCCATGCCGCAGGCGAACGTGCCGCCGCAGCGCGGGCAGCGCTCGTCCGCGCTCATCGCGTGTAGAGGCCCTTGTGCTGCTCGCGCAGCAGGTTCTTCTGCACCTTGCCCATGGTGTTGCGCGGCAGTTCGTCGACGATGAACACCTGCTTGGGCACCTTGAAGTTGGCGATCTGCGTCTTGAGCTGCGCCGCCACGGCACCCGCTTCGATCTGCGCACCGGCCTTGATGGTGAGCACGGCCACCACGGCCTCGCCGAAGTCGGGGTGCGGCACGCCGATCACGGCCGATTCGGCCACGCCCGGCATGTCGTTGATGTAGCCCTCGATCTCGGCCGGGTAGACGTTGTAGCCGCCGCTGATGATCAGGTCCTTGCTGCGGCCGACGATGGTGATGTAGCCCTCGGTGTCGATGCGGCCCACGTCGCCGGTCTTGAACCAGAGGTCGGTGGTGAACTCGTCGGCGGTCTTCTCGGGCATGCGCCAGTAGCCCTTGAAGACGTTGGGGCCCTTGACCTCGATGCCGCCGATCTCGCCCGCTGCCAGCGGCCGGCCCTTGTCGTCGTGCACGCGCACGCCCACGCCGGGCAGGGCCAGGCCCACGGTGCCGCCGCGGCGCGCGCTCTCGGGGCGGTAGGGGTTGCTGGTGAGCATGACGGTCTCGCTCATGCCGTAGCGTTCCAGGATGGTGTGATCGGTGCGGGCCTGCCATTCCTTGAAGGTCTCGATCAGCAGCGGTGCCGAGCCGCTGACGAAGAGCCGCATGCCGGCGCAGGCCTCCTTGCTCAGCGCCGGCTCGGCCAGCAGGCGCACGTAGAGCGTGGGCACGCCCATGAATACGGTGGCCTCGGGCAGGCGCGCGGCCACCGCGCGCGCGTCGAAGCGCGAGAACCAGATCATCTTGGCACCCGCCAGTAGCGCGCCGTGGCTGGCGACGAAGAGGCCGTGCACGTGGAAGATGGGCAGGGTGTGGATCAGCACGTCGTGCCGCTCCCAGCCCCAGGCGTGTTTGAGCACCTGCGCGTTGCTGGACAGGTTGGCGTGCGTGAGCATCGCGCCCTTGCTGCGCCCGGTGGTGCCGCTGGTGTAGAGGATGGCGGCCAGGTCGTCGGGGCCGCGCAGGGCGGTTTCGTGTACGTCGGCCATCTGCGCGGCGCGTTCCAGCAGGGTGCCGCTGCGCGTGTCGTCGAGCGTGAACACGCGGTGCGTGCCGGCCTTGAAGGCGAGCTTGCTGATCCAGCCGAAGTTCTTGCTGGCGCACACCACCATCGCCGGTTCGGCGTTGCCGATGAAGTACTCGATCTCGGCCGCCTGGTAGGCCGTGTTCAGCGGCAGGAAGACATGGCCGGCGCGCAACACCGCCAGGTACAGCATCAGTGCTTCGACGCTCTTTTCGGTCTGCACCGCAATGCGCGACTGCAGCGGCAGGTCGAGCGACTCGATCAGGTTGGCGATCATCGCCGTGCCGCGTTCGAGGTCGCGCCAGGTGTAGTACAGCGGCTCGGCCGTGTCGGCGGTCTCGATGGCCGTGCTGTCCAGTTCGGCCGGAAAGGCCGCGCGCAGGATGGCGAAGAGATTGTGGTTGCTCATGCCGCTGAAGGCCCGTGGTTCAGTCGAGTTTTGCGCCCGAGTTCTTGACGACTTCGGCCCAGCGCTTGACCTCGCTCGAAACGAACTTGCCGAAGTCCTCGCCCCACAGGTTGGGCGTGTCGGTGCCCAGGCCGTTCCACATGGTCTTGAGCTCGTCGCTGGCCAGCGCCTTCTTCATCTCGGCCGTCATGCCGGCCACCGCGTCGCGCGGCGTGCCCTTGGGCGCCCAGATGCCGTACCAGGTGGCCACCTTGTAGCCGGGCAGGCCGCCTTCGGCCGCGGTGGGCAGGTCGGGGAAGCCGGGCGCGCGCTTGTCGCCGGCCACCGCGATGGCCTTGAGCCGGCCGCCCTTGATGTGGTTGGCGCTGCTGCCCAGCCCGTCGAACATCATGTCCACCTGGCCGGCGATCAGGTCCTGCAGCGCCGGGCCGGCACCACGGTAGGGGATGTGGGTGATGAAGGTCCTGGTCTGCAGCTTGAAGAGCTCACCCGCCAGGTGGTGGCTGGTGCCGTTGCCGGCCGAGCCGTAGTTCAGCTTGCCGGGGTTCTTGCGCAGGAACTCGAGCAGTTCCTTCAGGTTCGTGGCCTGCACACGCTGCGGGTTGACGACGATGACCTGCGGCACGCTGGACACCAGGCCCACGGGGATGAAGTCGGTCTCGATGCCGTAGTCGAGCTTGGGGTACATGCTGGGGGCGATGGTGTGGTGCACCGCGCCCATGAACATGGTGTAGCCGTCGGGCGCGGCCTTGGCCGCCAGGCCGGCGCCCAGGGTGCCGCCGGCGCCGCCCTTGTTGTCGATGACAAACTGCTTGCCCACGTTGCGGCTCATCAGCGCGAACAGCGGCCGCGCGAAGGCATCGGTGCCGCCGCCGGGCGGGAAGGGCACGACCACGGTCACCGGCTTGCTGGGCCAGGTGCCCTGGGCGTGCACCCAGGGTGCGGCGGCCAGCGCCGCGGCGCCGGTGATCAATGCCTTGCGGCGGGTGGGTAGTCTCATGGGTCTTGTCTCCGTTCGTGGTGTTGATTCTGGTCTTGGGGCGATCTACGGCGCCCGCACTTCAGGACAGGCCGCCGACGGCGCGCGAGCGCGCCACCTCGCCCTGGCGGAACTTGGCATGGCTGGCTTCCACCTTGGCCAGGTCGTAGAGGTAGTTGACCATCATGCCGAAGCTCTGCCGCAAGCCCTTGCCCGACATGTTGCCACGCAGGTTCAGCCGTTCCAGCCTGGCCCCGTTGTCCAGGTGGAAACGCGCCACCGGGTCGCCGGCCGGCGTGGGCGACAGGCAACCCAGGTAGGCGGTGCACAAGAGGCGCAGTGCGGCCTCGCCGGCTTCGCCCAGCTGTTCGTGCACGGCCGGGCCCTGCAGCGCGCCCAGGTCGCCCTTGCACAGCGTGCTGAGGGTCTCGCGCGCGGCCAGCAGTTCGTTGATGGCGTGTTTCTTCAGGCCCGGCAAGGCCGTGAGATCGGGCTCGGCCAGCAGCCAGGCCGCAAAGCCGGGGATGGGCGACAGCGTGCAGAAGGTCTTCAGCCGCGGCAGCTCGCGCTGCAGCTGCGTGGCCACGGTCTTGATGAGGAAGTTGCCCAGGCTCACGCCGCGCAGCCCCG
>CAYREA010000093.1:0-17531 GCA_964423075.1 uncultured Rubrivivax sp. | reverse complement strand
GGGCGGCCCTGCATCGCGGTGTGGAAGGCGCGCGCCACGTACTCGGGCAGGCGGTCGGCGTCCTGCACCTCGGCCACCCACTTGGCCAGGCCCAGAGTGCCGGGGCTGAACATCTGGCGGTAGTCGATCTCCTGGAAGGCCTCGCGGTCGCGCTGGTCGCTGGCCACCTGGCCGACGAACAAGACCATCGGCGTGCTGTCCTGGAAGGCCGTGTGCACGCCGATGCTGGCGTTGGTGGCGCCGGGCCCGCGCGTCACGAAACACACGCCCGGCCGGCCGCTGAGCTTGCCCTGCGCCTCGGCCATGAAGGCCGCGCCGCCCTCCTGGCGGCAGGCGATGAAGCGGATGCGCTCGCGGTGTTCGTGGAAGCCGTCCAGCACGGCCAGGTAACTCTCGCCGGGCACGCCGAAGCAGGTGTGCACGCCCTGGGCAATGAGGGCTTCGACGAGGGCGTGGCCGGCCTGGCGCGAGCCGGCGGCAGAGGTAGGGGCGGCAGCGGCGGTCATGCCCGCACTGTAGCGGCCCGGGACGGGCTTCAGCGGCTGCGGCAGGTCTCGTCGCCGGCGCTGCGCGGCTGCGCTTCGCCCGGGCCGACCAGTTCGCGCCCCAGGCGCCACAGCGCGCAGGTGCTGGCGGGCACGCCCACCAGGCGCTCGTTGCCCGCGGCGTCCTTGCCGCGCATCGCCAGCCAGCCGGCATAAGGCCCTTCGATGCCGACCATCCATTCCCGCTCGCCCGCCGACACCACACCGAAGGGCGCGACGCTGGCCACCGGCGCCGGCGGGTTCTCCTTCAGCCGCGCCAGCACGCCCTGGCTCGGCCTTTCGTACACCGCCACCAGCACCTGCTCGCGCGCGGCCATGTCCTCGGCCGCGGGCGGTGAACCGTCGGGGTTGCCGCGCGTGATGGCGTAACACTGGCCGCCGTACTCGAACATCGCGGTGCGGAAGCCCGGTTCGTCGACCCAGCCTTCGATGAGCTGGCCGCAGGCGCTTTGGTCTTGCACCGGCACCAGCGCGGCGAAGTCTGCGCTGCGCGCCGCAGGCGGCAGGCGCAGCGCCTGCTGCGCCACCAGGCGCCAGGCCTGCCCGCCCACCTGCAGCGTGCGGCCACCCGGAACGCGCCAGGTGTTCACCACCGCCAGGCGGTCGACGCCGGCTGCGCGCTGCACCGCGGCCACGGCGTCGCGGTGGGTGATGACGGCGCGGGTCTGCGTCTGCAGCGCGCGCGAGGTCTTGTCTTCCAGCCGGTCCCAGGACAGTTCTTCCACCGTCACGGAGGGCACCTCCACCGCCGCACCGGCGGCGCTGTAGGCCACGTAGCGCAGGCCGGCGTCGATGATGACGGCAGGGTCCAGGCGCATCGGCACCCGCAGCGCAACGCGGTCGAACTCGCAGCGCGCACTGACGGTGTCGAAGCTGGCGCTGCGCAGCTCGATGGCATCGGCACGGCCGGCTTCCTGCGTGGGCACGAAGAGCGCGCGCCGCAGCGTGCCGCGGCTGCGTTCGGTGGCGGGTTGCACGTAGAGCCGGCCGTTGAGCGGCTGGGTGAACCCGCTCGAGCCGTCGGCACGCGGCTGGCACTCCAGCACCTGCGGCTCGGGCAGCGGCAGGGCCTCATCAGCCGCCCCGGGGGGCGCCGCCGACCACAGTGCCGTGCCCATCAGCTGGCGCAGCTTGCCGTTCACCGGCGGCTCGGCCTGGCCGGCCACCAGGTTCAGGAACTCGCCCTGGCGCCGCACCGGGCTGATCCACGACAGCCGGTCCAGCAGCCACTGCGAGAACTGCGCGCGGCTGCTGCCCTGGCCGGTGCGTGCGATGTCGATCAGTTCGGCCGCGCGCAGCAGCGAGTCCAGCGGCGGCTGCGCAGCGCCGATGCCGGGGTAGTCGGCCGTCAGCGCCGCCCGGTTGGCACGGTTGCCGGCGTCCAGCAGCGACGACGCGCGCTGCGTCACCGGGATCTGGATCGCAATGGAGAAGAAGGCCGGCGGCACCAGCAGCACCGACAGCACGCTCAGCAAGGCCAGCCGCTTGCGCCGCTTGGCCGCGCCTTCGCGCAGCGCCAGGCGCTGAACCGACTGCGCAAGGAACTGGTCGAGCGAGCCTTCCTGGCGCCCCAGGCGCGCGCCGTCGCGGTCGAGCTGCAGGAAGCGGAACCAGGCCTCGCGCTGACCCGGCCGCGCCAGCCGCTGCTCGAACGAACTCTCGCGCAGCAGGCGCATCTCGCCGCTTTCCAGCAGCAGGTCTTCGCGCCGGCCGCTGGCGTCCCAGGCCGCGCAGCGGCGCAGCAGGCCGACGAATTCGTCGAAGCCCTCGGACTCGGCGTCGATCAGCCGGCGGAAGCGCGACCAGCCGCGGATGAAGGACTCGTGCGAGACCTTCAGCGTCACGCGCGCCGGGTCTTCGTCGTCCCAGAACAGGTAGTCCACCGAGCCGAGGAAACCTTCGCCCAGCAACGCGCGCAGCACAATGCGGTCGGTGCCCGCGCCGATCAGCGCGGCGCAGGCGTCGACGTCGATGCGCTGCTGCGAGTACTGGCCGGTGTTGGGGTCCTTGAAGGCCAGGTGGCGGAACAGCGCGTCGAGCTGCGCGCGCTGTGCTTCGTCGTGCAGCTTGTAGATGGCCTCGGGCCAGTTCTCGACGCAGGCGCGCAGGGTGTTGACGCGTTCGTCCAGGCCATGCGGTTCACCCGGCGTGGCGGCCGTGCCGCCGGCCACGGCGCGCGCCAGGTCGGCCTGGGTGATGCGCGAAGGCACGGGCACGTCCATCTCTTCGCGTTCCAGCGCCGCTTCCCACAGCCGCGCCAGCAGGTGCTGCAGCAGGGGCAGGTGGTCGGGGTCGTGCGTGATGGCCTTGGCGTCGCGCAGCAGGCGGTCGAGCACCGAGGGCTCGAACTGCACCTCGGCCGGCAGCGGCGTGGTGTGGCCGGCGTTCTGCGCGCTGCGCGCCTGCAGGCGCAGGAAACGCTGCGCCGGGCCGGTGATGGCTTCGCGCAGCTCGTCGTCGTCCAGGCGCCGTATCAGGTAGGACGACTTGTTGATCGCGTCGGGCAGCTCCAGGTAGGCGGCGCAGTCGTTGAGGTGCTCGCTGCGCATCGTCAGCACCACGTGGCAGTGCGGATGCGGGTTGAAGAAGTGGTCGAGCACACGCTCCACCAGCAACGAGGCGTCGGCCACGCCCTTGTTGGTGGGGTGGAAGATCTCCTCGAACTGGTCCAGCACGAAGAGCACACGCGCTTCCGAGGCATCGGGCCCGGGTGGCACGGCCAGCTCGGCGCCGTAGGTGTCGAGCAGGCGCGCGAAACCGGCCTCCTGGCGGAAGACCTCGGCGATCTCGTTCTGGCGCAAGGCGTCGGCCTCGTCGCTGCCGCGCGACTTCAAGAGCGCCGCGAAGCGCCGCGCCAGCCGCGTGACGGGCGAGTGGCGGCGCGTGGCGCTGTCTTCGGCACCGACGTTGGTGCCGGGTGTGCAGGTGAGCGGCAGCCAGAGATCACCGGCGTCGGGGATGCCGAAGCTGCGCAGCTGCGGCACCACGCCGGCGTGGATGAGGCTGCTCTTGCCCGAGCCCGAACCGCCGAGCACGGCCACGAACTGGGTGTCGCGCAGGCGCTCGATCACCTCGCGCACCTGGCGCTCGCGGCCGAACAGCAAAGCGGCCTCGAAGTCGAGGAAAGGGCGCAGGCCCGGATAGGGTTCGCGCGGCAGGCGCGAGCGTGCGTCCTTGGGCATCGCGGCGTTCATGGGGCGCCACCACCGTCGCGCAGCTGGCGCCGTTCGAACACACGCTTAAGGAAACGCTTGAGCTCGTCGCGTTCGTCGTCCACCACGTCGATGTCGTCCTCGCTGGTGGCGTTGAAACGCAGCACCTGCCAGCCCCAGGCCGGCACCGGCTCGCTGGCCTGCTGCGGCGGCATCAGGTAGGCCACGATGCCGGGCGCGGCGTCGCGCCCGGGCGGCATCTTGTTCTCGACCTTGTTGATCTGCGCCACCAGGGCCTCGCTGGTCTTGCGGCCCCACAGCAGCACCACGCCGTCGGCGTCATCCAGCGTGGGGAAGCTGTCGATCTGGTCCACCGGCAGGCCGCGTGTGCGCAGCGTGAGCGGCGGCACGCGCGTCGGTGCCAGGCTGCGGCAGACCTCGTCCCACTTGCGCCGGATCTGCTCGCCCAGCGGCTCCCACAAGGTGCGCTCGTGGCGGTTGCTCTCGATGTAGATGCGCACGCCCTGCACACCCGGCGTCGCCACTACCGCGCTGCGAGGCTGCAGTTGCGCGGCCAGGGCCACCACGGATTGCGGCAGCGCCCGCAGGTCCAGCCTGTGCAGGAGGTCGGGTGACTTGCCCTTCTTCAGCCAGGCGTCCTTCTGCAGCTCGAGGTGGCCCCCGGCAGCCAGCGCGGTGAGCATCGGCGGGTTGTCGTCGAAAGGCAGCACCAGGTGCTCGGCGGCGGCGAAGTCGGCGAAGTCGCTGAACACGATGTCCTGGCCCAGCAGACGGGCGCCGATGCCCTGCGCCGCCAGCGCCTGCACCGCGGCCGCGGCGGCTGCCGCGCTGGCCGGCGGCACAAAGCCCAGCAGCACGCCGGCCGCAGCCGGCCCTGGCGCTGGCACCGGCGCCGGCCTGGGCGCGACCGGTGCCTGGGCGGGCGCGCTGGCGGACTGCCTGAGCTTGGCCGCGAAGTCGCTGCGCAGGCGCTCGAACGGCGCGCGGAAGGCCGGCGCGACGAGGCCCGGGCCCATGTAGATGTCCAGCGGCCGGGTCTTGTCGGTGGGATCGAAGAAGCCGAGCCAGACCTGGTCCTGCCCCGGCAGCAGCTGCTTCCAGGCCGCGCTGCTGCTCACCTGCAGCATCGCCGCCTCGGACATCGCCACGATGTACAGGCGATCGCGGAAACCCTCGTCGCCGAACAGCTCGCGGAAGTACGCCAGCTCCTTCAGGCACCACTCACTTTGTGCGTAGTTGTCGTGCACCACGATGATCATCGCGAACGAGGCGTCGACGCGGCGCAGCAGCTCGTCGCTCAGCTGGCCCGCGACCGGGCCGTTTTCGCCCGAGAGGTGGAAACGCGGCAGCCGCACGCCACGCAACATGGCGCCCAGGCTGCGCTCCAGTTCGTTGCGGAACTGGGTGATCCAGTTGAACCAGGCCGCGTCGTCGGCGTGCGCATAGCTGATGAAAGCCGTGTACTCGCAATCCTTCAGCGGCTTCATGGCAGCGGCATCACTTGTTGGCCCAGTTGCTCCACTTGCTCCATTTCGGCCAGTTGGTCCAGTTGGTGGCCTGCGCGACCGTCCACGAGGCTTGCACGCCCGATTCGGCGGCCACGGCCTGCAGCGCCAGGCGCACCGCGTCCACGCGGGCCTGCAGCGCCGCGCGGTCGGCCGGCACCGCGGCCTGCACCGGCGCCACCGCGGCACCGGCCACGAGAGCGGCTGCGGCGCCGAGTGCGCGGCGGGGGCGTGAAGGTGGCGACATGGCCGGGGCATGCTAGGTCGCGCCCCCTGCCTTGTAAAGGCGAAGCGCCCCCCTAGGCGGCGCAGCCACGCGCCGGTGGCACCGGGTTTGTCCCGAAGCCACAATTCCCCAATTGGTGAATTATTCGACCATGGCACCCAGCACCGCCACCGTCGTCCCCTTGCGCACGCGCGATGCCGACCGCACACAGCAGCAGATCCTGCGCGCCGCCATGGCCGAGTTCTCGGGCGCCGGGCTGGGCGGCGCACGCATCGACGCCATCGCCGAACGCGCCGGCGTCAACAAGAAGCTCATCTACTACTACTACGGCAGCAAGGACGCGCTCTTCCTGGCCGTGATGGAGCAGACCTACGCCGACATCCGCGAAGCCGAGCGCGAGCTGCACCTGGCCGACCTGCCGCCGGTGGAGGCGCTGCGCAAGCTGGTGGCCTTCACCTGGGAACACTACCTGGCGCACCCCGAGTTCCTGACCCTGCTCAACAGCGAGAACCTGCACCAGGCGCGGCACCTCAAGCAGTCCACCCGCATCCGCGAGATGAACACGCCGCTGATCCAGACCCTGGGCGAGGTGCTGGAGCGCGGCCGCCGCGAGGGCCTGTTCCGCGGTGGGGTCGACCCGCTGCAGCTCTACATCTCCATCGCCGGCCTGGCCTATTTCTACCTCTCGAACCAGCACACTTTGTCCACCATCTTCGGGCGCGACCTGATGTCGCCCAAGGCCCTGAACCAGCGCCTGTCGCACATCGTCGAGGTGGTGCTGGGTTATGCCCTCGCGAACTGATCAATTCACCAGACAGTGACAAGGAGACACCATGTCGAATGAAACCACCCGCCGCGCCTGCCTGGCGCTGCTGTCGTCGGCCGCCGCGCTGCTGGCGGCCCCTGCCGTGCACGCACAAGGCGCCTACCCGAACAAGCCGATCCGCGTGATCGTGCCTTTCGCGCCCGGCAGCACGACGGACATCATCGCCCGCGCCATCAGCGACAAGCTCGCGGCCAGCCTCGGCCAGCAGGTGCTGGTGGACAACCGCGCCGGCGCCAGCGGCACCATCGGCCAGGCCGCGGTGGCGGCGGCCGAGCCCGACGGCTACACGATCCTGGTGCACTCGTCGTCGCACACGGTCAGCCCGCACACCTTTGCCAAGCTGCCCTTCGACACGCTCACGGGCTTTGCCGGCGTCACGCCGATCTCGAGCACGCCCAACGCGCTGGTGATCGCGCCCAGCAAGGGCATCAAGACGCTGCAGGAACTGCTGGCCGCGGCGAAGGCCAAGCCCGGCAGCATGAACTTCGCCTCGGCCGGCCAGGGCAGCGCCACCCACCTCAACGCCGAGAAGTTCCGCATGGCCGCGGGCATCCAGGCCACCAACATCCCGTTCAAGGGCTCGGCCGAGGCGGTGAGCGAAGTGCTGTCGGGCCGTGTGGACTACTACTTCTCGCCCATCGCGCCGGTGATCGGGCAAATCCGCAGCGGCCAGCTGCTGGCGCTGGCCGTCGGTTCGCCCAAGCGTGCCAGCGCGCTACCCGACGTGCCCACCACGGCCGAGGCCGGCGTGCCGGGCTCGGAGTTCAACTTCTGGATCGGCATGATGGTGCCGGCCAAGACGCCGCGCGACATCGTCAACCGCCTCAACGCCGAGGTCATCAAGGCCCTGGCGCTGCCCGACGTGAAAGAGCGCTTCGTGCAGCTGGGCGCCGACGCCTGGACGCTGACGCCCGAGCAGTTCGACGCCTACATCAAGACCGAAGTGGCCTCCAACGCGGCGCTGGTGAAGGCCGCCGGCCTGAGCCCCACGCCCTGAACGGAGCCACGCGATGAGCACCCAGACGCTCGGCATCATCATGCACGGCGTGACCGGCCGCATGGGCATGAACCAGCACCTGATCCGGTCGATCCTGGCCATACGTGACCAGGGCGGCGTGACGCTGGCCAACGGCACCAAGGTGATGCCCGACCCCGTGCTGATCGGCCGCAATGCCGAGAAGATCGAGGCGCTGGCCAAGGAGCATGGCGTGGCGCGCTTCGGCACCAACCTCGAAGCCGCGCTGGCCAACAAGCAGAACAGCGTCTTCTTCGACGCCGGCACCACGCAGATGCGCCCCACCCTGCTGGCGCTGGCGCTGAAGGCGGGCAAACACGTCTACTGCGAAAAGCCCATCGCCACCAACCTGAACGAGGCGGTGGAGATCTGCCGCCTGGCCCAGGCCTCGGGCCTGAAGCACGGCGCGGTGCAGGACAAGCTCTTCCTGCCCGGCCTGCGCAAGCTGGACATGCTGCGCCGCGCCGGCTTCTTCGGCCGCATGTTGAGTGTGCGCATCGACTTCGGCTATTGGGTCTTCGAAGGCGACCTGCAGCCCATCCAGCGCCCGAGCTGGAACTACCGCGCCGAAGACGGCGGCGGCATGATCCTGGACATGATGTGCCACTGGCGCTACGTGCTCGACAACCTGTTCGGCCAGGTGCAGTCGGTCAGCTGCCTGGGGGCCACGCACATCGAAGAGCGCTGGGACGAAGCCGGCCAGCCCTTCAAGGCCACGGCCGACGACGCCGCTTACGCCACCGCGCAACTGAAGGGCCACAACGGCGAACCCGTGGTGGCGCAGCTGACGATGAGCTGGGCCACCCGCGTGCGGCGCGACGACCTCGTCACCTTCCACGTCGACGGCACGCACGGCTCGGCCGTGGCCGGCCTGCAGAGCTGCCGCGCGCAGAGCCGAGTGGCCACGCCGCGGCCGGTGTGGAACCCCGACGTCAAGCAGACCATGAACTTCCTCGAGCAGTGGCAGGAGATCCCCGATACGCAGCCCTACGACAACGGCTTCAAGATCCAGTGGGAGGCCTTCATCCGCCACGTGGTGGAAGATGCGCCGTACCGCTGGACCCTGCCCGAAGGCGCCAAGGGTGTGCAGCTGGTGGAAGCTGCCCTGCAGAGCTGGAGGCAGCGCCGTTGGGTGGACGTGGAAGCGCTGAACCTGTAGCAAGGCCCGCCATGCTGAAGATCACCCTGCCCACCGCCGACGGCACGCTGGCGCCCTACACCTTGCGCGGCCCCGGCGCCTTCAGGCCGGCGGCCGCGGGCACGCCCTTCACGCGCACCGCCTACTCGGCCGCGCATGTGGTGGCCGACGCGCGTGCCGCCATCGACCCCTGGCTGCAGTGCGCCATCGACTGGGACGCCACCATCGCCTACCGCCAGCGCCTGTGGCGCCTGGGCCTGGGCGTGGCCGAGGCCATGGACACCGCGCAGCGCGGCATGGGCCTCGATTGGCCCACTTCGCTGCAGCTCATCGCGCGCAGCATCGAGGCCGCGCGCGACATCCCCGGCGCGCTGCTGGCCAGCGGCTGCGGCACCGACCATCTGGCGCCCGAGGATGCGAAGAGCGTCGACGACGTGATCCGCGCCTACGAAGAGCAGATGGCGGCCATCGAAAAGCTCGGCGGCAAGCTCATCGTGATGGCCAGCCGCGCACTCGCGCGCGTGGCCACCGGCCCTGCCGACTACGAGCGCGTGTACGACCGCGTGCTGAGCCAGGCGCGTGAACCCGTGGTGCTGCACTGGCTGGGCGACATGTTCGACCCCGCACTCAAGGGCTACTGGGGCAGCAGCGACACGGCCGCGGCCATGAACACCGCGCTGGGTGTCATCCACGCCCATGCCGGCAAGGTCGACGGCATCAAGATCTCGCTGCTCGACAAGGAAGCCGAGATCACGATGCGCCGCCGCCTGCCGCCGAAGGTGCGCATGTACACCGGCGACGACTTCAACTACGCCGAGCTGATCGCCGGCGACGGCGTGCTGCACAGCCACGCGCTGCTGGGCATCTTCGACGCCATCGCACCGGCGGCGAGCGCCGCACTGGCCGCGCTGGCCGCCGGCGACACGGCGCGTTTCCACGCCATCCTGGCGCCGACGGTGCCGCTGTCGCGCCACATCTTCCAGACGCCGACACGCTTCTACAAGACCGGCGTGGTGTTCATGGCCTGGCTCAACGGCCACCAGAACCACTTCGTGATGGTGGGTGGCCAGCAGAGCACACGTTCGCTGCCGCACCTGGTGCAGCTGTTCAGGCTGGCTGACGCGGCCGGGCTGATCGAACAGCCCGAACTGGCGGCCGCGCGCATGAAGACGCTGTTGTCGCTGCACGGCGTGGAGACCTGATGAGGGACTTCAGCGCCGACCACCGCTGGCTGTCCATCAACACCGCCACCGTGCGCAGGCAGCGCGGCGAGGATTGGCCGCTGCCAAAGATCCTGGATGCCTGCGCCGCGCGCGGCATCCGCACCGTGTCGCCCTGGCGCGACCAGGTGGCCGCGGCCGGCCTGCAGGCCACGGCGGCTCAGCTGCGCGCCCTGGACATGCAGTTGTCGGGTTATTGCCGCGGCGGCATGTTCACCCACACCGACGGCGCCTCGCGCGAGGCCGTGCGCAGCGACAACCTGCGCGCGCTGGACGAAGCCTGCGAGCTGAAGGCGCCTTGCCTGGTGCTGGTGGTGGGCGGCCTGCCGGGCGCGCTGGCCGGCCGGGCGGCGCACCGCGACATCGCCGGCGCGCGCGCGCAGGTGGCCGATGGCGTGGCGATGCTGCTGGACGCGGCGCGTGAACGTGGTTTGCCGCTGGCCATCGAGCCGCTGCACCCCATGTACGCCGCCGAGCGCGCCTGCATCAACACGATGGAGCAGGCGCTGGACCTGTGCGACGCGCTCGATCCGTCACGCAGCGGCGCCATCGGCGTGGCCGTCGACGTCTACCACGTGTGGTGGGACCCGAAGCTGGAGCAGCAGATCGCGCGGGCCGGCACCGAACGCCTGCTGGCCTTCCACGTCTGCGACTGGCTCACGCCCACGACGGACCTGCTGAACGACCGCGGCATGATGGGCGACGGGGTGATCGACATCCCGCGCATCCGCGGCTGGGTGGAGGCGCAGGGTTACGCCGGCTACAGCGAAGTCGAGATCTTCTCCACCGAAAACTGGTGGAAGCGGGATGGCGGCGAGGTGCTGAACACCTGCATCGAAAGGCACCGCCACTGCGTGTGACGGTGCTGGGGCACGGCCTACTTCTTCTTGCCCAGTTCGTTGCCGACGACACCACCCACCACGGCGCCGCCCACGGTGGCGGCCGGCCCACCGACCACCGAGCCGGCCACGGCACCCACCGCGGCACCGGTCACCGTGCTGACTTCCTGCTTGGACATGCCGGCGCAACCGCCGATTGCAAGGCCGGCGACAAGGGCAAGGGCGAGCGTGCTGAAGGTGGTGGTCATCGTGGTCCTGTCGGAGTCGGTGGATGGGAGATCCGACTGTGGCCGCCGCCGCGGCCGGCCACCATAGTCCGACACGACGCGACGCAGTAGGACGAGGCGCCGGCCTACGCGGGGGCGGCCGATGTGCCGCTACCGGCACCGGCCCCGGCGCGCGATGCTGGCAGCACCGTC
Organism: uncultured Rubrivivax sp.; assembly: GCA_964423075.1. Taxonomy (GTDB): domain Bacteria; phylum Pseudomonadota; class Gammaproteobacteria; order Burkholderiales; family Burkholderiaceae_C; genus Rubrivivax. The sequence goes on along the minus strand of CAYREA010000093.1, from coordinate 6,625 downwards.
CACCGGAGACTGCACCTTGAACATCCACGTCGGCCTTGCGCCCATCATCTCGCTGCTCGCCGGCATCCTCATCCTGGCGATGCCGCGGCTGCTCAACTACATCGTCGCGATCTACCTGATCGTCATCGGCCTCATCGGCCTGTTCGGTGGCGGCGCCATGCGCATCTGAAGGCGCGCTACAGCCCCAGTTCCTTCAGCACCGCCTCGCGCAGCGCCTGCGCCTCGGGGCTGGCCAGGCGCCGCGGGTGCGGCAGCTTCACCTCGAAGGTGGCCTGGATGGTCGTCGGCCGCGCCGACAGCACCATGATGCGGTCGGCCATGTAGACGGCCTCTTCCACGTCGTGCGTGATCAGCAGCACCGTGTGCCGCTCTTCGCCCAGGATGCGCAGCAGTTCGTTGCGCATGCGCAGGTTCATCAGCGCGTCCAGCGCCGAGAAGGGCTCGTCCATGTACAGGATGTCGGGCTTGACGACGAAGGCGCGCGCCAGCTCCACGCGCTTCAACATGCCGCCCGACAGCTCGTGCGGATACGCGGCTTCAAAGCCCTTCAGCCCCACCATCTCGGCGTAGTGATCGGCCAGCGCGGCCTTGTCACCATGTTGATTGCCGTTCAGCCCGAACATCAGGTTCTGCTGCACCGTGAGCCAGGGGAACACCGAGCCGTGCTGCGAGATCACGATGCCCTTGGGGCTGGGGCCGTGCTGCTCGCGGCCGTCGACCTTCACGCTGCCGCCGTCGGCACGCTCGAAGCCGGCGATGATGTTCATCAACGTCGACTTGCCGCAGCCCGAAGGGCCGACGATGGCGACGAACTCGCCTTCGGCCACGCTGAAGCTGACGCCGCCCACCACGGGCAGCGCGGCGAAACTCTTCGTGACGCCCTGGACGGTGATCTTCTCAGCGGACATAGCGCCACTTCACGATCTTCAGCCGTTCCAGCAAACGCGTGGTGCCGTCCAGCAGCAGCCCGATCAGGCCGATGAGGATCATGCCGGCGATCACCAGGTCGTAGCGGTTGCCGGCGTTGCGCGAGTCCATGATCATGTAGCCCAGGCCCGAGCGCAGCGCGATCATCTCGGCCGCCACCACCACCAGCCAGGCCACGCCGATGCCGATGCGCATGCCGACGATGATCTCGGGCAGCACGGCCGGTATCACCACCTGGCGGAACAGCCTGCTGCGCGACACACCGAAGTTGGCCGCCGCGCGCAGGTAGCGGCGCTCGATGGTGTGCACGCCGGCGGTGGTCTGCACGATCATCGGGAACACCGAGGCGATGAAGATCAGGAAGATCGGTGACAGGTCGCCCACGCCGAACCACAGGATGGCCAGCGGGATCCAGGCGATGGGCGAGATCGGCCGCAGCATCTGGAAGATCGGGTTGAAGGTGCGGTAGGCACCGGCCACCCAGCCCATCCACAGGCCCAGCGGCACCGCCAGCAGCAGCGCAAGGCCGAAGCCGGCGCCCACGCGGAACAGCGAGGCGGTGATGTGCTCCCACAGGCTGCCGTCCTGCGCCAGCTCCCAGGCGCCGGTGAGCACCTGCAGTGGCGTGGGGAAGATGGCGCTCTCGGTCTGCACCACCACCACCCACCAGACGGTGATCACCGCGGCCATCACCAGCAGCGGCGGCACCGCCTCGCGCAGACGGCGGGCCCTCATCGGCGGGCCCTCATCGGGCCCACAGCCGCATCAGTTGCTGCACGCGCCAGCGCAAGGTCTGCCAGGGGCCGCTCGGGCCTGGCTCGACGATCACGCTCATCTGCCCGCTGGCATGCGCGGTGCACGCGAAGCTGTAGGTGGAGGCCACCTCGAAGGGCAGGCGAAAGCTCTGGCCGGGCATGATGAGCGCCGGCCCGAAGACCTGCGGCACCTCGTCCAGGTTGCGCAGCAGCAGCACGTCCTTCAGGCCCAGCGTGAGGCGGATGGTGTCGGGCAGGATCTCGACCGGGTTGCCCGCCATGCGGCGCGCATAGGTGCCGTGCGGGATCTCGAACAGCTGGTCGCGCGAAGCGGGCTGCAGCGGCGCCAGCGCGGCCCAGGCCAGCCCCGCCAGCACGATGGCGGCGAACGAGATGAGGGCGGCGCGCCAGGACGTGCGCAGAACCATGGGCCGCCCTCACTGCGCCAGCAGCAGCTTGATGTCGTGCACGAAGTCCTTGGCCTCGCGGCCGTAGGGCATCAGGGCGCGCAGCTGGCCTTGGGCGTCGATCAGGAAGATCGACGAGGAATGGTCGAACAGGTAGCCATCGGCCATGGGCACCTTGCGCGCACTCACACCGTAGCTCTTGCGCACGGCCTCCAGCGCCTGCGGCGTGCCGGTGGCGCCGACAAAGCTCTTGTCGAAGGCAGCCAGGTAGGTCTTCATGCGCTGCGGGTCATCGCGCTCGGGGTCGACGGTGACAAACACCACCTGCACCGCATCGGCCTGCGCCCCCAGCAGCTTGCGCGCCTGGGCCAGCGTGGCCAGGGTCGCCGGGCAGACGGCCGGGCAGGACGTGAAACCGAAGGACATCAGCACCAGCTTGCCGCGATAGCGGCCGAGCTTGAGCTCCTGGCCGTCGGAGCCGCGCAGCATCAGTTCGGGCGCCAGGCGCGGAGGCTCGAACACACCGGCCTTGAGCGTGGGGGCCGCCGCAGCGCCCAGGCTGAGGGCGAAACACAAGGCAGGCAGGCCGCGTCTCATCGGGCTCACAGCGGTATGGCGGCGGCGCGCGCCGCCTTGGCAAAACTCTCGTCCATGTACTTCTCGTAGGGCACCGGGCTCTTCAGCGTGCCGGCCTCGATGGACAGTTGCATCAGTTCCTCGAACTCGGTGCGGATCATGCGCAGGTCGCCGTAGGTGACGCGGTCGACCGGGTTCTCCATCACGAAGCGGATGATGTTCGGGTCTTGATTGAAGAACTTGCGGCCGGCGGCGATGCTGACGGCCTTGTTGCGGTTGTCCTGCTTCTCGTCCAGCCACTGGCCGGCACCCAGCACGTGGTTCACCAGGTCCTGCACCAGCGGGCGGTTGTCCTTGATCAGCTCTTCGCGCACCGTCAGCACGCAGCAGATGTAGTTGCGCCACTCGTCGCGCGTCATGCGCAGCGCACGCGCATAACCGGCGCGCTGTGCGGCAGCGCCGAAGGGCTCGCCGGTGCAGTAGGCGTCCACCGCCTTGGCGTACAGCGCGGCCGGCATGTCGGGTGGCGGCATCTCGACGATCTGGATGTCCTTGGGCGTCATGCCCTCGCGCGCCAGCATCTTGCGCAGGAACAGGAAGTCGACCGCGAAGCGGCTGGGGATGGCGATGCGCTTGCCGGTGAGGTCCTTGAAGCGCTGGTGGGCCGAGTCCGTGCGCACCATGATCACGGCGCCCGAGCGGTGGCCCAGCGAGACGATCTTGACCGGGATCTTCTTGTCGGCCAGGTCCATCACCAGCGGCGCCAGCATGTAGGCGGCCTGGATGCGGCCCGTCATCAGCGATTCCTTGATCTCGGGCCAGCCGTTGTACTTGCTGTACTCGTACTCGAAGGCAGGCCCGCCGGCCTTGGCCGCGGCGTTGGCCGTGGCGCGGGCCACGCAGGCCACCGGCAGGGTGAGGTTGCAGGTGACGGGCAGGCCGCCCACCAGCAGCGGCTTGGGCGCAGCCGGCGCCGGCAGGGCCAGCGCGGCCACGGCGCCGCCCAGCAGGTGCCTGCGCTGCAGGCCGGTCGCCGGTGCGGTGGGGGCTGGATTCGGCAAGAGGGCTCCGCGTGACATGCAACGGAGCATTTTCCGCCACGACACAGGACTTTCGTTTAGTTGAATCCCCCGAGTGCCGGGCCTGCGCTGTTCGCACTCAAGTCAGTGAGACCCTGGCGCCGACAGGGCGACAGCACGGCGCACACAGACTCAGGCCGCCGCGCCCACCCGCATGTGCCCGACGCGGAAGGCACTGAAGATCAGCACGCCCTGCAGCACGGCCAGCGCCAGCCACACAGCGGACAGCCGGCCCTGGTCCATCAGCAGGCCGATGGCGATGGGCACGAGGGCCTGGCCGATGTCGAGGCCGCCGTAGACCACGCCGTAGACGCGGCCGGTCGCATTGGGCGGCGTCGCCCGCTTGACCAGCATGTCGCGCGAGGGGCCTGACAAGCCGGTGACGAAACCCATGGCGCCGAAGGCCACAGGCACCAGCGCCGCTGGCATGGTGCCGAAACCCACCCACAGCGCCACTGCTGCAGCCAGGCCGAAGGCGATGCCCACGACGCGCTCGCAGCGCTCGGGGCGCGCCGAAGCCAGGAAACCGCCCAGCACCATGCCGCTGGCCGCGCACACCATGTAGACCGTCAGGCAGATGGCCACCAGCGCCGGTGGCACCGCGTGCAGGTCGCGCGCGGCCTGCGGGGCAAAGGTCTGCACGATGGACAAGGCCCCGGCATAGAAGAAGAAGAAGCCGAAGCACATCCACACGGCGGGCAGCCTGAGGAAGTCGAACGAACCTTCGGCAGCCGCCTGGGCCTGGGCCACGGGCTGCGCCGCGGGCAGCGACAGGTGCTCGCGCTGCGTCCACAGCAGGGCCAGCACGGCATAGGCCAGCAGGCCCGCCACCACCAGCGCCACGCGCCACGAGTACGCCAGGGTCAAGGGCACCAGCAGCACTGGCGCCAGCGCCCAGCCCAGGCTGCCGGTGATGCCGTGCACGCTGTAGGCATGGCCCAGGCGCAGCTTGTCGACCTTGCGGTTGAGCAGGGTGTAGTCCACCGGATGGAACACGCCGTTGCCGATGCCGGCGACCACCGAACACAGGGCCAGCGACAGGTAGTTCGGGCTGGCGGCGTAGCCGAAAGCGGCCGCGCCCAGCAGCGCCAGCCCGGTGAACAGCACGGGGCGCGGGCCATGCCGGTCGACCCAGAAGCCCGACATCGCCTGCACCGCGCACGAGGTGACGAAGAAGATGGTCAGCAGGAAGCCGAGTTCGGCATAACTGACGCCGAAAGCGTCCTTCAGCCAGGGAAACAATGGCGCCAGCAGGAGCTGGCAGAAGTGGCTGATGCTGTGCGCCACGCCCACCAGCCCGATGACGGTGGCGTCGCGGCGCCAGCCGCCGGCGGGCAGGGCCAAGGTGTTCATGGGCGCACTGTAGGTGTCGGCAGTTCGGCGGAGTTACGATAGCTCGTCAACTTCTATCGAATTCGTGCCACGCCCTCGCCACCGTTCGCTGCTGCCGCCCAGTGACCTGCGGCACTTCAGCCCCACCGCCGACAGGCCGGTGCGCGCCAAGGCGCAGCGGCTGGAAAGCGACACCGAGATCCAGCCGCACCGCCACGCCTGGGCCCAGGTGGCGATCTGCGTCAGCGGTGTCGCGCGCATCACGGCCGAGAACGCCACCTACCTGGTGCCGGCCTGGCGCGCGGTGTGGATACCACCCGGCGTCGAACACGCGGTGACGGTGGTGGAAGCCGCCGAGCTGCGTTCGCTCTACATCCACCAGGACGAGCAGGCCGCCTGGCGCTCCTGCCGCGTGCTCGAGGTCTCGGCCCTGCTGCGCGAGCTGGTGCTGCAGATGGACGGCACGAGCGAACGCGGCACCGCCGACGCCGCCATGCTGGCGCGCGAGCGCCGCCTGGGTGACCTGGCGCTGGACGAACTGCGCCGCGCTGCGCCGGTGCGGCTGGGCATCGAACTGCCGCAGGACAAGCGCCTGCGCCACCTGTGCGAAGCGGTGCTGGCCGACCCGGTGCGCCACGCCACGCTGGAAGGCTGGGCGGCCGAAGCCGGCGCCAGCCCGCGCACCGTGGCGCGCCTGTTCCGCCAGGAACTGGGCAGTTCCTTCGGCCCCTGGCGCCAGCAGGTGCTGCTGGCCCACGCGATGACGCTGGCGGCGCGCGGCCGGCCCATGGGTTTGATCGCGGCCGAGCTGGGCTACGCCAGTGCCAGCGCCTTCACGGCCATGGTGCGGCGCTCGGTGGGCGCTCCCCCTGCCCGCTTCTTTGGCAAGCCGGCGCGTCTACCATAGAGCGATGGACCAGGTTCTCTACGACTACACCCGCCCCGACGCCAGCGGCGCCAGCTGCACCGCGCACGCCTGGGCCAAGGTGCCGCAGGCGCTGCCGCCCGATCAGCGCCAGGCCGCCAAGGCCCGCATCGCCGCGCTGCTGAAGGCGCAGAACGCCGTACTCGTCGCCCACTACTACGTCGACGGGGACCTGCAGGACCTGGCGCTGGAAACCGGTGGCCTGGTCGCCGATTCGCTGGAGATGGCGCGTTTCGGCCGCGACCACGCCGCCACCACGTTGGTGGTGGCCGGCGTGCGTTTCATGGGCGAGAGCGCCAAGATCCTGTCGCCGCACAAGCGCGTGCTGATGCCCGACCTCGACGCCACCTGCAGCCTCGACCTGGGCTGCCCGCCCGAAGACTTCGCCGCCTTCTGCGACGCGCACCCTGACCGCCAGGTCGTCGTCTACGCCAACACCAGCGCGGCGGTGAAGGCGCGCGCCGACTGGATGGTCACCAGCTCCTGCGCCCTGGCCATCGTGCAGCACCTGAAGGAGCAAGGCCACAAGGTGCTGTGGGCCCCCGACCGCCACCTGGGCCGCTACATCCAGGAGCAGACCGGCGCCGACATGCTGCTGTGGAACGGCGCCTGCATCGTGCACGA
>CAYREA010000092.1:0-17573 GCA_964423075.1 uncultured Rubrivivax sp. | reverse complement strand
GGTCTCGATCAACGGCGAGGTGGTCGGCATGGCCAAGACCCATGCCTTCGACCGGAGGCCGCTGGAGCCGATCGCCGCGACGGTGATTCCACCCGGGCACTACTACGTGCAGGGCACCGGCCCCGATTCTTTCGATTCGCGCTACCGCGCCAGCGGTCTGGTGCGCGCGGAACAGGTGCTGGGTACGGTGCTTCCGCTGTTCTGAGGACTGTGATGAACCGCACCTCTGTCCCCGTGTTGGCCCTGCTGCTTGCGACGGCCGCGCAAGCCCAGCCGGCATCAACCTCGGCCTCGGCGCCCACGTCCGGCGAGATGCCGATGGCCGACTACTTGGGGTTGCTCGAACAGATCGCCCCGGCCGCGCGCGAGGGTGCACAGGCCTATGTACAGGCATTCGAGCAGCGCTGCCGCCGGGCCCTCACGACGGCGGCCTTGCGCCGGGCCATGTCCAACGGCAGCGGCGACCCGGTCCTGATGGAGATGATCCGGGCGAGCCAACTGCGCGACGCCGAGGCACTGAGTGCCTTGGCCCAGCGTGTCGATTGCGGAGGCCGTCGATGAGAGCCCTCCCCCTGATGGGAATGGCCACGCTCGCGCTGCTGGGCATGAGCGCGGCTCGCGCCGTGGACCTCGGCACGATCGGCCCCACCTACGGCATCGCCGAGCCACACCTGCTCGCTGACATCGAGAAGCGCCTGCGCGAGAAGGAGCGCAGCGGCGAGTTGCAGCGCCTGATGGACGAAGCAAGGGCACGCGGCATCGACGCGGTGCGCCAGCCCGTGCCGGTCGCTGGACTGCATGCCACCGAAGCGGCACGGACTTTCTACGTCGACCCGAGCTTCACGTTGGACCGCAATGTCACCGATGCCAGCGGCCACCTGCTCTTTGCGGCCGGCACGCGCAAGAACCCGCTGGAGGTGGTGTCGCTGTCCACGCGGCTGCTGTTCTTCGATGCGCGCGACCAGCGCCAGGTGGCACAGGCTCGCGGGTTGTTGGCCGGTGAAGCACGTATCAAGCCCGTCCTGACCGGCGGCTCCTACCTGGACCTGATGAAGGCTTGGCGCCGGCCGGTCTACTACGACCAGCAGGGCGCGCTGACGCGGCGCCTGGGGATCCGGCAGGTTCCAGCGCTGGTGTCGCAAGAGGGCCTGCGCCTGCGCGTGGATGAGTTGGTGACGCGATGAAATCAGCTCTCCACCATCTGCTTCGCATCGCACGTTGGCTGGCTGCGCTCGCTCTGTTCACCGTGTCAGGCTGGTCAGCCGCCTCCGACAGTCTGACCTGCACCGGCAAGTTCCCAAATCCGATCACCGACATCTGCTGGAGTTGCATCCTGCCGATCAGCATCGGCAGCGCGACCATCGCCAACTTCGACGGCCAGGAAGACATCCCCAATCCGGCCAGCCCTGTGTGCAGTTGCGGCGTGAACCCGAGCATCGGCCTGTCGATCGGCTTCTGGGAACCCGCGCGCCACGTCGAGGCGGTGCGCAAGCCCTTCTGCCTGGCATCACTCGGCGGCATCGACCTCGACCCAGGCATCGGCGCGCCGTCGGCCGCACGCTTCACGCGGCCCGAAGGTGATGGTGACGGCGGCAGTTTTTACCAGGCGCACTTCTACATCAACCCCGTGCTGTACTGGCTGGAGGTCGTGACCGACTTCCCTTGCCTCGAGCGCGGCTCCTTCGACCTGGCCTACATGACCGAGGTTGATCCGCTGTGGAACGACGATGAGCTGACGCTGATCCTCAACCCCGAGGCAGTGCTGTTCGCCAACCCGGTCGCGGTCGCCGCCTGCGCTGCCGACTGCGTGGCCGCGACGGCGGGCTTCGGCATCGCCGAGATGTTCTGGTGCGCCGGCTGCCAGGGCGGCATGTACCCCCTGGACGGCCATGTGCCGTACCACATGGGTGGCGTGCGCACTGCAGCCCTGCTGGCCCAGCGCTTGACGGCCAAGATGCACCGCGAACTGCTGGCCTGGGGCTGGCACGGCCAGGCCGGCCTGTGCGGGCCCTACTTCCTGCCGGCGATGGACAAGACGGCCTACAAGACCCAGCTCACATACCCCATTGCCAACACCGCGAAGGACGGCGGCCGCTGCTGCCAGCCCTTCGGGCGCTCGACCATCGTCTGGGGCGCCGGCAAGGAGTACCCGGTGCGCGGCGAGGACTTCGCCTTCATGTTGTTTCGCAAAAGGAACTGCTGTGTGGGGTACTGAGCTTCATCACCTGGGGCTTGCCGCCGCATTGGCGTTGGCTGCCTCCGCCGTGCACGCGCAGGCCACGCCGGCCGTCACCGACGCGGACATCGAGCGCGTCAGGCGCTCGCAGCCAACGGTCAGCGAGCAGGACATCCAGCGCGCGCGCGAACGAAACCGCATGCCCAGCGAAGCCGAGCTGCGCCAGGCACCGATCCCCTCCACCCCACGCATCGACGCCTTGCCGCAACCCGCGACCCGAGCGCCGTTGGATCTGGACGCGCTGGCACGCGGCTTCGACGCGACCGCCGGGCAGCCGGCCTTGCACCCGAACCCAGGGCCGACCTTGTTGGTGTTCATCAGCTTCGCGATGCCCGATGCCACGCTGACCCGGCTCGTCGACCAGGCGGCGCGCGCGCAAGCCTCGCTGGTGCTGCGCGGCTTGGCTGAGGGCTCGCTGGTGCGCACGGTCGCGCGTGTGCAGCAGTTGATCGGCAGCCGCAAGGTGGCCGTGCAGATCGACCCGCAGGCCTTCGACCGTTATGCGGTCACCCAGACGCCGACTTTCGTGCTGGTGCGCGACGGCACCTTGCCGCAGCCCTGCGCCACTGGCCTGTGCGTGGCAGGCGACCGCTTCGCGCGCGCAGCCGGTGACGTCAGCGTGGGCTATGCCTTGGCCCACATCCAGCGCTCAGCGCCGGGTTTTGCCAAGGATGCCGGCGGCTTCCTGAAGCGGCTGCACCGTTGAGGAGGCACGATGTCCATCTTCCGCAAGTTCGTCACCTGGGTCACGCTGGTCTGCTTCGTGACCACGCAGACCGCCGCCGTCGCCGGTCCGCACGAAGAAGGTGTCGCGGCCGGCCAGGCCGCCAACCCCGTCGCGCGCGGCAGCGTGACGACGCCCGGCGCCACGGCCGTAGTGCCCGGCTACACGACCACGCCGCCCGAATCGACCTACTACCGGCAGCCCAACCTGGCTACGCAGGGCAACGCACGCCTGGCACTGTGCGCGACGTTGCCCAACGACCCGGTGTGTCAGGCGCAGCGCGGTGCCACAACCTCGGCGAATACGCCGCGCGCCGCGGTCAGCGCCAACGACCCGGCCGTGGTGTCCGCACACGACATCGTGCGCAGCCCGTCGTTGGCGCTCGACAGCCTGGCCTCGTACTACAGCGGCTGCACCACGACCATGACGGCGGTGCCGGCGGGTACCCAGCCCCGCAGTTGCCTGCGCTACGAGGGCGTCGGCAACTACAGCTGCGCGCGCACGCTGTCGGTCGGGGTCGCGCGCAGCACCAACTGCACGCCGGGCGACTGGTTCGCCCACGCCGAGTCGGGCCGCACCGGCCTGGACGCGCAGTGCACTCCCGACCGCCCGGAGACCGCGCAGCACTTCCGCGTGACCCAGGATGGTTCGCCGCTGGCCTTCTTCAACGTGGGCATGAGCACGCCGGTGGTGTTTCCGCAGATGGTCGCGGTGCTGTCGACGGGCTATTCGGTGGACGGCCAGCCGATCACCACCGGCGTCTGGGTGGCCGACAAGTCCTGCGCGGGCAGTACCTGCAGCCTGACTGCGATGATCGCGGCAGACCGGCAGGAGAGCTGCACCGGCAATGCCGACTCGGGCTACACCTGCACCAGCGTCGAGCCATTCCTCAAGCGCTACGCCGCCTGCCGCGCCGGCACCCTGAGCGGCGAGAACATCCAGGACAGCGTCTGCCAGGGCGACAACGGCTGCACGACCAGCTTGCTGGACGGTGCCAAGTGCTATGCGCCTGCCGGCGGCCCAACGCCCTACGTCGGCTACGACCTGACCGGCACCTACTCGGCCTACTACTGGAACCTCGACGGCGACCGCGCGGTGATCGGTTGGGATCCGAACCCGGCCTATGGACCGATCCCGACCATGCGGCTCATCTACACCAAGCCGCAGACCGCCATCACCGAATCGGACCGCTGGGACGATCAGTGCCCGGCCCTGGCGGATGGTGGTCGCTGCACGGTCAACACGGCCGCCGTCTGCATCGATGGCCCGGCGACGAAGGTGATCGATGGTGTAGCGATCTCCCGGGACTGCTGGCAGTACGAGAGCAGCATGAGTTGCAGCAGCGGTGCGCCGGCCGACCAGTGCGCGCCGCTGGTGGCACAAGGCTGCACCGCCACCGGCTCGACCTGCCAACGAACCAATGCAGTGACCGGCGTGTGCGAGGTCTACGCCGACAGCTACAGCTGCCCCGTCGCCGCGCAGACCGTCACCAGCGCCAGCAACTGCCCGTCCAACGTCTTCTGCTTCCAAGGCAGCTGCTTCGACATCAGCTACACGAACGACGCCGATTTCGGCCGCAGCATGTCGATGCTGGAGGCAGCGCGCGAGGCCGGCATCTATCTCGACACCGACCGCATGCAGGTCTTCAAGGGCGAGCAGAACCGCTGCCGCAACCGGTTGCTGAAGAACTGCTGCTACAGCGACGGCGCGGGTGCCGGCATGACCAACCAGAGCCTGTTCGGCACAGGTTCGCGCCTGGTCTACGACGTGCTGATGAACTCGGAGAACCAGCAGTTCATCTACCAGGGCATGTCGGCGCTGCTGATGGGCGGCGGCTTCAGCGGCAGTTTCACGAGCTACGGCGTGACGGTCGCGGTCAACGGCGCGGCGCTGCCAGCGGGATCGGTCGCCGTGTACTCCAGCGAGACCCTGGTCGTCGCCTTCGACCCCTGGACGCTGGTCATTGCCGTGATCATCTACATCATCATGTCCATGATGTCCTGCAACGAGGACGAGGGCAAGCTGGCCATGAAGGAAGGTGCCCGGCTCTGCCACACCATAGGCACTTGGTGCTCGTCGTGCTTTCGAGTCCTGGGCGTCTGCGTCTCCTGCGTCGAGCACACCACATCCAAGTGCTGTTTCAACTCGATGCTGGCGCGCATCGTGAACGAACAGGGGCGCGCGCAGATCGGCAAGGGCTGGGGTGGCGCCGAGAGCCCGGACTGCTCCGGCTTCACGGTGGCGCAGTTGCAGACGCTGGACTTCGCGCGCATGGACCTGTCGGAGTTCTATGCCTCGCTCGTTCCGGTGCTGCCCGACGTCGGTGCGCTGCAAACCAACAGCGCCGGCCGTGTGCCCACCTGCTACTACGGCCAGGGGAAGTGCCAATGAGAACCGTGAGAACCGTGCTTTGCCTGTTGCTGGCCGCGCTGCCTTGGCTGCCTGGCAGCGGGTTCGCCCAACAGCGCCCCACGCGTGTTTCGGTGGCCGATGCCCGATCGCTGCTCGTCGCGGCGATCGACGCGCCCGACGGCCAGGCCCACGGTGTGTTGTCCGGGCAGATCGCCGACGCCATCACGCAGCGCTTCAAGGCCACGACGCCGATCTACATCGACGTCAGCACCGCGCGTCGTTACGCCCAGGCCGGCTGCCGCCGGCTGCAGGTGCGCTTCTGGCAGGACGGGGTGCAACTGCCCGGCGTGCCCGCGCCGCGGCGGCAGACCGTGGACTTCGGCATCAACTACTGCCGCGACGGCCTGCCGCCGAAGTCGTTGCAAGAGGAACGGCCATGACAGCGCGCCTTCTGCTCGCGGCTGCGCTCTGCCTCCTGTCGGCACTCGCCTCGGCCCAGGAGGCGCCTACCCGCTTCTGGGGCGATGCCTGGCGCGGCTGGCACTTCTACGAAGAACCGGAGGTCGAGGGCGAGCGGCGCCTGCTCCCCCCCACGCCACCAGCGCCATCCAAAGGCCCTTCCGCGACGTCCAAGACAGCACCGGTGACGCCGACCAGGCCACCCGAGCTGCTGGAGTTCGAACGCCTGCAGAAGACGCTGGAGGAGGTGCGCAACGTCGCGATCATGCGGCCCAGCGAGGCCAATGTGCGGCGCTACATGGAGTTGGAGTCGCAGGTGGTGGCGCGCGCCTCGACCTTTGCGGACGTGGCGCAACGCGTCGCCTGGTCGACGCCGGAACTCGACCCCACGGTGCAGGGCCGGCCGGTCAATGCCAAGGCGCTGGAGGTGTTCGAACAGCAGCAGCTCACCGAACGCTCGCGCACCATCGGCGACCTGGGGCGCGATCACGTGCTGATCTTCTTCTTCCGTGGCGATTGCCCGTATTGCCACGCTTTCGCGCCGACCCTGGAAGCCTTCCAGGCCCGCCATGGCATTCGGGTGGAAGCGGTCAGCGTGGACGGTGGTGCCATGCCGGGCTTCGCCGACGCCCGCCGCGACAACGGCATCGCCACGGCATTGAGGGTGACGCAGGTGCCCGCCGTCTACCTCGCCCAGCCTTTCACCGGAAAGATCACCCCCATCGGCTTCGGCGTGTTGTCCGAGGCCCAGTTGCTCGAACGCATCGCCGCCGTCTCGGCCCCCGGCTACGCGGCCATGGTGCCGAGCACCGTGCGCCAACTTGCCCGGCCTTGACGGCCGCCTCGATCTCGGAGAGTTCCCCATGCCCACGCCTTCGCCGCTGTTCTATCGGTTCCATGCTTGGCGCCGCACCGGCGTCGCCATCGCAGCCGCCGCCTTGATCCTGCAGCCGCTGTCCCTGCGCGCCGGCGACCTCAACGCCGAGGTGAACACCATGTTCAACAACCTGGGCGCGATCGGCAACTACACGGCGCCGGGCGCGTTCAAGGGGCAGACCTTCAACACCTACACCGGCGGCAGCTTCTTCATGCGCTCACCGAACAAGGTGTACCAGCTCGCGGCCATCCAGTTCCCCAGCGCCAAGGCCGGCTGCGGCGGCATCGACGTGTTCGGCGGCTCCTTCTCGCACATCTCGGCCGAAGAGTTCAAGAACATGCTGCGCAACATCACCGCAGCGCTGCCCGGCATCGCCTTCCAGCTCGCACTGGAAGCAGTTTCGCCGCTGCTGGGCGGGCTGACCAAGTGGGCCAAGGGCCTGGAGACCTGGATCAACAACGCACGCATCAATTCCTGCGAAACCGCCAAGGCCATCGTCAGCACCGCGGCCGAGTCCGCCGGCTACAGCTCGCAGGAGACCTGCGCCGACCTGGCCATCGAGATGGGCCTGGAGAGCGACCGCGACGCCGCGCGCCGACGCTGCGCCACCGACCGGCCAAGCATCCTGGCCTCGGCACGCTCGTCGGGCGATGCCAACGTGCGCAACAAGGCACCCTTCGTGGGCAACCTGACCTGGAAGGCGCTGCAGTACACCGGCAGCTACCTGGACGATGCCGAGCGCGAATTGATCATGAGCATCGTCGGCACGGTGATCTTCTACGCCGAGGACGCCAACCGCGATCCGGAGCCGATCGCGCCCACCATCAGCTCGATCAGCCAGCTGCTCTACGGCCAGGCCGCCGGCACGGGCACCAACGTGACCCAGCATCTGCTGCGCTGCAACGACTACACAAACTGCGACGTCGTCACGCTGAACACCGGCTACACGCACACGCCGTTCACCGCGCGGGTCGAAACGATGATGCGCTCCATCGCCGACAAGATCGCTTCACGGACCGCGATCCCGAACAACTCGGCTGAGGTGGGCTTCGTCAACCAGACCACCGAGCCGGTCTACAAGATGCTGTCGATCGGCGCGACGATCCCCGGCTCCGGCCTGGCCGACAGCCTGATCGGCCAGTACCGCGACGTGATCGCGGCCGACTACGCCTACGTCTTCCTGGAGCGCAACCTGCGGCTGGGCATGGCGGCGCTGGAGAAGGACTACATGTTGCAGCAGGGCCAGCGCGAAAGGGCGCAGCAGATCCGCCAGCGCGCGCAGGCGGTGCTGCTGCAGATCTCGCAGGAGAAGACCGCGCTGTACCAGAAGGTAGGGTCCTTCCGCGCCGTGTCCAGCCATCTGGAACAGCTCGAGCGCCAGTTGCGCACCAGCATGCCGCAGCACGTGTTGGACATGCTGGGCCAGCAGGCGGCCTACCTGTCGCGCTGAGCCCGCTGCCATCGAGCGCCCGCCATGTGGGAGATCTACGCCTACCAGAACGCCGACAGCCTGTTCGGCATCTTCAACGCCACGGCGGCCATCCATGCCTCCAGCGACTATGCCGCCGCGCTGGCGGCGGTGGCCTTCTGCGGCTTCGTTGCGGCGCTGCTGGCCTATGCCTTCGCGCCCGAGAAGTTGCAGGGCTGGAAGTGGCTCGCGACCGTGGTGCTGGTCTTCGGCATCCTGATCGTGCCCAAGGTGACGGTGGGCGTGGTCGACAAGACCGGGGGCTCGGCCGTCAAGGTGGTGGCCAACGTGCCCTTCGGCGTGGCGATGTTGGGCAGCCTGACCAGCACCATCGGCCACACGCTGACGGGCCTGTTCGAGACCGCGTTCCAGGTCATCCCCGGCGTTGGCGGACTGCCCAGCGAGCTGACCTACGAGCAGCACGGACTGATGTTCGGCAACCGCCTGATCCGCGAAACCGGCAAGGTGGTGTTCCAGGACCCGAACTTCCGCACCGACCTGATCAACTTCATCCACAACTGCACGATGTACGACCTGATCGACGGCACGCTCGATCCGGGGACGTTCTCGGCATCGGATGACGTCTGGGGCTTGATGGCCACGCCGAACCCGGCGCGGTTCAGCACCTTGACCAGTGGAGGCGCGGTGACGGTGGACACCTGCCCCAACGTCTACGGCAACCTCAACGGGCGGTTGCCGGCGCAGATCACCAAGATCCAGGGGCGGCTGGCCTTCACGATGAACCCGACGCTGCCGGCGGCCACAGCGGCGGGCGTGATCGCCGGGCAGATCCAGCAGGCCTACCTGAAGAACAGCATCGCCAACGCCGCTGCGACGGCCGCCGACCTGATCCGCCAGAACGCTGTCGTCAACGCCATCAATGACACCAGCAACATCATCGGTCAGAAGGTCAACGATCCGGCGGCGATGGTGCTGGCCGTCGGCCGGGCCCAGGCCACGGCACAGCAGAACGCGACCTGGCTGAACTACGGCAAGGTGGCCGAGCAGGCGCTGCCGGTGTTTCGCAACGTGATCGAGGCGGTGACCTACGCCCTCTTCCCGCTGCTCGTGTTGCTGCTGCTGTTGACCAGCGGACGCGAGACGATGATCGCGTTCAAGGGCTACGCGGTGATCTTGATCTGGATCCAGCTGTGGCCGCCGCTGTATGCGGTGCTGAACTACATGGCGTCGATCTATGCGGCCTACGACCTGGCCGCAGCGGCGGACCTGGGGACGGGGGTCAAGGCCTTGTCGCTGCAGACGGCGTCGGGGATCTACTCGGGGGCGATTTCTGGTGAGGCGATCGTGGGGTACTTGGCGATCAGCATCCCATTCATCGCCTGGGCAGCGCTCAAGCGCATGGAGAATTTTGGGACGGCGCTGGTGGGTGGGTTGTCGGGGTTGCAGGGGACGTTGTCCGGCAGCACGGGCTCGGCGGCGAGCGGCAACGTGAACATGGGCAACGTGGCGATGGATCAGATGCAGTTGGCGCCGAATCGGACTTCGGCGTTCATGGGCAGTTTGCAGAACGATCTGACGGGGAACACCGCGTCGTCGAACGTCTTGACCGGTCGCAATGCCGTCAGTCTCCTGCGCAATCAAGGCTTTGCTTCCCGAGTCGTGTCAATGCGAGTGTCGGAGCAGGATGTGACCGAGGCGAGTCGCCAGGCGGACAGCGCTCGCAGCGAAGCGGTGTCTGCCGGTCAGCAGCGCTCTGCGGTGCTTACCGAGGCCTTCACCCGCGGGCTGGCCAAAGTCCGCTCGGCGCGGACTTCATCCGGATCAACCTCCAGTAGCTTTGAGCAACTCGGCGAGACGATGAATCGGCTGGATCAGATCACGCGCGGCGTGTCCGACAGCACCGGGCTCTCGCAATCTCAGGTTGCCACTATCGCCTTCGGGGCCGCCGCACATCTGGGCCTGAGCACGCCGTCGCTCGGTCCCGTTTCGGCAGGTGCTTCTTTGAGGGCGAACGCTGGGAAGAACTACCAGACGGGTCTGTCCGCCGAAGAGCGCAAGGTCCTGGGTTCGATGACCAGCGAGCAGATCACGGAGTTCAAGCAGTTCGGTGACCGTGTGTCGCGAGACGCCAGCTTCAGCAATGCCGTCGGCAACGATTCACGCGAAGCTCGAGAGCTGGCATCTCGACTTGCGACAACGGCATCTCGCGCAGAACGGGCCGACGCCAGCTTCGCGCAGCGCACCGCACTGGCCGAGCGCCTGTCGTCGGCGCGTGAGCATGGCGAAACTTTGTCCATCGACATCGCCCAGGATCCGCGCAACCTGGAGATGTTCATGCGCTACGCCGAGCAGTACGGCGGCAACAGCGCAGCCGCAGCCGCCATGTTCGACGCGGAAATCGCTCGTCAGGGATTGCGACCCACCCGCGTCTTCTCGAATGGGTCAGCCTTGCCAAGTTCGTTTGAAGTCCTGCGGCGTCTCCACGAGCAAGAGGCCCAGGAACCAGCCTTCAATCCTGATGTCGTCGGAGCGGGTCGGGAACACGGGCGCCAAGTCAAGCGGTTCGGCAACACAGTGCCCGTCGTCGAGGCGCCACCGACGGTCTCACACTTGCGTAGCCAGGTTCAAACCCAAGGAGCGGACGTTCGCCGGCAAGCGGAGGACGCAAGCGGAAGCTTCGATGCCAAGTCCGAAGTCGTTCCTGCACCTGACGGAACGCTCGTGTCGAAGAAGTCGCTGCTAAAACAGACGGCCAAGCAGGTCGGGAGCGACGCCGGGGCGACATTCGACGTCGCCAAGGATACGGTCAAAGACCTGTTCAAGAAGAAAGACTGATCAGTCCTGTCGATCCGGATCGAACATGTGGTGATCGGGTTCGGCATTCGGTGGTTTCATGAATGGCGGGTGCCCCTTGTCGCGCCAATAGTTGCGATCCAGCTCATCCAATGGCGTGCCGTCAATGGCGTCTTCTGGCTCGACACGTCTCTGCGCAGGTGCTTGCCTGCCAATACTGGTGAACGCTCCCCCGAGCACAGTACCCACCAAAGCGCCGATAGTCATCATCACGATCTTGACGCTCAAATCGTCGTGCAGAGACGAGAACAGCCCGACTGCGGCTCCGAGCACGATGAACGAGATGAGGATGAGTTTCCGCATTTGAAGAACTCCAGCGATAGAGACTACACGCCGTCCGAACGTTGGCAACCCCAGTTCGCTCATCGACGAAGCCCTTTGGCTCGTCGCCACCGAAAACCCCGGTGCTTCCTCTCGGCACCGTGCCGTGAACATGTCTACCGCAGGTGCGCCTCCAAGGTGCTGGCCTGCTTCTCAAAGTCCTGCGGCCTGCGCTGACGGAACGTTTGCAGATTCGTGAGTTTCCATCGCAGCGCGGGAAGCTCAGCAGCATGCGGGCACTGCAGCAGAGTCCAATCGGGTTCGGCGCGCGCAAGGCCGATCAGTAGGTTCCGATGCTTGTCCGTCAAGCGGCGCACCAGTTCGGAGCGAAGACGTTCACGCGTCCACAACAGAGTGTCGAGCGCGACTGGCTCCGTGGTCATGCCGACGAAGTTGTCGGTGTAGTCGCTGGTGATGTCCTTCTCGTTGCCGAAGAGCACTTCATGGGTCGGACGGTTGTGCCCGGCCAGGTAGGTGACGAAACACTCCACGGCCGCGTTGGTCAAGCCGTCCGCTTTGAACATCTCCCATACATCGAACAGGTCGCGCGGATGCTGACGGTCCATTGCCGCAACCAGCTTGCTGCCGTAGAGCTCTGCTGTCGCGAGCACCGGAACATCGAGCTCAACGCTGAACATCTGGGCAGTCCTGTTCACCAGGGCCCGACGCTCGATCGGCAGCACGGCGCCCCGGAAAACCACATTGACCTCGACCTTGACCTGGCTCGATTCGTTCTCGATCAGCAGCTTGGTGTCGCCAAGATCCTTGCTGGGCACGGCCCGGGCGGTCAGACCAAGCCTGGCTACGCGTCCGGCGATTGCGCTGAGTTCGGCAGTGATCGCCGACAACGCCTGCTCGCGGGGATGCTGCCATGGCGTGTAGACCACGTCGATGTCAACGGACAAGCGAGGCATGTCGCGCACGAACAGGTTGATCGCCGTGCCACCCTTCATTGCGAAGATGTCGTTGGCGAACACGTCAGGCGTGACGCTCAACAGCAGCCTCACGGTGTCGGCGTAGGACTTATCCATGGGGCTTCAACGTCAGCAACGTGCCGTCCCTGAGGCGCGACATCCAGCGCTTGTCGCTGCCGACAGGCAGGGCATGCCGTTGCAACAACGCGTCGACATCAACGACTCGCGTTTCGCGTGCCCAGGTCAAGAACAAGCGCACCCCCTTGACACTGGTGCAGCAGAGCAGCAACTGCCCCAACACGCCCATGCGCAGGTTTCGCAGTCCGTCGAACAGGTTACGCGCCTCCTCCAGTCCCTGGTGTGTGCCGACCTCGTACAGCATCTCGAGAACGGCTCGTTCTGGCACCGATACATGCAAGCCCTCGGTCACGCCCGGCGGCGTCGTCAGCGTTTGCGTTGGCATGTTTTCGTCTGGCCAGTTGAAGAGCCGCGCGGCCGCGTAGCGCGACGGAAAGCGGGACTTGAACCAGCTCGGCAATGCGAAACGCACGTCACCCCAAAGCACCAATGGCTCGCGTGGCGCAAGGTTGTGGCGGACACCCTGCAGCGCCAGCGCGCTCTTGCCGGCGACATGCAGGCCGGCCACGCGGCCTTGGAGCAGCTTGACCGCTCCATGCGGGTTCAGGTCGTCGCGGGGGAAGGCATAAATGCCCTGTCCGAGACGGGTCAGCCAGCCACTGTCGGCGTAGTAGGAGGCGAGCTTCGCGGACACACCCAAGTGCTCCAGCGTGTCGAGGGCGAACGGCGCCCCTCGCGGGAGCTCCGTCTGAACCCGCTTGATTAGAGATTGCGTCACTCTTCCCATAGAGGACGAAAAATAGCACATCTTCCAAGCGATTTGGCAAAAGCTGATTGAACTTATCGGCAAAATTCACATAACGTGTGAGTTTTCGAGCTACCTTCAAGCATCCTGCATGGCCCGAGGGGCAACAGGTGGCGCAGGATGTGGTGTCGTTCAGGTGACCGCAGCCGCTTGGCGACGGATAGGGGCCACATTGCCGCCGGTTCGGATCCAACCGTCCAGCATGTCAGCCCAAGCCTGAAGCATCGTCCGGCGCTGCTCAGCGTATTCCGCTTTGTTGTAGACCGCACGCACGCCCCGCTGCTCATGAGCCAGGCACTTTTCAATCCAGTCGCTGTTGAACCCTGCCTCGTGCAACAGCGTACTTCCGGTCCGGCGCAGGTCATGCACAGTGAAGGGCTCGAAGTCTTCCCCCCGCTCACGGATGAGCTTCACCGTAGCGTCGATGACCCGATTCAGCGTGGCCGCACTGATGGGCAGCTTCGTTTCGTACCGCCCGGGGTGCAGATACGAGCTGGCGCCAAAACAAGTCTTGAAGGCGACCAGGATGTCCAGGGATTGCTGGCTGAGATACACGTTGTGATGCCGCCCGGCCTTCATGCGCTCCTTCGGGATCGTCCATACGGCCGCCTCGAAGTTCACCTCATCCCATATCGCCTCAATGAACTCTGACTTGCGCACCAGCGTAAGCAACATGAACTTGACCGCCAAACGCAGCGTCGACATGGTCGCGGTCTGCTCAAGCGCTTTGAAGAACACATGGATCTCGGACGGCGAAAGGGCCCTGTCCCGCGCCTTGAACGTGGCAATCGCGCTCGGCCTGATCGCCTCCGCCGGGTTCTCGACCCTCAACCCACGCGCCTGGATGAATCGAAACACCTGGAGCACGATCTCGCGCGCGTGAACAGCCGGCGCTGAGGCGCCCCGTTCCTTGATCTTCTCGCACCTCGCCATCAGGCGAACCGGCGTGATCTCTTCCAGCTTCAAGCGGCCAAATTCCGTCGCCAGGTTCCGGTCATAGACCGACTTCCGCATGGCTTTGGTGGACTCGGCCAAATCGGCTTCGGCGAAGTACTTCTCTGCCCACCTGCCAAACGTCAATGCTTCCGCAGCCTCGACGCGCTTTTCAACCTTGGCACGCGAGGGGCTCTCGCCTTGCTCCACAGAGCGATGCGCTCGCGCCAGCAGCAGCCGTGCCTCGGCCAGCGTCAACGACATGCCGTAGTCGAGTTCCTCCAAGCCGCGTGGCTTCCTGGCTCCGAGACTGGAGTCGTACTGGCCGACCACCAAGGTTTCGCGGCGGCCGTTGATCCGGTAGTCGAACCGGAAGCTCGCCACTCCTGTGCGCGTGACAGCGACGTACAGCCCCTGCTGATCGGCAACCTTGTAAATCTTCCCCGTGGGCTTCAGCGCCCGCAGCCTCATGTCAGTGAGCATTTGGCCCCCCAAGCTGATACCGACAACCGATACCGTCAAGGCATTTGACGGTACCAACCGTGGTCGCTCAAGGCCCGGCTCTTCAATGCCGCCATCAATACCGTCGGAATCGACGCGCTTTGCTGTGGCGGCTTGAGACCAGATGAGACGCTAACTCTCTGTCAGGACTGGCTTCTCCAGGAGAACCCGGACTTCATGGGACGACCTGACACGAAGATAATTTATTCCCACTCGATCGTGGCAGGCGGCTTGCTACTCACGTCGTAGGCCACGCGGTTGATGCCGCGCACCTCGTTGATGATGCGGCTGGAGACCTTCTTCAGCAGCGAGTACGGCAGCTCGGCCCAGTCGGCGGTCATGAAGTCGCTGGTCTCCACCGCGCGCAGCGCCACCACGTAGTCGTAGGTACGGCCGTCGCCCATCACGCCCACGCTCTTCACCGGCAGGAAGACGGCGAAGGCCTGGCTGACCTTGTCGTACCAACCGGCCGCGCGCAGCTCCTCGATGAAGATGGCGTCGGCACGGCGCAGCAGGTCGGCGTACTCGGCCTTCACCTCGCCCAGGATGCGCACGCCTAGGCCCGGGCCCGGGAAGGGGTGGCGGTACACCATCTCGTGCGGCAGGCCCAGCGCCACGCCGAGTTCGCGCACCTCGTCCTTGAACAGGTCGCGCAGCGGCTCCAGCAGCTTCAGGCCGAGTGTCTCGGGCAGGCCGCCGACGTTGTGGTGGCTCTTGATCGTGGTGGCCTTCTTGGTCTTGGCGCCGCCGGACTCGATGACGTCGGGGTAGATCGTGCCTTGCGCCAGCCACTTGGCGTTGGCGAGCTTCTTCGCCTCGACCTGGAACACCTCGACGAACTCGCGGCCGATGATCTTGCGCTTGGCCTCGGGGTCGGCCACGCCCTTCAGGTGGCCCAGGAACTGCGCGCTGGCATCGACGTGGATCACCTTGGCGTGCAGGCGGCCGACGAACATCTCCATCACCATCTGCGCCTCGTTCAGGCGCAGGAGGCCGTGGTCGACGAAGACGCAGGTGAGCTGCTCGCCGATGGCGCGGTGGATGAGCGCCGCGGCCACGCTGGAATCGACGCCGCCGGAGAGGCCCAGGATCACCTCTTCGCTGCCCACCTGTTCGCGGATGCGCGCCACGGCTTCTTCGACATGGTTGCGCATCACCCAGTCGGGCCGGGCGCCGGCGATCTTCAGCACGAAGCGCTCGAGCAGCTGGCGGCCCTGCAGCGTGTGCGTGACCTCGGGGTGGAACTGCACGCCGTAGTAGCCGCGCGCTTCATCGGCCATGCCGGCGATGGGGCAGCTGGGCGTGCTGGCCATCAGCTTGAAACCGGGCGGCAGCGCGGTGACCTTGTCGCCGTGGCTCATCCACACCTTCAGCATGCCGTGCGCTTCGGGCGTTCGGAAGTCCTCGATGCCGTCGAGCAGCTTCGTATGGCCATGCGCGCGCACCTCGGCGTAGCCGAACTCGCGGTGCGTGCTGGCTTCCACCTGCCCGCCCTGCTGCACGGCCATGGTGAACATGCCGTAGCAGATGCCGAGCACCGGCACGCCGAGGTCCCACACCGCCTGCGGCGCGCGCAGCTCGTGTTCTTCGTAGGTGCTGGCGTGGCTGCCCGAGAGGATCACCGCCTTGGGCGCGAACTCGCGCACGAAGGCGTCGCCGACGTCGTTGGGATGGATCTCGCAGTACACATGCGCCTCGCGCACGCGGCGCGCGATGAGCTGGGTGACCTGCGAGCCGAAGTCGAGGATGAGGATCTTGTCGTGCGTCATGTCTTCTCCGCGGCCACGAGAGCCCGCCTTGCGGCCCGCGCGTTCCTGAAATGCCACCAGGCCAGCAGCAGCGCCGTGCCCTGCAGCAGCGCGCCCAGGTACATCGGGGCGCCGATGCGCCAGTCGCCCTGGGGGTAGTGCGCCACCAGCGCCAGCAGCGGCGGGCCGACGAGCGGGGCGATCACCGCCATCAGGCTGGACAGCGAGCTCACCGCGCCCATCGTGGCGCCCTGCTCGTCGGCGCCCGCGGCGCTGGATATCACGCTCTGCAGCGAAGCGGCCACCACGCCGCCCAGCAGGTTGGCGAAGATCACCGCGTAGACCATCCAGCCTTCGGTGGCCGCGCCCCAGCAGGCGAAGGCCGCGGCCGACGAGGCCATGCCCATCAGCGCCAGGCGCTGCGGGCTGAAGCGCTTGAGCAGCCGCGGCAGCAGCACGCCCTGCACCAGCGCCGACATCACGCCCACCGCGAACAGCGACCAGCCGTTCTGCGCCGGGCCCCAGCCGAACTTGAAGGTGTTGTAGAGCACCCAGGTGGTGTAGAGGACGAACTGGGCCAGGAAACCCGCGCTCAGCACCGCCACCAGCAGGCCCACGCCCTTCAGCCGCGCCAGCGAGCGCAGCGAGGTCAGCGGGTTGGCGCGCTGCAGGTCGAAGGCACGGCGCTTGTCGGCGGGCAAAGACTCGGGCAGCACGAACCAGCCGTAGAGGCCGTTGGCCAGCGCCAGCACACCCGCGGCGACGAAGGGCAGGCGCAGGTCGATGTCACCCAGGATGCCGCCCAGAGCGGGCCCGAGGATGAACCCGAGGCCGAACATCGCGCCCAGCATGCCGAAGCGCTTGGCCCGTTCTTCGGGCGCGCTGATGTCGGCCACGTAGGCGTTGGCCACCGCCGCGTTGGCCGACATGCCGCCGCCCACCAGGCGCGAAGCCACCAGCATCCACAGCGACGTGGCCAGCGCCGTCCAGAAGAAGTTGATCGCCAGGCCCGTGAAGCCCAGCAGCAGCACGGCGCGGCGGCCGTAACGATCAGACAGGGCCCCCAGCAGCGGCGCACCGACGAAGCTGGCGATGGCAAACGAGAAGGTGACCACGCTGTACCAGTGCGCCTGCTCGTCGGGGCTGCTGGTGAATCGCCCCACCAGGGCCGGCAGCACCGGCACGATCAGGCCCACGGCCATCATGTCGATCAGCACCACGAGCATGATGAAGCGCATGGCGGCCGACCGCTTGGCGGCCGGCCTCACCGCGGCGATGTCACTCGGCACGGTAGTTCGGCGCTTCCTTCGTGATCTGCACGTCGTGCACGTGGCTCTCGCGGA
>CAYREA010000091.1:0-17728 GCA_964423075.1 uncultured Rubrivivax sp. | reverse complement strand
TCATGTTGTGCTCGACCATCAGCACCGTGCGGCCGGCCGAGACCTTCTTGATGAGCTTGCGGATGCGGTCGACGTCTTCGGTGCCCATGCCCTGCGTGGGTTCGTCCAGCAGCATGAGCTTGGGCGCCATCGCCAGCGTGGTGGCAAGTTCCAGCGCGCGCTTGCGGCCGTAGCTGAGTTCCACCGCGGTGAGGCCGGCGTAGGGCTCCAGGTCGACCTCGCGCAACAGCTCCAGCGCCAGGGGGTTCAGCCGGTCCAGGCTGCGCTCGCTGCGCCAGAACTTGAAGGAGGAATCCATCTGGCGCTGCAGCGCCACGCGCACGTTCTCCAGCACGGTGAGGTGCGGGAACACCGACGAGATCTGGAACGAGCGGATGACGCCGCGCCGCGCGATGTGCGCCGGCGTCTCGGCCGTGATGTCGACCCCGTCGAACAGGATCTGGCCCGAGGTGGGCGTGAGGAACTTGGTCAGCAGGTTGAAGCAGGTGGTCTTGCCGGCGCCGTTGGGGCCGATCAGCGCGTGGATGCTGCCGCGCTGCACCTTCAGGTTGACCTGGCTGACGGCGACGAAGCCCTTGAATTCCTTGGTGAGGGCGCGTGTCTCGAGGATGATGGGTTCGCTCATGCAGCGCTGCATCTTACGGGAGCAAAACCGCGCTTTTGGTGTCGCGGCCCACATCGCTGCTGCTCGGAAACCCGGCTTCTGTGGCGGCCGCGCACCATCGCCGAGCGTCCCAGATGGTGGGAGCGCAACCACACTCGCCGCCCGCGCCATCTTGCGGTGCACACGCGGCGCGCGGAGCATCGCGGCCGTGTACATCAGCGAGCAACTCCTGAACCCCAGCGAAGGCCGCCTGCGCCTTTCAACGCAGCTGGGTGTGGAACACGTCGTGCTCGACAACCGCGGCACCGAACTCACGGCCGCGGCCTGGGATGCCGCGAAGCTGCGCGACTACCGCCGCTGGGTGGAAGGATTCGGCCTGAAGCTGGACGTGTTTGCGCTCGACGTCGGTTCGATCCTGCTCGATACGCTGGTGGACCTGGAAGGCGCGAAGAAGAGCCGCGACCTGCTGGCGCGCAACATTGCGGTGGCGGCCGATGCCGGCATCACCTGCCTCAAGTACAACGTGCAGATGGTGGGCATCACGCGCACGGGCCTGAAACCCGGCCGCGGCGGCTGTTCCAACTCGGGCTTCTGCCTGGCCGAGTACTCGCCCGAAGCCGACCGCCAGCACTCCTACTGGGGCGTGGGCTACCCGACCCAGCAGCAGGAAGGTGGCAGCGACAGCGCCCTGCTGTGCGGCCAGAAGATGGCGCGCGACGTTCCCGCGGTGAGCGAAAAGGCCGGCTGGGACGCCATCGAGTTCCTCGTCGACGGCCTGCTGCCCGCGGCCGACGCGGCCGGCGTGCGCCTGGCCTGCCACCCGCACGACCCTTCCTATCCGGTGGGCGGCTTGAACGGCATCGAACACGTGATGGGCTCGGCCGACGGGCTGCGCCGCTTCCTGGGCCTGAGCAGCAGCCCGCGCCACGGCCTGAACTTCTGCCAGGGCACCGTGGCCGAGATGTTCAAGGAGCCGGGGAAAGCGATGATCCCGGTGATCGAAGAGTTCGCGGCCACGGGGCGCATCTTCATGGTCCACTTCCGCAACATCCGCGGCGGCTGGCTCGACTTCCAGGAAGTGTTCCCCGACGAAGGTGACGTGGACATGGCCGAGGCCATCCGCGCCTACCAGCGCGGCGGGTACACCGGGCCGCTGTGCCCCGACCACGTGCCCTTGTCCGAGCTTGACGAGGGCCGCGAGCGATTCATGGCTTTTGCGTTGGGCTATACCCGCGGTCTGCTGCAGGCCGCTGGCATCGGCACCACGCGGCGCCACTGAGACATTCCACAACAACCAGGAGACAAACGATGCAAAGACGTACCCTGCTCGCCGGCGCCGCGGCGCTGACCCTCACGCAGGCCCGCGCCCAGGACACCTGGCCCAGCAAACCGGTGAAGCTGATCTGCCCCTT
The DNA here is from genome assembly GCA_964423075.1 of uncultured Rubrivivax sp. Lineage (GTDB taxonomy): Bacteria > Pseudomonadota > Gammaproteobacteria > Burkholderiales > Burkholderiaceae_C > Rubrivivax. The sequence goes on along the minus strand of CAYREA010000091.1, from coordinate 15,712 downwards.
CCCGGCCGGTGGCACCAGCGACATCATGGTGCGCATGCTGGCGCCGCCGCTGTCCAAGGAGTTCGGCCAGCAGTTCATCGTCGAGAACATCGGCGGCGCCGGCGGCACCATCGGCACGCTGCGCGCTTCGCAGGCCGCACCCGACGGCTACACGCTGATCCAGACCGGCGTCGGCCAGAACGCGGTGGCGCACGGCCTCGACCCGAAGCTGGGCTACGACTCGATGCGCGACTTCATCCACATCGCGCAGGTGCACACCGGCCCCAACGTGCTGGTGATCCACCCCGACCAGCCCTACAAGACCTTCGGCGAGCTCATCGACTACATCCGCAAGAACCCCGGCAAGATGAACTACGGCTACACACACGCCGCGTCGGGCCACATGGCGATGGAGTTGCTCAAGCAGGTGGGTGGTGTGAAGGGGCAGCCGCTCTTCATCGTCGGCATCCCCTACCGCGGCGGCGGCCCGATGATGCAAGACCTGCTGGGCGGCCAGATCCCGATGATGTTCATCAACCAGGACACCGCCCTGCCCCACGTGAAGGCCGGCAAGCTGCGCGCGCTGGCGGTCACCAGCCTGGTTCGCAACCCGCTCTACCCCGACACGCCCACCATCGCCGAAGCCGGCGTCAAGGGCTACGAGGCGCTGAGCTGGTCGGGCCTGTCGGCCATCAAGGGCACGCCGCAGCCCATCGTCGACAAGCTGGAAACAGCGATGAAGAAGATCATGGGCAGCGCCGAGATCAAGCAGCGCCTGGAGTCGGTGGGCTTCATCGTGCCGCCGCAGGGTGGCGCGGTGTATGCCAGGTTCATCACGAGCGAGATCGACCTGTGGACCAAGGTCATCACCACCGCGGGCATCAAGGCCCAGTGAAGGACGCGTGAGCATGAGCGCCGACCGCATCGAATGGATCCAGCTTTCCCTGGTCTTCCTGCCCCTGGAGAAGCCCATCAGCGATGCCAAGGTGCTCACCGGCCGGCAGAAGCCGCTGACCGAGATCGCCTTCCTGTTCGCCGAGATCCGCACCCGCGACGGCCACGAGGGCGTGGGCTTCTCGTACAGCAAGCGCGCCGGCGGGCCGGGCCTGTACGCGCATGCGAAAGAGGTCGCGCCCAACCTGATCGGCGAAGACCCGAACGACATCGCACGCCTGTGGGACAAACTCTGCTGGGCCGGCGCCAGCGTGGGCCGCAGCGGCATGGCCACGCAGGCCATCGCGGCCTTCGACATCGCGCTGTGGGACCTGAAAGCCAAGCGCGCCGGCCTGCCGCTGGCCAAGTTGCTGGGCGCGCAGCGCGATTCGGTGGCCTGCTACAACACCTCGGGCGGATTCCTGTCGAGCCCCATCCAGGACGTGCTGAAGAACGTCGAGGCCTCGCTGGAAAGCGGCATCGGCGGCATCAAGATCAAGGTCGGCCAGCCCGACATGAAAGCCGATCTGGCGCGCGTGGCCGCCGTGCACAAGCTGATAGCCGGGCGCGCGCACATGATGGTCGACGCCAACCAGCAATGGGATCGCGTGGCCGCCATGCGCTTCGGCCGCGCGGTGGAAGAGCTCAACCTGACCTGGATCGAGGAACCGCTCGACGCCTACGACGCCGAAGGCCACGCGATGCTGGCCGCGGCGCTGGACACGCCGATCGCCACCGGCGAGATGCTCACCAACGTGGCCGAGCACTGGGAGCTGATCCGCCTGCGCAGCGTCGACTTCATCCAGCCCGATGCGCCGCGCGTGGGTGGCATCACGCAGGCGCTGAAGATCATGGCCCTGGCCGACCACGCGCGCCTGCGCATGGCGCCGCACTTCTCGATGGAGATCCACCTGCACCTGTCGGCGGTGTACCCGCACGACACCTGGGTCGAGCACTTCGAATGGCTGGAGCCGATGTTCAACGAGCGGCTGAAGATCGAAGGCGGCCGCATGCACATCCCCGACCGCCCGGGCCTGGGCTTCAGCCTGAGCGACCAGGCGCGGCGCTGGACGGCCGAGAAGGCCGAGTTCGGCAAGCGGCCCTGAGGCCGGCTCAGCGGCCGGTCTTGGCGCGCCAGGCCGCGAAGGCGGTGCGGTTGGCTTCGTCGGTGGGTGGGTAAAGGCCCAGGATGCTCTGGCCTTCCAGCACCTTCTCGGTGACGAAATCTTCGAAGGCCGTCATCTCGTGCGCCTCGTCCGCGATCTCGTCGGCGATGCCGGCGGGTATCACCACCACGCCTTCGCTGTCGCCCACCACGATGTCGCCCGGCCACACCGGCGCGTCGCCGCAGCCGATGGGCACGTTGATGTCCAGGGCCTGGTGCAGCGTGAGGTTGGTGGGCGCGCTGGGGCGATGGTGGTAGGACGGTATGGCCAGCCGGGCGATCTCGGGCGCGTCGCGGAAGCCACCATCGGTGACGATGCCGGCCACGCCGCGCTTCATCAGCCGCGTCACCAGGATCGAGCCGGCCGAAGCGGCGCGCGCGTTCTTGCGGCTGTCGATGACGAACACCGCGCCTTCGGGGCACTCTTCCACCGCCTTGCGCTGCGGGTGGGCACGGTCGTTGAAGACGGTGATGGGGTTCAGATCCTCGCGCGCCGGGATGTAGCGCAGCGTGAAGGCCGGGCCCACCATGTTCGGCTTGCCTTGGGCCAGCGGGTGCACGTCCTGGATGAACTGGTTGCGCAGGCCGCGCTTGAACAAGGCGGTGCACAGCGTGGCGGTGCTCACTCCCATCAGCTTCTGGCGGGTTTCGGCTTTCATCGTCTGTCTCTGCTTTTGATCGGTTAGGGGTTTGCGGCCAGGCCGGCCGGCAGCGGCACGTTCAGCGCGGCGGCGGCCTGGCGGAGTGCTGCCTGGGTGGCCTCGTCGTAGGCGATGCCCTCGGCCTGCGCCACTTCGATGCCACGAGCCGCCTGATCACCGGGCACGCGCACCGGGCGTTGGGGGTCTGCCGGCCGATTCTCGCGGCAGCGTTCGGACAGGTGGTTCATCTGCTCGCCGAAAGCGTCGGCGCCGGCAAACAGGTCGGGGTCCATGACCTGCAGGAACACATTGCCGCCCCAGCGCGCCGGTGCATCCTTGCGGCCGTGGCCGGCCAGGCCCTGCGACAGCGCCTCGATCATCAGCGCCAGGCCGAAGCCCTTGTGGCCGTACTCGGTGCCGCCCATCAGCTGCAGCGAACCACGTGGCGTGGTGTGTTCCAGCACGGCGGGGTCACGCGTGGGCTGGCCTTCGGCGTCCAGCAGCCAGGGGTGTTCGAACTGTTCGCCCGCAGCGTGTTTCTGCCGCGTCATCGAGGTGGTGGTGATGGACGCGCAGATGTCCACCAGCACCGGATGTCCCGCACCGGGGTAGCCCACGGCGAAGGGGTTGGGCGTGAACAGCGCTTCGGTGCCGCCATAGGGTGCCACGCGTTTTCCCGCAGGATCTGAATTGGCGATCAGTGCCACGTAGCCCAGGTCGGCCGCCTGCTTCACCAGTGCGGCCAGGCAGCCGATGTGGTGGCTGCGCCGGATGGCCACGGCAGCGATGCCGGTCTTCGACGCGCGCGGCGGCGCCGCGTGAATGGCCTGCTCCACCAGCCACAGGCCCGGCAGGTAGCGGCCGTCCCACACGGCGACGTGGCCGTTGTCCTGCACCACACGCGGCTCGCCGCTGGCCAGCATGCCGCCCTTGCCGATCTCGGCCAGGTACAGCGGCGCCATCGCCAGGCCGTGGGTGCGGCGGCCCATGGCGTCGGTCAGCACCTGCAGGCGCGCCACGCTGGCGGCCTTGGCCTCGTCCATGCCGGCGGCGCGGTACAGCGCCGTGGCAAAGGTTTGCAGGGCGCTGATGGAATCGGCCATCGCCGCGCTCAGACGTTCCCTTCCAGCTGCGCACCGGCGCGCTGGATCACGTTTGCCCAGCGCTTGCTTTCGCGGGCCAGGAACTCGGTGGTCTCGGCAGGTGTTGAGGTCATGGCTTCGGCGCCAGCGCCCACCAGGCGGCCGCGCACGTCGGGCATGCGGATCACGGCGATCAGCGCCGCGGCCAGCTTCTCGGCCTGCGCCTTGGGCAGGCTGGCCGGAATCGCCACGCCCTGGTAGGTGCCCGACTCGAAGCCCTTCACGCCCTGCTCGGCAATCGTCGGTGAGCTGGCCAGCAGCGCCATGCGCGTGGCCTTGGACACGCCAATCAGCTTCAGCCGCCCGGCCTGCACCAGCGGCAGCGTGGCCAGCATGCCGTTCAGGCACAGCTGGGTGTTGCCGGCTGCGGTGTCGCCCAGCGCCGCGGCGCCGCCGCGGAAGGGCACGTGCTGCCACTTCAGGCCGGTGGCCAGTGCGATGTCGACCACGCCCAGGTGGTTGGCCGAGCCCGAGCCGGCCGAGGACACGTTCAGCGACTTGGTCTTCGACAAGGCCACCAGTTCGGTCATGTTCGACGCGGTGACGGACGGGTGCGCCACCAGCAGGTGCGGCGAGTAGGCCAGCATGGTGGCGCCCTTCAGCTCACCGGGTTTGTAGGGCATGTCCTTGGTGACCAGCGGGCTGATGGCCAGCGAGCTCATGTCCGACAGCAGCAGCGTGTGTTCGTCGGTGGACTGCGCCGTGGCCGCGGCGCCGATGATGCCGTTGGCGCCGGTCTTGTTCTCCACCACCACCGTGGTGCCCAGGGCGTCGCCCAGCGGCTTGCTGATGAGGCGTGCGATGAAGTCGGAACTGCCGCCGGGGGCGAAGGGCACGATGATGCGCAGCGGCTTGCTCGGCCAGGCGGCCGCATAGGCCGGCAGGCCCAGGCCCGATGCGGCCAGCGCGGCGGTGGAGGTGATGAGGCTGCGGCGGGTGGTCATGGTTCTTGTCTCCTGGCTGTGTCTGTTCAGTAGATGAGCGGCTCGGGCACGGGTGCGCCGAAGTCCTTCTCGAGAAAATCGAAGTCGCAGCCCTGGTCGGCCTGCAGGATGTGGCGGCCGAACATCCAGCCGTAGCCGCGTTCGTAGCGGGGTGCGGGTGCTTTCCAGGCAGCCTTGCGGCGCACCAGTTCCTCGTCGCTGACTTCGAGGTGGATGCGCCGCGCCGGCACGTCCACCGTGATGCGGTCGCCCGTCTGCACCAGCGCCAGCGGGCCGCCGACGGCGGCCTCGGGCGCGCAATGCAGCAGGCAGCCGCCGTAGCTGGTGCCGCTCATGCGCGCATCGCTCAGGCGCAGCATGTCCTTCACGCCCTGCTTCAGCAGCTTGGTCGGGATGGGCAGCATGCCCCACTCGGGCATGCCGGCGCCCTTGGGGCCGGCGTAGCGCAGCACCAGGATGTCATCGCCGGTGACGTCGAGATCGGGGTCGTCCACCGCCTGCTTCAGGCTCGGGTAGTCGTCGAACACCAGCGCCCGGCCGCTGTGCTGCAGCAGGTGCGGCGCGCAGGCGCTGGGCTTGATGACCACGCCGTCGGGCGCGATGTTGCCCTTCAGCACGGCCAGAGCACCTTCGGCGTAGATCGGGTTCGTGGTGGGCCGGATCACGTCGTCGTTGTAGACCTCGGCCGTCTCGATGTTCTCGCCCAGCGTCCTGCCGTTGACACAACGCGCGTCCAGCTTCAGATGGCCGGCGATGGTCTTCATCAGCGCCGGCAGGCCGCCGGCGTAGTAGAAGTCTTCCATCAGGTACCTGTCGCCGCTGGGCCTGATGTTGGCGATGACGGGCACCTTGCGGCTGGCGGCATCGAAGTCGGCCAGCGTCACCGGGTGGCCGGCGCGGCGCGACAGCGCAACGAGATGGATGATGGCGTTGGTGCTGCAGCCCATGGCCATGGCGACCGCAATACCGTTGTCGAAGTTGGCGCGGTTCAGCAGCTTCGCAGGCGTCAGGTCTTCCCAGGCCATCTGCACGATGCGGCGGCCGCACTCGGCGCTCATGCGGATGTGGTTGACGTCGGCCGCGGGTATGGAGCTGGCACCCGGCAGCGCCATGCCGATGGCCTCGGCGATGCCCATCATCGTGGCGGCCGTGCCCATGGTCATGCAGGTGCCGTGGCTGCGCGCGATGCCGGCTTCCATCTCCTGCCAGGCCTGGTCGCTCAGCCGTCCGGCGCGCCGTTCATCCCAGTACTTGAAGGCGTCGCTGCCCGAACCCAGCACCTGCCCTTTCCAGTTGCCGCGCAGCATGGGGCCGGCCGGCAGGTAGATGCAGGGGATGCCCATCGAGAAGGCGCCCATCAGGAGGCCAGGCGTGGTCTTGTCGCAGCCGCCCATCAGCACCGCGCCGTCCACCGGGTGGCTGCGCAGCAGCTCTTCGGTTTCCATCGCCAGGAAGTTGCGGTAGAGCATGGTCGTGGGCTTGACCATCGACTCGCTCAGGCTGATGGCCGGCAGCTCCAGCGGAAAGCCGCCCGCCTGCAGCACGCCACGCTTGACGTCGTCCACACGCTGCTTGAAGTGCGCGTGGCACTGGTTGGCATCGCTCCAGGTGTTGACGATGGCGATCACCGGCTTGCCCACCCAGTCGGCCGGGCCGTAGCCCATCTGCATCACGCGCGAGCGGTGGCCGAAGCTGCGGAAGTCGTCGGGCAGGAACCAGCGCGCGCTGCGCAGGTCTTCGGGTTTCTTCATGGCGTCGTTCATTCCCAGCGCAGGTGGTAGCCGCGGCCGGCGTAGTCGAAGTCCACGAGTTCGCCGATGGGTACGCCGGCCGCGGCGGGGGCCGCATAGTAGGCGCGGATCTCGCGGATCAGGCCCGTAGCCCTGTCGAACACGTACCACTCGTCGCCGCGCTGCGCTGTGTTCGCCTTGCGCTTCCAGTGCGTCCACTCGATCACGGCTTCGTCGCTGTCGCCACTGACCAGCACCTTCTCGATGGTCCACTGCGAGCCCAGGTGCTCGACGCACCAGATCCACTTGCGCGCGATGGTGTCGGCACTGCGCCAGGGAATGTCGGGCAGGCCCGGCGGGAAGTAGTGCACCGCATCGGGCGTGAAGCAGGCCAGCAGTGCGGCGTGGTCGGCGGCGTTGCAGGCGTCGAAGTAGCGGCGGATGGTCGCCTCGTGCTTGTGCATCGGGTCGGTCTCCTCAGCTAAAGCGCCGGCCTGCCCGCGGCCACCCACTGCCGGTGTTCTTCGCGGGTCTGCGGGCTCGGCGGGTACAGGCCCCACAGCGCCTCGCCGCGTTGCACACGCTGCGCCAGGTAGGCCTCCAGCTCGTCCTGCGCCTCGCAAAGATCGGCCAGTTCGGCCGCCAGGTGCGCGGGGATCACGGTGACGTTGTCGGCGTCGCCATGGATCACGTCGCCAGGATAGACCGCCACACCGGCGCAGGCGATGGGCACCTGCAGGTCGGCGACATGGTGATAGCTCAGCCGCGTGGTGGCCGTGATGCCCGCACTCCAGCTGGGGAAGTCCATCGCGGCCAGTTCGGCGCCGTCGCGGAAGGCGCCGTCGGTCACCACCCCGCGCGCGCCGCGCTTCATCATGCGCGTGACCAGCATGTTGCCCATCGAGGCGGCCGTGGTGTCCTTGCGGCTGTCGATCACCATCACGTCGCCGGGTAGCGTGCGCTCCACGCCCACCCACTGCAGGTTGTCGGCATTGGGCGTGGTGGTGAGGGTGGCGTAGGTGTCGATGTCCTCGCGCGCCGGGATCATGCGCAGCGTGAATGCGCGCCCCGCGAAACGCGGCACCTTCGCACCCTGCAGCGGACGCAGCCCCACCAGCACGCACTGGCGCAGGCCCTTCTTGAACAGCTGCGTGGTGATGGAGCCGCTGCTCAGGCGGGCCAGGCGGTCGAGCACCGCGTCGCTCACGAGCACGGGTTCACGGTTCGGCGCAGGCAGGGGTGTCACGGGCGGCAGCATGGCGGGTTTCCCCAGGGTGGGTTCCACAGGGCGGGACGGCCCGGGTGGTGCGCGATGCTAGGAAGCGTGACGCGCCCTGCCAAGCGCACGTAGAGTCGCGGCCTGCCCTTCGTTCCACGCCTTGGGAAACCTGCACACCATGCCCGACAAACCCGAGAAGCTCGAGAAAGCGGCAGACGGCACCGGCGCCCTGGAAAAGGCGCTCGACGTGCTGGACGCCGTGGGCCAGGCCCCGGCCGGCCTGAGCCAGGCCGAGCTGGCCGAACGCCTGGCCCTGCCGCGCACCACGCTGTACCGGCTGCTGGGCACGCTGTCGGCGCGCGGCCTGCTGCGGCGCGACCCGCTGCGGCGCGTGTACTGCCTGGGCCAGCGCTGCTTCGAGTACGCCCGTGCCGCCTATGCCATGCCCGACCTGGTGGCCGCCGCCGGGGCCGAGCTGCGCGCGCTGCGCGACATGACCGGCGAGACCGTCTACCTGGCCGCGATGGACGGCCACGACGCCGTGGCGCTGGAGCGCTGCGACGGCATGCACAGCCAGCGTTCGCAGAGCGCCCTGGGCCAGCGCAAGCCGTTGCACTGCACCAGCCAGGGCAAGGCCATGCTCGCGGCCCTGCCGGTGCCGCAGCGCGAAGCGCTGGTGCGCGAGATGACGCTCACCGCCGTCACCCCGCACAGCACCACCGACCGCCGCCGCCTGCTGGCCGACCTGCGCCTCACGGCCACCCGCGGTTTCGCCGTCGACGACGAAGAGATCGTGCCCGGCGTGCGCTGCTGCGGCGCGCCCATCGTCGACGCCGCAGGCCAGGTGCGCGGCGCCATCAGCGTGGCCGGGCCGGCCTTCCGGCTGACCACCGAGCGCGTGCAACTGCTCGGGCCCGAAGTGGCCGAGGCCGCGCGGCGCATCGGTGCCCAGCTGCCCCCGGCGCGCGCCGAGAGCGCGCCGCACGAGGTGGTGCCGGTGCACGGTGAATGGGCTTTTGATGGCGGCTGGCCGCTGTGGAACGAGGCCTCGAAGTGCCTGTGGTGGGCCGACCAGCTGGCCCCGGCCGTGCACCGCGCCGCGGCCGCCGGCGATGAACTGGTGGCGCGCCTGGGCACGCCCATCCGGGCCTTGCTGCCGCATGCCGAGGGTGTGGCGGTGCTGACCAGCGAGCCGTGGCAGCTGCTCGACGCAGGCGGCCAGCTGCAGCCGCTGCCGAGCTGGCCGCAGCGCCCCTGCACTTCCGCCTGCGTGGCGCCCGACGGCACGCCTTGGGTGTGCACGGCCGACGGCGAGCGCTGGCGCGTGATGCCGCTGCTGGCCGGCACGTCCGCCCTGCCCGGGTGGCGCCTGGCCGAGCCCGCCACGGCGCTGGCCTGGGATGCGGGCGGCCTGCGCCTCTTCATCGCCAGCGCCGGCAGCGGCACGCTGCAGATGGCGGAACCCGGCAGCAGCACATTGCGCCGCCTGGCCACGGTGCCACGCGGCTCGGGCCAGCTGGCCGGGCTGGCGGCCGATGCACAAGGCGGCGTGTGGGCCGCGCTGCGCGGCGGCTGGAGCGTGGTGCACTTCGCCGACGACGGCAGCATGGGCCGCGTGGTGGCGATGCCGGTGCCCAGCCCCACCGCGCTGGCCTTCGGCGGCACCGCAGGCCAGACGCTTTTCATCACCAGCGCGCGCGACCAGCTCGGTCGCGAGGCGCTCGACGTGGCGCCGCTGTCGGGCCGGCTCTTCACGCTGCAGCTGGCTGAACCTGCCGGCTGCTAGCTGCGCTCCCACGGCGCCTTCAGCGTCGGCGCCTGCACGAAGCGGCGCATGCCCAGCTCAAGTTCGGCACCGGCACCCGGCGCCAGCACCACGTCGAGCTGCGAGGCGTCTAGATCGAAGCTCTTGCCGGCGCTGCGCACGTGTGTGTAGCGGTGTTCGGCATAACCACCCGCCTGCACGGTGACCACGCGGCGGTGCACCGGATGCAGGTTGACGAGCGTCAGGCGCGTGCTGTCAGCATCGAGCCCGGTCACCAGCGCGGCCACGTCCTCCGGCAGGCCGGCGCGGCGTGCCACCGGGTCGAAGTGGCGCAGGCGCGCGTAGAGCGGCGCGCCGCCCTGGTGGGGCGAGGTCGGCGACCAGGGCGGGCGCGCGATGTGGATGCCGCCGTTGATCAGGTGGATCAGCGCGCCGACAACCGCCGGATTGAGGTTCAGCACCGCGTCGGCCAGGCGCGTGTCGCGCGTTGTCTTGTCGGCGCGCACGCCCGCCATGCGTTCGCGCACGGCGGCCAGCGCACTGCGCAGCGCCTGCACCGGGTAGCCGGCGTTGCGGCCGCGCAGGAACTCGATCCACGGATGGGCCGCATCGGCCTGCGCCAGGTCTTCGTCGCGCATCGACAGGTACCAGATCTCCAGCGCACCCAGCCGGTAAGGCCCCGGCTTGTGGCCGTACCAGCCTTGCGGGCCGTGCATGCGCGGGGTCTGCAGCACGCCGGCCATGCGCCGCGCCTGCTGGTTGATGACCTCGTTCTGGCGCCGCCACACCTGCAGCCATTGGTCGTCACCGCTCAGCAGGTAGGCGTTCATGAAGGCGACGATGGAACGCGGCACGCGGTTGCGGTCTTCGCGCTTGCCGCCGCTGTTCGGCACCTCGGGGCTGAAGCCCCAGCCGTAGACGCCGCCCCACCAGGCACCGCGCTCGCCACCGATGCGGCCCTGCAGGTCCACATGGCTGGGCAGCACGCCGCCGTTGCGCGCGGCCCGTTCGGCCCAGGCGCCCACGTAGTCGAGGATCCAGCGCCGGTACTTCGCCTCGCCATCCAGCATGAAGGCATTCAGCACCAGCGAGGTGGCCTGCAGGTTCAGCGGGTTGTCGCCCACGACGTCGGTGTACTCGCGGTAGTGCGCCAGCGTCTCTTCGTAGTTGGCTTCGCCGTGCACCATGTGGAAGCGGCTGGCGTCGAAGGGGTCGCCGGCCCAGTCCAGCGCGGTGGCGGGCCGCAGCAGCGGGCCGCGGCTGCCGTTGATGGCCGAACGGATGAGGCGCAGCGCGGGGTCGTAGTTGCGCGCCTGCGCATCCTCGCCGATGTAGAAGCCGGCGTAGCGCCGCATGCGCTCGGCAAAACGCGGCGCCGCGGCATCACCCAGGCCCATCACGTTGAACACGCTCAGGCCTTCGGACAGGTGCTGCCAGTCGTTCATGGCCGGGAACTCGCGCCAGTACATGCCCTCGCGCGCGAACTCCACCTGCTCGGTGCGCAAGGCACCGTACTGCTCGAGGTGGCCGTCCCAGGCCCGGCGCACCAGCGTGCGCAGCTTTTCGGGGCCACCCAGGGCGACCAGGTGCGGCCAGTCGTTGGCATTCTCGATGGCGTCGTCGGGGCCGTCGTTGGCGCCCCAGCGTTCGAAACACTGGAAGTGGCCGCGCTCGTCGAAGTAGCGCTCGAAGAAGGCCTGCACCGCATCGCCCTGCACACGCAGCAGCTCGCGCTGCAGCAGGGCCCATTCGGGCGGGCTCATCGGGCTGCTGACTTCGAGCACGGGGCCCGACGGCGCTGCCGCCGCCGCCCGCAGCGGCCCCAGCGACAGCGCGCCGGCTGCGGCCAGCCAGTCTCTGCGCAGCATCATCTCCATCCACTCCCGCGTGACCCAGCGCTCCGTACGATAGGGCAAGCCGCAGCCCCTGGACGAGGACCCCCATGACCCGCTACGTGATCGGCCCCGATGTCGCCCTGCACCTGGCCCGGCTGAAGGCGGTGCCACCGGCGCAGCACCGCCTGGTGGCGCCCACGCTGATCCGCTCGCAGGTGCTGGCTCAGCTGTACGCACTGGTGCGGCGCGGTGAGCTCGACCAGAAAACCGCCGAGCGCCAGCTGGACCACCTGCGCGCCCTGCGCCTGCGCCTGCTGGGCGACCGCGTGTTGCAAGGCCTGGCCTGGAAGATCGCCGAGCAACTGGGCTGGCCCGACACCTTCGTGGCCGAGTACATCGCCCTGACCCGGCTGCAGGCCGATGCCTTCATCTGCCTGGACCCTGGGCTTGCGCGTGCCGCCAGCGGCCTGGTGCCGGTGGCATCGGTCGAAGACCTGCTCGGTCCTTCCGCCTGATGCGCACCTGAGGCCCAGAAACCGAAAAGCCCCGCCTTCCAAGTGGAAGACGGGGCCCGATGTTGGTAGGCGCGATTGGACTCGAACCAACGACCCCCACCATGTCAAGGTGGTGCTCTAACCAGCTGAGCTACGCGCCTGGGGTAGCCCGTGACTATATACGAGCCCGAGGTGCCGCCTACTTGCGCCGCGCGTGACGAACGCCCGCGACGCGGCCAATCTGCGTCAGCACCAGGGCCAGGCGGGCCACGTCGCTGAGTTCGACGGTGAAGGTCATCCAGGCCGTGCTGCCGTCCTTGGCGCTCTGCGTATGCACGCCGGTGACGTTCATCTTGTCCTTGGCGAAGACCTCGGTGATGTCGCGCAGCAGGCCCGGCCTGTCGTCGGCCTCGACCACCACGTCCAGCGGGTAGACGGCCGCGCGGTCGCCGCCGGGTGTGCCCCAGGCCACCTCGATGAGGCGGCCGGGTGCCGTCTGCACCATCTGGCGCAGGTTGCTGCAGTCGCGCCTGTGCACGGCCACGCCCTTGCCGCGCGTGACGAAGCCGCTGATGGCGTCGGGCGGTGCCGGCCGACAGCAGCGCGCCAGCGTGGTGAGCAGCGAGTCCATGCCCACCACCAGCACGCCGCCGCGGCCTTCCTGCGCACGCGGGCGGTGCAGCGGCACGTGGTCGTCGGGCGGTGGTTCGGCCGGGCGCAGCAGGTTCTCGATGTTGCGCAGCGAGTACTCGTCCTTGCCCACCACCTCGAACAGCGCATCGGCATTCTTGAAGCCCAGCTGCTCGGAGAGCTTGTCGCGTTCCAGCGCGGTGCGGCCCAGGCGCTGCAGCAGCTTTTCCACCGCCTCGCGGCCGCGTGCGATGGTGGCGGCCATCTGCTCGGCGTTGAACCAGGCGCGCACCTTGGCCTTGCTGCGCGGGCTGGCCAGGTAGTGCAGCTCGGGGTTGAGCCAGTCCAGCGACGGGCCGCCTTCCTTGATGGCGACCACCTCCACCGTCTGCCCCGACTTCAGCGCGGTGTTCAGCGGCACCATCGCGCCGTCCACACGCGCGCCGCGGCAGCGGTGGCCCAGGTCGGTGTGCAGGCTGTAGGCGAAGTCGATGGGCGTGCCGCCGGCGGGCAGGTCGATGATGGTGGCTTGCGGCGTGAAGACGTAGATGCGGTCGTCGAAGGCGCCGCCGCCGCGCGCTTCCTGGCTGGAGAAGTCGCGCTCCCAGGCCAGCAGTTCGCGCAGCACGGCCTTGCGCGCTTCGGCCACCCGCTCCTCGAACTCGCCCACGGCCTGCACGCCGGCATAACCCTTGGTGCCGGCTTCCTTGTACATCCAGTGCGCGGCCACGCCGTGTTCGGCATGTTCGTGCATGGCACGGGTGCGGATCTGCACCTCCAGCGGCCGCCCGTCGGCGCCCAGCACCACGGTGTGCAGGCTCTGGTACCCGTTGGGTTTCGGGCGCGCGATGTAGTCGTCGAACTCGCCGTCCAGCGGCGTCCAGGCCTCGTGCACACGCGCCAGTGCGAGGTAGCAGGCCGCGACGTCGGGCACGATGACACGCAGCGCGCGCATGTCCAGGATGCGGCTGTAGGCCAGGCCCTTGCCCTGCATCTTCTTCCACACGCTGTACAGGTGCTTGGGCCGGCCCTGCACGTCGGCGCGGATGCCCGCGGCGGCCAGCATCGCTGCCAGCTGTTCGCGCACGGCCTTCACCGTCAGCTCGCGCTCGGCGCGCTTTTCGTCGACCAGGCGCGCGATGCGCTGGTACTCCTGCGGCTGCAGGAAGCGGAACGAGAGGTCTTCGATCTCCCACTTCACCTGCCAGATGCCCAGCCGGTTGGCCAGCGGCGCGAAGACCTGCAGCGATTCGGTGGCCAGCGCGGCCGGGCAAGGCAGCTTGGTGGCGGCGAACCAGCGCAAGGTCTGCAGCCGCGAGGCCAGGCGCAGCAGCACCACGCGCAGGTCGCGGCTGAAGGCCAGCAGCATCTTGCGCACGCGCTCCGTCTGCAAGGCCTGCTGGCCCTGCACCACCTGCGCGCTGCGCGCCGCACGCTGGATCTGCACCAGCTGCCGCGTCAGCGTCACCAGGCTGGCGTAGCTGTCGCCGAAGGCCTTGCGCACCATCTCCTCGGGGCGCTGCAGGTAGTCGCCGGCGTACACCAGGTAGGCCGCCGCGCACAGCGCCGGCCCGCCGCCCATGCTGCGCAGCACGGCGGCGGTGCCGTCGGCGTGGCCGAGCGCGTCCTCGCCGGTGTCCAGCAACTGGCCGGCCAGCAGCGGCTCGGCGAAGGCACGGGCGCGCTGCGCCGGGTCGCCCTCGCCGCCGCCGTCGGCGCTGGCCAGGTGCACGATGGCGGCCGTGCCTTCGGGCGCGGCGGCCTCTGCCGTCTTCATGCCAGAAGAAAGCCCCGCACGGCCGCGCGCTGGTCGGGCGCTACCAGCGTGGGCGCGTGGCCGACGCCGGGCAGCTCGTGCACCTGCGCGCGCGGGCCGCGCTGCGCCATGGCCAAAGCGGTCTCGGGCGTCAGCAGGTCGCTCTGGGCGCCGCGCAGCAGCAACGTGGGGGCGGTGATGCGGTCATAGGCCGCCCACAGCATCGCTTCGCCGGCGGCCATGATCTGCGGCGTGGCGGCGCGCACGGGCACGGCGATGGCGGGGTCGTAGTGCGACTTGAAGCCGGCCACGCCGTCCTGCACCTCGGGCACCAGCTGCGGCCGCGTCAGCGCCAGCCAGTCTTCGCGGCTGTGGGGCCCGAAGCTGCTGGAGATGGCCCACAGCGCGTCGGCCGCCTCCTCCACCGTGCGCCAATGGGCCGGCTGGCCCAGGTAGGTGGCGATGCGCTGGATGGCTTCGGGCTGGATCGCCGGCCCCACGTCGTTGAGCACCAGGCGCCGCACCGGCGTGTTCGGCATCGCCGCCAGCACCATGCCAATGAGGCCGCCCATCGAAGTGCCCACCCAGTCGACCTGTTCCACACCCAGACGCGCGATCAAGGTCACCATGTCGGCCACGTAGGTGGGCACGCCGTAGCCCATGGGGTCGGCCAGCCAGTCGCTCTTGCCGCGGCCCACCACGTCGGGGCAGACCACGCGGTAGTGCGAGGCGAGGTCCTGCGCCAGGGTGTCGAAGTCGCGCCCCTGGCGTGACAGCCCGTGCACGCACACCACCACGCGCGGGTTGGCGGGGTCGCCCCATTCCACGTAGGCCATGCGGTGCAGGCCCCGGGTATCCAGGCACTTGACAGTGCCTGCACGCGCTTCAGTCATGTTGTGTTCAGGCAGCGGCCGATAATCTGCCCATCGTATCAACGCCCTGCAGGAGCCGAGCCCATGCTCAACGGAAAGACCGCCCTCGTCACCGGGTCCACCAGCGGTATCGGCCTGGGCATGGCGAAGACGCTGGCCCTGCATGGTGCGCGCGTGATGATCAACGGCTTCGGCGACGTCCAGGCCGCCCTGGCCCAGGTGCGCGAGCACGACCCGGGTGCCGTGTACCACGGTGCCGACATGAGCAAGCCGGCCGAGGTGGCCGACATGGTTCAGCAGTGCGAGGCCCAGCTGGGCAGCTGCGACATCCTGGTGAACAACGCCGGCATCCAGCACGTGGCCAACGTCGAGGACTTCCCGCCCGAGAAGTGGGACGCCATCATCGCCATCAACCTCAGCTCGGCCTTCCACGCCATGCGCGTGGCGCTGCCGGCCATGAAGAAGCGCAACTGGGGCCGCATCGTCAACGTGGCCTCGGTGCACGGGCTGGTGGCCTCGGCGCAGAAGTCGGCCTATGTGGCGGCCAAGCACGGCGTGGTGGGCCTGACCAAGGTGGCCGCGCTGGAGAACGCCACCACCGGCGTGA
>CAYREA010000090.1:0-18195 GCA_964423075.1 uncultured Rubrivivax sp. | reverse complement strand
GCGACCTGTACCAGGCGCAGCTGGACATCTTCCTCGACCCGAACGACCCGAAGGTGATCGAGCAGGCGCGCAAGGACGGCATCCCCGACAACTGGCTCGAAGCCGCGAAGAACAGCCCCGTCTACAAGATGGCGGTGGACTGGAAGGTGGCCCTGCCGCTGCACCCCGAGTACCGCACGCTGCCGATGGTGTGGTACGTGCCGCCACTGTCGCCCATCACCGGCGCCGCGCAGGCGGGGCAGATGGGCACCAACGGCGAGATCCCCGACGTGAAGTCGCTGCGCATCCCGGTGCGCTACCTCGCCAACCTGCTGACCGCCGGTGACACCGAGCCCGTGGTGCGTGCGCTCGAACGCATGCTGGCGATGCGCGCGTACCAGCGCGGCAAGCACGTCGACGGCGCGCCGAACGACGCCGCCATCGACCAGGTGGGCATGAGCGCCGCACAGGTGGACGAGATGTACCGCGTGATGGCGATCGCCAACTACGAAGACCGCTTCGTGATCCCGACGACGCACCGCGAGTACGCCGAGAACGCGTTCAACGTGCGCGGCGGCTGCGGGTTCACGTTCGGCAACGGGTGCTCGGAAGGGCAGACGGAGACGAGCCTGTTCGGCAGTGAGAAGCGGCGGACGATTCCGATCAAGGCGGAGGTTTGAGATGACGCTATCGCGCGTCGCGTCAGGCGGTACCCGGCGGGGGCGCAGGGTGCGGCGGTCTCCGCTTCGCTCCGACTCCGCTGCGCTGCTCGGTCCGGGGCGGCGCCGTGGAACTCGCTCCGTTCGCTGCGCTCACTGCGCTCAAACACCCACGGCGAGTTTGTTTACGAAGCGCGCTGCGCGCGCCCGCCCCGGCCCTGCGCTGCTCGCCGCCCCACACAGCGCCCCCGCCGGGCACCGCCTGCCGCTCAACAACCGGTTTTTGTTCTCGGAGAACAAACCCCGTGTCCGCAAAGGCGCATGCGCTCCGGCTGCGGCGCGTGTGAGAGGCGCCGAGGAGCGCAGGGTTCGTGGCGGCGCGCGCGGCGCGCTTCGTAATCTGACTCATCGCGGGTGTCTGAGCGCAGTGAGCAGAGCGAACGTAGCGAGTTCCGCGATGCGCCACGGACCCGAGCACCGCAGGGCAGTCGTAGCGAAGCGAAGACCGCCGAACCCTCGCGCCGCAGACGGAGCGCATGCGCCTTTGCCGCCCAGCAGCCCAAGCACCAAAGAGACCCGCACATGAAACCGATGGCCCTCACCCTGCGCGTGCTCGCACGCCTGCTCTCCTACCCCGACGCCGAACTGCGCCAGCACCTCGCCGAGATGCGCAGCGTGTTGCACGACGAACGCGCCCTCACCTTCGGCCGCCTGGCCGAACTCGACCAGCTGCTCGACCGCATCAACTGGGCCGACCCGCTGCAGGCCGAGGCCAGCTACGTCGAACTCTTCGACCGCGGCCGCAGCACCTCGCTGCACCTCTTCGAACACGTGCACGGCGATTCGCGCGACCGCGGCCCGGCGATGATCGACCTGATCAAGACCTACGAGCAGGCCGGCCTCTTCTTCGCCGACGGCGAGCTGCCCGACCACCTGAGTGTGGTGCTGGAATACGCCAGCACCCAGCCCGCCGAGCAGGCGCGCAACTTCCTGCGCGAGACTGCGCACATCGTCAACACCATCTTCGCTTCGCTGCTGAAGCGCCAGAGCGCCTACGCCAGCGTGCTGGGCGCCGTGCTCGACCTGGCGGGTGAACGCGCCCAGGCCGTGAAGCTGGAGCCCGAGCCCGCCACCGACGAGACCTGGGAAGAGCCGGCCGTGTTCGGCGGCTGTTCCACCGCGGGCCAGGCCAGGCCGGGCACGCCGCAGCCGGTGCAGATCGTCCGCAACGCCACCCATCGGCAACAACCGGGAGCCCCGGCATGAGCACGCTCGAGACCATCCTCTTCAACGTCTACCCCTACATCTGCCTGGCTGTGTTCTTCATGGGCAGCCTGGCCCGCTACGACCGCGACCAGTACACGTGGAAGAGCGACAGCTCGCAGCTGCTGCGCGCCGGCCAGCTGCGCTGGGGCAGCAACCTGTTCCACGTGGGCATCCTGTTCCTGTTCTTCGGCCATCTGTTCGGGCAGCTCACGCCGCATTGGCTCTACGAGCCCTTCATCACCGCGCCGCAGAAGCAGCTGGTGGCCATCGTCACGGGCGGCATCGCGGGCCTGGCCTGCTTTGTGGGCCTGACGATCCTGCTGCACCGGCGCATCTTCGACCCGCGCATCCGCCTCACCAGCCACCGCACCGACCTCGCCATCCTCGTCATCCTGTGGGTGCAGCTGTGCCTGGGCCTGGTGACGCTGCCGCTGTCGTGGGAACACCGGCAGGACGCGCAGGCGATGCTGACGCTGGCGCACTACCTGCAGGGCATTGCCACGCTGCAGCCCGAAGCCGCGGTGCTGGCCGGCATCGGCTGGCCCTTCAAGCTGCACATGCTGCTGGGCATGACGATCTTCCTGCTCTTCCCCTTCAGCCGCCTGGTGCATGTGTGGAGCGGCCTGGCCTCCATCGCCTACGTCTTCAGGCCCTACCAGGTGGTGCGTTCGCGCCGCCTCAACGTGCCGGCCGACCACAACCAGCCGCGCCGCCCGGCCTGAAGGAGACACCACCATGAGCCTGCCCCGCATCAACGGCGTGCCGCTGTGCGCGCCCGACGAGAGCCTCGACCTCGAAACCCTGCGCCAGCGCGCCTGCACCGAGTTGCTGCGCCAGGCCGCCATGGATGCAGGCCTGCTGGCCGCAGACGACCCGGTGCCGGAACAAGGCGCCACCAGCGAAGCCGCCGGCGCAGCCATCGAGCAGCTGCTGGATCGCGAACTGGCCCTGCCCGAGCCCTCGGAAGAAGCCTGCCGCCGCTGGCACGCCGCGCATGGCGCGAAGCTGGCCGTGGGTGAGCGTGTGCATGCACGCCACGTGCTGTTTGCCGTGACACCCGGCGTGCCCATCAACAGCCTGCGCCCGCGTGCCGAAGCCTGCCTGCTGGAACTGCGCTGCGAAGACGGCGGCAGCCGCTTTGCCGAAGTGGCTGCCGCCACGTCCAATTGCCCGAGTGGTGCCGAAGGCGGCGACCTGGGCTGGCTGCTGGCCGCCGACTGCGCCCCCGAGTTCGCGCGCGAACTCTTCGGCCAGGCCACCATCGGCGTGCTGCCGCGCCTGGTGGCCACGCGCTTCGGCCTGCACGTGGTGGAAGTGCTGGCACGCGAAGCCGGCAATCAGCCGCCCTTCGAAGCCGTGCGTTCGGCCGTGACGCAGACACTGCGCCAGCAGGCCTTTGCCACTGCGTTGCGCCAGGTCCTGCAGACCCTGGCCGGCGCCGCGCACATCGAAGGCGTGGACCTGGAAGCCGCCACCTCGCCCCTGGTGCACTAGCCGCAACCACCATGGCCGACGAACTGCTGGCCCGCCTGCGCCGTTTCCACGACGACGCCTTTCCGCAGCACCGCAGCCACTTCCGGCTGCTGGTGGACGACGGCCAGCATCCCACCACGCTGTTCATCGGCTGCAGCGACTCGCGCCTGGTGCCCTATCTGCTGACGGGCACCGGCCCGGGTGAACTCTTCCTGGTGCGCAACGTCGGCGCCTTCGTGCCGCCGTATGACGGCTCGGCCGGTTTCCACGGCACCGCCGCCGCCATCGAGTTCGCAGTGCTGAACCTGCAGGTCTCGCGCATCGTGGTCTGCGGCCACAGCCACTGCGGCGGCATCCGCGCGCTGTATGGCGAAGTGAACCCGGCGGCCAGGAACCTGGCCTCGTGGCTGGAACTCGGCCGCGAAGCCGCGCTGCCGGTGGCCGAACCCGGCCCGGAGGCCCTGCGCCGCACCGAGCAGCGCGCCGTGGTGCTGCAGCTGGAACGGCTGATGGACTACCCGATGGTGCGCGAACGCGTCGAAGCACACCAGCTCACGCTGCACGGCTGGCACTACGTCATCGAAGACGGCGAGGTGCATGTCTTCGACGTGCAGCAGGGCTGTTTCGTGCCCGCTTCGCGCGCCGAACACGCGGGCACCGGGCCCTACCGGGACTACGAGGAACCGGCGTCACCATCATGCAGCGCGTGATCCCCATCACCAGCGGCGCGAAAGCGGCGCAAGGGCCGTGGCGCCCGTCGCGCCTGCTCAGCGCGCCGCACCGGCTGGCCTTCTTCTCGGCCGCGGTGCTGATGGCCGTGGCGGCGCTGTGGTGGGCCCTCGCACTGGGCACACGCCACGCCGGCCTGGCCCTGCCCTGGGCCGTGGCGCCGCCGTTTGCGCATGCGCTCTTCATGACGCTCGGCTTCATGCCGCTCTTCGTGGTCGGCTTCGCCTTCACCGCCGGGCCGCGCTGGCTGGGCCTGCCCGACGTGGCGGCGCCCGAGCTGCTGAAGCCGGTGCTGGCGATGGTGCTGGGCTGGTTGCTGGCACTCATCGGCTTCCACGCCAGTGCGGGGCTCGCCGCGACAGGTGTGGCGCTGGTGGCCCTGGGCTGGGCCGTCTGCAGCTGGCGCTTTGCCGCGCTGGTGCGGCAGAGCACGGTGGATGACCGCTTGCATGCCACCGCGGTGGCCGTGGCCTGCGCCATCGGCGTGCTGGCGCTGGCGCTGGCCGCCTGGGCGCTGGCCGCTGGGGCCACCACCCTGCTGCGCGTGGCCACGCAGCTGGCCTTGTGGGGCTGCGTCGCACCCACCTTCCTGGCGGTGTCGCACCGCATGCTGCCCTTCTTCACCGCCAGCGCGCTGCCGCAGCTGGATGCGTGGCGGCCGAACTGGATCCTCGCCGTGCTGCTGGCCACGCTGGCGGCCTGCGGTGCCGGCGCAGTGGCGGAACTGGCTTGGGGCAGCCTGCCGCCCGCCGTGCGCGGGCTGCAGGCCGCGCTGGAAGCGCCCGCCGCGGTGTTGCTGCTGTGGCTGGCCCTCCGCTGGGGCCTGGTGCAGAGCTTCCGGGTCGGCCTGCTGGCCATGCTGCACGGCGGCTTCGTCTGGCTGGGCCTGGCGCTGGCGATGCTGGCGCTGTCGCACGGCCTGCAGGCGGCGGGCGGTGCAGGGCTGGGGCTGGCGCCCATGCATGCGCTGAGCATGGGTTATCTGGGCTGCACGCTGATCGCGATGGTCACGCGCGTGGCCAGCGGCCACAGCGGCCGGCCGCTGGCCGCCGACGGGCTGGCGCTGGCGCTCTACGCCGGTGTGCAACTGGCCACGCTGCTGCGGGTGGCGGCCGCCTTGTGGCCGGCGGCCTACGGCCCGCTGCTGCTGGCGGGTGCCTGCGCCTGGGCCGCCGCCTGCACCGGCTGGGCCTGGCGCTACGGCGGCTGGCTGGGCCGGCCGCGCGCCGACGGCCGCCCGGGATGAGCCGCACCGGCTAGAGTGCGCCGCATGCGAGCGCCGCTTTCCCTGTCCACCAAGCTCGGCGCCATCGGCGGCGTGCTGCTGCTGATGGCGCTGGCTTCCATCGGCCTGACGCTGTGGGTGACCTGGCAGCTCGAAGGCGGTGCCGCCGCCGTGAACGAAGCCGGCCGCATGCGCATGCAGACCTGGCGCCTGGCGCAGACCCTGCCCGGCGGCCACAACGAACGCCTGGCCACACAGCTGGCGCACTTCGAGCAGACCCTGGCCCTGCTGCGCAACGGTGACCCTTCGCGCCCGCTCTTCATGCCGCGTGACGAACACAGCCGGCATGCGCTGGCCGACGTGCAGCAGGGCTGGTCCACGCTCAAGGCGGCGTGGGCCAGTACCGGCGCGCCGCCGTCGGCCGAGGTGGCGGCGGCCCAGGCCGAGGCCTTCGTCACCCGTGTCGACGCGCTGGTCACCGCCATCGAGAACCAGCTCTCGCGCTGGACGGCGCTGCTCAACGCCTTCCAGTTCATGATGATGGCGCTGGCCCTGGCCAGCGCAGTGGCGCTGCTGT
This sequence comes from uncultured Rubrivivax sp., assembly GCA_964423075.1. Classification (GTDB taxonomy): domain Bacteria; phylum Pseudomonadota; class Gammaproteobacteria; order Burkholderiales; family Burkholderiaceae_C; genus Rubrivivax. The sequence goes on along the minus strand of CAYREA010000090.1, from coordinate 12,287 downwards.
ATTCGGCCTACCTCTTCGTCTTCAACCCGCTGGCGCGGCTGCAGGCCGGCCTGGCGCAGGTGGGCGAAGGCAAGCTGGCCACGCGCGTGGAGGTGGAAAGCGGCGACGAGTTCGGCGCGCTGTCGGCCGGCTTCAACCGCATGGCCGAGACGCTGCAGGGCCTGTACCAGAACCTGGAAGCGCGCGTGCGCGAAAAGACGCTGGGCCTGGAGACCGAACGTGCGCGCCTGGCCGCCTTGTACGAGGCGGCCGCCTTCGTGGCCGGCGCCACCTCGCTGGACACGCTGGCGCAAGGCTTCGCGCAGCAGGTGCGGCGCGTGGCGCGTGCCGACGCCTCGGCCGTGCGCTGGTCAGACGAGACCAACACGAACTACCTGCTGCTGGCCGGCGACGGGCTGCCGCCCGGCTTGGCCGAGGCCGAACGCTGCGTGCCCACCGGCAGCTGCTTCTGCGGCCAGCCGCAGGCGCAGGCCCAGGTGCGCGTGATCCCCATCCGCGACGCCATGCCCGCCACCAGCCGCGGCCACTGCGAGCTGGCCGGCTTCGAAACCGTCGTCAGCGTGCCGGTGCGCCTGCACGAGCGCATGGTGGGCGAGCTGAACCTGTTCTACCGCCGCAGCGCCAGCCTCACCGACGAAGACCGCACGCTGCTGGAAACGCTGGCCAGCCACCTGGCCGGTGCCATCGAGGGCCTGCGCGCCGGCGCGCTGGAACGCGAAGCCGCGGTGGCCGAAGAGCGCGGCCTGCTGGCGCGTGAGCTGCACGACAGCATCGCGCAGAGCCTGTCGTTCCTGAAGATCCAGGCCGGCCTGCTGCGCGACGCACTGCAGCGCCAGGACGCGGCGCGTGTCGACCGCACGCTGGCCGAACTCGACACCGGCATCCGCGAGAGCCTGGCCGACGTGCGCGAGCTGCTGGTGCACTTCCGCACCCGCACCAACGAAGAAGACATCACGCCCGCGCTGCGCACCACGCTGACCAAGTTCGAGCACCAGACCGGCCTTTCCACCCATCTGCACGTGGAAGGCGAAGGCCTGCCGCTGGACGCCGACGTGCAGGTGCAGGTGCTGCACGTGGTGCAGGAGGCGCTGTCCAACGTGCGCAAGCACGCCCAGGCGCGCGAGGTGTGGATCGACGTGCAGCAGGGCCCGCAGTGGCGCGTGGAAGTGCGCGACGACGGCCGCGGCTTCGACGCCGAGCATGCCCGCCACGACGAGACCCACGTGGGCCTGCGCATCATGCGCGAGCGCGCCGCGCGCGTGGGCGCCTCGGTGGACGTGGCCTCGGTGCCAGGCTCGGGCACCTGCGTCGTGCTGACGCTGCCGCAGCGGCAGGCGGTGGCGGCGTGAACGCGGCGATGCCGGTGCGCATCCTGGTGGTCGACGACCACACCCTCTTCCGCCGCGGCCTCACCGCGCTGCTGCAGGCGCAGCCGCAGTTCGCCGTGGTGGGCGAAGCCGGTGATGCCGGCGAGGCGCAGCGCCGCGCGGCCGAACTGCAGCCCGACGTGATCCTGCTCGACAACCACCTGCCCGGCGTGCATGGCGTCGACGCGCTGCAGGGCCTGCGCGAAGCCGCGCCGAAGGCACGGGTGCTGATGCTCACCGTCAGCGAAGACGCCCAGACCCTGGCCGCCGCCTTGCAGCGCGGCGCCAGCGGCTACCTGCTGAAAACCGTGGACAGCGACGTGCTGGCCGCGGCCATCCAGCGTGCGATGCGCGGCGAGTCGACCATCAGCCCCGAGATGACGGGCAAGCTGGTCAGCGCCTACCAGGCGCTGCAGGGCCAGCCCGAAGCGGCGGCGCCGTCGAACGACCCGGTGCAGACGCTGTCACCGCGCGAGCGCCAGATCCTGGCGGAGATCGCGCGCGGCGCCAGCAACAAGGAGATCGCGCGCACGCTGGACATCGCCGAGGCCACGGTGAAGATCCACGTCCAGCACATCCTGCGCAAGCTGAACCTCAGCTCGCGCGTGCAGGCGGCGGTGTTCGCGGCCGGGCGGCCGTCCTAGGGCGTGACGGCCAGCCCATAGCGCAAGGCCACGGCACGGCGGGCCTCGGCATGCAGCCGGATGCGCGCCGCGGCCAGCGGCCCCAGGCCTTCGGTGTTGTCCGTACCCGCCGCCAGGACGCGCGAGCCGCGCTGCTTCATCGCGGCTGCCACCTGCGCTGCGCCGGCGCTGTCGCCCTGCCAGTGCCGGTGTTCCAGCGTCAACCAGTTCGGCGGGGCGCCGGCGCCGCCCTGCGACAGCCACACCAGCGCGCGGCCCCACCAGGGCAGCGGCACGCCGGCGTCGCCGGGCGCGGGCAGCTGGACCACCTGCGCGCGCTGCCAGTCGCTGCGGCCGGCCACTTCGGCCAGGTGCATGCCGTGGCGGCGCAGGCTCGTCAGCCCGATCCGGCGCTCGGGCGGCAGGGCCGCCAGCCGGGGCAGCAGGGTGTCGATCTCGCGCAGCGCCGCAGCCGGGCCCTGCAGCGCCAGCACCAGGTCGATCTGGAGCGTGGCGGCCTGCTCGGCAGGGTCGTGGCCTTGCGGCGGCGTGTTCAGCGCGGCGTCGAGCCAGGCCTGCGCCTGGCGCAGCGCGCCGTCGCCATCACCTTGCGCCAGCAGATGCTCGACCTTGAACTCGCGCAGCGGCATCTGCAGCAGCAGCGGGCCGGCGGGTGCCAGGGCGCGGTCGATCACGCTCGCCCGCAGCGCCGGCTCGGCATGGCGGGCGTCGTACAGCCAGTCCAGCGCGGCGCGGGCCAGCGGTGCGGCGTCGCGCGGCGCGGTGCCGGGGTCGTCGTATCGCGCCACCAGGGCCAGCAGTTGCTGGCGGCGCGCGGCCCCGTCGGACGTGGCCTGGGCCTGCCACAAAGCCACCTGGGCCTGGGCCGAGCGGGCATCGGGCCGGGCCGCGGCCAGGGTTTCCGCCTCGCGCAGCAGCCCCTGAGCCGCCGGCAGCGGCACGGGGCCCTGCGACGCGGCCAGTTCGGTCAGCTCGCCGAACTCGTCCACCAGCAGGGCCCAGCGGCGGCCCTGGTCGGGCTCGGCCTGCACGCGCGCCAGCAGTTGCGCGAAGCCTTGATCGGCTTCACGGCGCTCGCGCTCGGGGTCGATGGCCGCCGGCGCAGGCGCCGATGCGGCCACAGGCTGCGCAGCCCGCGCCGCGAACCAGACCCCACCCACCAGCGCCAGCAGCGGCAGGAGGAGGAAGAAGCCGTAGACCAGCAGCCCGCCGGCGCGCGCGCTGTGCGACAGGCGCGGGCGCGTCATCACCGGCAGCAACGCCTCGGCCAGCAGTCGCTGGTCGCCCCAGGGCTTGATGCCCAGGCCCAGGCGCTGCACGGCACTGAACAGCGCGCGCAGCGCGGCGCCACGCGTCTGCCCGCCGAACACGCCCTCGGCCCGCAACAGGCTGGCCAGGCGCGCTTCATGGCGCTGGTGCGTCAGGCCCAGGGCCATCAGCAGCACCAGGCCCCACAACACGCCGCTGCCGATGGTGCTGTCCATCGTCGTCGCCAGCCAGGCCAGGCCCACCACGCCCAGGACGCGCCCGGCGAAGGCCAGCCAGGGCCAGCGGCCCAGCAGCAGGATCTCGAAGACCTTGCCGCCGTCCAGCGGGTGGATCGGCAGCAGGTTGAAGGCGTTGATGGTGACGGCCAGCAGCGCGCAGCCGTGCCAGAAGCCCGCGAGAGGCACGTCGGACGGCAGCCAGGCCAGCGCCGCCAGGCCCAGCAGCAGGCCCGGCACCGGGCCGGCGAACAGCACCACCAGTTCCTGCGTCGCCGTGGGATGTTCGTGGCGGCCGCTCACCGCGGCGCCCAGGAAGGGCAGGAAGAAGACCTTCAGGTCGCGGTAACCGGCCCAGCGCATGGCGGCGTAGTGGCCCAGCTCGTGGAACAGCAGCACCGCCACCAGGGCGGGCACGGTGCCCAGGTCCATGCTGAGGCCGAACGAGGCCGCCGCGGCCGCCGCGGTGGCGAAGAACAGCAGCCACTTGGCGCGCTGCGACCAGTTGCTGCCGTGGCGCGCCGCCGCGTCGCGCTCGAAGTTCTCCACCAGCTGCTGCACGGTGTGGCCACCACCGCCCGCGGCCACCGGCGCATCACCCACCATGCCGCGCGACGAGGCGATGGCCTTGCCCCACACGCGCGCCAGCGTCAGCAGCGCGGCACGCAGGCTGATGCGCCAGTGGCCGGCACCGTCGTCCACCAGGTCGCCGCGCGCCACGCGGGCCTGGAACGTGGCCGCTTCCGATTCGGCACCCGCCTCGGCCCAGGCGCGCGCCGACAGCCAGCTCCACTGTCCGGCGTCGGGCTGCAGCGCCCGCATGCGGCGCTGGTGCGCCTGCCACACGCTCGGCCAGTCGGGCAGCCAGCAGTCCTGCGTGGTGATGTCGGGCTGCGGCAGCGGGCCGCCGGTGCTGGCGCGGTTGCGCGTCAGCAGTATGTGGCCGGCCTTGGTGCGGCTGACGAAGAACAGGCTCCAGCGGCGCCCGCGATCAGGCTGCGCGATCTGCACCACGTAGGCCGCCGCCGCCACCGCGCCGTGCAGCAGCACCAGGCCATGCTGCGGCAGCGGCTGGCCGGCCACCAGCTGGTGCGTCTGGCGCAGCGCCACCGGGTGCGCGAAGCCCAGGGCGTCGAGCTGCGCCAGGCCCGGGGCCAGCTGCAGGCGGTCGCTTTCGGGCACGTCCAGCGGCTGCAGCAGCTCGAAGCGCGGCGGCGCAAAACGCAGGCGCAGGATGAAGTTCAGCGTGACGGCCGAGACGATGCCGAAGAACAGCAGCGCGGCCACGGCCAGGGTGGGCAGGAGCACGGTCATGCGGCCATTCTGGCCGCTGGCGCGTCGTCAGGGCGGCGCCACCTTGGGGCCCAATGCGCGGATGCGTGCGATGCCCGAGGCACGCCGCTGCACCTGCGGCGTGCCCCAGTACTCCACGGTGCCCACGCCCGAGACGCCGACACCCAGCCACTGCGTCACCCACACCTGCACCTCGCCGATGCCGCTGACCTGCACCTTGGCGCGCTCGCTCTGCAGGTTCTCGCCGTGGAATTCGCTGCGGCCCGAGACGTCGATCTGCAGTTCGCCCACGCTGCCGGACATATGGCCGTCGCCCGCGCCCGAGACCTGGAAGCGCAGCACCGCGGCCTGCAGCTTGTCGAAACGCGCCAGGCCGGCGCCGGAGATGTGCACCTCCAGCATCTGGCACTTCACCGCCTGCGCGGCCACCAGGTCGGCGGCGCCGGATATGGACACCCGCCGCAGATCGCGCGCGGTGATGTCCAGCTGCGCGCGGCGCGAGTTCCAGAACTTCCAGCCGCCGCTGGGGCGCACGTAGAGCGTGCCGTTGCGCACCTCCAGCTCCACCGCCTTCTGCGCTTCCTCGTCGCCTTCGACCACCACCTGCTCGGCGGCGCCCTGCGTGAAGCGCACGCTGGCCGAGCCCGCGATCTCGATGCTGTCGAAGCTGCCCGGCGTGCAGGGCCGGCATTCGCGCGCCTGCGCCAGCACGGCGGCGGGCGCCAGCAGCCACAGCAGCAACAGCCAGGTGGCACGGCGGCTCATATCGAATCGGCCCTGAGCTGCTTGGACACCTCGCGGCTGGCGGTGACGCGCGTGCCGTCGCGCATCTGCACCACGAACTGCGAGCTCTCGTCGGGTGTCATCGCTTCGACGAAGTCGAGGTTGACGATGCACGAGCGGTTCACCTTCAGGAAGCGCGAGGCGTCCAGGCGCTTCTCGAAGCTGGTGATGGGCACGCGCACCAGGTAGCTCTTGCCCTTGCTGGTGATGGCGGTGTATTTGGTGTCGCTGCGCAGGTGCTCGATGGCGTCGATGTGCAGCGGGAAGATCTTGCCCTGGTCGCGCACCAGCACGCGCGAGAGCGGCGTGTGGTCGCCGGCCTGCTCGGCGGCTTCGAGCGCGGGCAGGGCCTGCTCGCTGCCGGCGTCGGCGGCGAGTGCGTGTTCCACCGCCTCGACAAAACGTTCGTGCGCGAAGGGCTTGAGCAGGTAGTCCACCGCGTGCAGCTCGAAGGCGGTGAGCGCGTGTTCGTTGTAGGCGGTGGTGAAGATCACGGCCGGTGCCGGCTGCGGCCGCTCGGCGGCCAGGGCACGCAGCACCTGCAGGCCGGTCATGCCGGGCATCTGGATGTCCATCAGCACCAGCGCCGGCTGCAGTTCGCGGATGGCGGCCAGCGCCGCGGCGCCGTCGGCGCAGGCGGCCACCAGCTCCAGCTGCGGCATCTGCCGCACCCATTCGGCCAGGCCTTCGCGGGCCAGCGGCTCGTCTTCGGCGATCAAGGTCTTGCAGCGGTTCATGCGGACAGGGCGGCTTGCGGGATGAGGATGTCGACCTGGAAGCCGGCGCCCGGTGCCGAGCGCACCGACATCTGCGCCAGGCCGCCGAAGTCGAGCTCGAAGCGGCGGCGCAAGGCGCTCAGGCCCACGCCGGCGGCCTTGGGCTCGGTGGCTTCGGGCAGCGGCCAGGCACAGCCGGCACCGTCGTCGGCCACGCGCAGCGCCAGCGCTTCGGTGTGGGCCACGCGGCGCGCCTGGATCTGCACCGTGCCGCCCTGCAACTGCGGCGCGATGCCGTGCAGCACGCTGTTTTCCACCAGCGGCTGCAGCGTCAGCGGCGGGATGGGGTCGTTGACGGTGGCGGGGTCGATCTGCCAGTCCACCTTCAGGCGCGGGCCCAGGCGCAGGGCTTCGAGCTCGAGGTAGTCGCGCACGAAGTCGAGCTCTTCCTGCAGCGTCACGCGGTCGTTGCTGCCGCGCGTGGTGTCGAGCACGTAGCGCATCATGCGCGAGAAGCGCAGCAGGGTCTGCTCGGCAGCCGCGGGGTCGCGCCGCGTCAGCATCAGCAGCGAGTTGAGCGTGTTGAACAGGAAGTGCGGATTGAGCTTGCCGTTGATGGCGGCCAGTTCGGCGCGCACCAGCGCGGCTTCGGCACGCGCCGCGCTCAGCGCCGCGGCGGTGGCGCGTCGGGCGTGCAGCACGCCGCCAAAACCCAGCATCAGCGCCACGTACACGATCACGCCCCACATGGCCTGCCAAAGGATCATGCGTTGCAGCGTGGCGGTGGCGTGTTCGGCCGTGTACAGCAGCGCCGAGGTGGCGTAGTCCAGGGCCTGCCAGGCGCAGGTGAAGACCAGCGCGCCAGCGATGTGCAGGCCCAGCCGCTGCGCCAGGGACCACTCGCGCCCGCGCAGCCAGCGCGCCCAGGGCAGCCCGGCCACGCCCAGCACGATGGGTGGGCCCATGTTCCAGGTGGCGGTGTACAGGCCCTTCCACAGGTTCCAGCCACCGCGCTGCCCTTCGTCGGTGCCGGCCATCACGTACAGCGCCCAGCACAGCAGGCACAGGCCAGCGTAGGCCAGCCAGAGGCCGCGGTCGGATGGCGCGCGGGCGCTGGTGATGGGGGCCGTGGAAGGGGACATGGCGCCATCCTAGGGCCGGCGGCGGCGCGCGGGGCCACGGGGTGACGAAGTGCGGGGCGGCGGCCACAAAGTGCGGGGCGCGGCTCACAATGCCGGGCATGGACCTGCCTCCGCGACACCGCCTGCTGGCCCACCTGGCCGCCCTGGGCGACGGCCTGCTGGAACGCGAAACCGCCGTGCGCCTGGTGCTGCTGGCCACGCTGGCGGGCGAACACGTGCTGCTCATCGGCCCGCCCGGCACGGCCAAGAGCGAACTGGCGCGGCGCCTGCACCGCGCCTTCGACGGCCTGCGCTATTTCGAGCGCCTGCTGACACGCTTCTCGACGCCCGAAGAGCTGTTCGGCCCGCTGTCGCTGAAGGCGCTGGAAGACGACCGCTATGAACGCCTGATCGACGGCTTCCTGCCCACCGCCGGCATCGCCTTCCTGGACGAGGTGTTCAAGGCCAACTCGGCCATCCTCAACGCGCTGCTCACGCTCTTGAACGAACGCGAGTTCGACAACGGCAGCGGGCGCCTGCGCACACCGCTGGTGAGCGTCATCGGCGCCAGCAACGAGTTGCCGGCCGACGAATCGCTGCAGGCCTTCCACGACCGTTTCCTGCTGCGCGTGCCGGTGGCGCCGGTGGGCGACGCCGCCTTCGACGCGCTGCTGCAACTGGGCCCGCGCACCGCCGCGCTGCCGGCGCCGATCACGGCCGGCGAGTGCGCGGCGCTGGCGCGTGCAGCGGCGGCGCTGCCGCTGTCGCACGAAGCGCTGCACGGCTGCCGGCTGCTGCGTGCGTTCGCTGCGACGCGGGGCTTGACGGTGTCGGACCGCCGCTGGCGCCAGTGGGTGGGCCTGATGCGCACGGCGGCGGCCGCCGAAGGCCGCGCCGAGGTGGATGCGCTGGACCTGTGGCTGGCACCGTACGTGGTGGCGGCGCAGCCCGACGAGGCGCTGGCCGTGTCGCAGTGGTTCGAGGCCGAGTTGCTGCAGGCCCTGCCGCAAGCCGCGCCCTGGCTCACGCGCGCCGTCGAGGCCTTCGAGCAGCAGCTGGACATCGAGCAGAGCGCCGAGGCCGAAGGCGACCAGGCCCAGACCGCCGGCAAGCTGGCCCTGGCGCGGGCGATCAGTGGCAGCGCGGGCGACCCGATGTTGCGCATCGTCTCCGAACGCCTGGAAGAGCAGGCGCGGCGGCGCTACAGCCCGGTGCACGTGGCAGCCCGGCTGGCGCAGCTGGACGAACTGATCGCCGGCGCCCGCTCGCAGGAAGCCGAGGTGGCGCAGCGCGCGGCGCTGCTGGCCGAGCGCCTGGCCACGCGACTGTGGATGCCCCCGAGCCTGGTGCGGCGCCTCAACGGCGCGCACGCGCAGACACTCGCCACGCTGCGTGCCCTCATCGAGCGCGCCGCCGCCTGCCGCGCCGGCTTCGCCGCCCTGCCCATCGACCACCAGCTGGCAACGCCGGCGCCCGAGCCGGTGCGCGTGGCCGCCGCGTGATCGACGTCGACGCGCCCTACCACCACCTGCAGGCGCTGCCGCGCACGCTGTGGCGCGGCGCGCTGGTCACCAGCGTCGGTGAACGCGCAGCGCGCTTGACGGACACCGAACGCTGGCGCCAGGCCTTGCTGGCCGGCGCACTGCCGCCAGCTGACGCCCATTTCGGCGACGCCGGCGCCGCACAGCCGCTGCGCGAGGCCGTCGGCACGCTGGGCCTGGCCGCGCTGGCGCGCGGCGTGCCCGCGCTGGCCGAGCAGGTGTTGCGCACGATGTTGTGGCACCTGGACCGCATTGCCGGCCTGCAGCCGCGGCTGGCGCGCGATGCAGCCATCATGGAAGCCGCCACGGCCTTTCACGCCGAATGGCAGCTGCAGGCCGCCGGGCTGGAAGAACGGCTCGTGCTGCTGCGCGGCCTGGGCGATCTGGCGCAGCTGAGCTGGGACCAGCTGCAAGGCCAGCTGCACCAGCGCGACTGGCAAGCGGCGCAGAGCGCCGCCGCCTGGCTGGCTCAGTTGCCCGCACTGCAGGCCTTGATCGACAGCCTGGGCCGCGCCGACCGCGCTCCGGCTGCACCGCCCGCCACCACCGCCCGGGCCCTGCCCGCGGCCACGGCCACGGCCGGCCTGCGCGCCGTGCACACCACGCTGCCCGGCGCACCCGGCGAAGTGACGGGCGTGTGCTTTTCGGGCCGCCCCGAGCGCATGCTGGCCAGCGAAGCGGTGATGCTGCGTCACCCGGTGCTGAAGAAGCTGTGGCGCGCGCGCCATGCCGAGGCGCGGCTGCTCAGCCACGACACCGAAGCGCAGCTGGTCGACTGGCGCGCCGACCCCGCCGCGCCACCGCGCGGCACCGTCGCCCCCGCGCCGCCCGAGCCGCTGCAGCGCGGCCCCTTCATCGTCTGCCTGGACACCTCGGGCTCGATGCGCGGCGCGCCCGAGAACATCGCCAAGGCCGCCGTCATCGCCGCCTTGCGCAGCGCGCAGGCGGCCGGCCGCCGCTGCTTGCTGATCGCCTTCGGCGGGCCCGGTGAGGTGGTCGAGGCCGAACTGGGCCTCGGGGCCGCCGGTCTGGCCGCATGGCTGGCGCTGATGGGCCAGGCCTTCGACGGCGGCACCGACATCCAGACCCCCATCGAACACGCGCTGGCGCGTGTGCACCAGGCGCGCTGGCGCGAGGCTGACCTGCTGCTCATCAGCGATGGCGAATTCGGCTGCACGCCGGCCACGCTGCAGCGCCTGGATGCGGCGCGCGATGCCTTCGGCCTGCGTGTACAGGGCGTGCTGGTGGGCGACCGCGAGACGCTGGGGCTGCTGGAGGTCTGCGACCACATCCACTGGGTGCGCGACTGGCGGCGTTATGCCGACGCGCCCGGCGCCAGCGGCCATTCACCGGTGCACAGCAAGAGTCTGACGGCGCTGTTCTTCCCCGGCGCGCTGTCGGGCCGCGCGGCGCGGCATCGCGGCCCGCAAGCCGGGGGGTAAGCCCCCTACGCCGGAGGATGGCCGCGCCCGAGGCCCCCGTCTACATTGCGGCGCACCCCCACCGGAGAGTTCAAGCCATGGCCACCTCGACAAGCGGCAAGTGGGCCGCCGAACTGAACGACACCGGCGCCACGGCGCGCAGATACCGCCCCAACAAGTGGGGCGACATCGTGCTCAAGCGCGGCGTGTCGGAGGTGCCGCCGAGCTCGCTGATCACCCTGCGCGCAGGCCAGGACTTCACGCTCACGGTCGCGCAGCGCGAGACCTCGCAGGACACCTTGACGGACCTGCGGGCCGCCGCCGCCCGCCATGCCGCGCTGGATCTGACGCTGAGCGATGCCACGCCCCAGACCTCGGCCTTGGGGCGCTGCATCAAGGTCGAGGCGCTGACGATCAAGCAGAAGGTCACCGAAAGCGGCGCGGTGATCGAGATCCAGCTGCGCAAGCTCTAGCGTGCCGCTGGCCGACCTGAGCCGGCTCGACGCGGCCATCCCCCACACCGCCGCGGCGCTGGCGCAGCGCCTGGCCGACGTCGGCTTCCACCGCGGCTACGTGCAGGCACTGACGGCGCAGCTGCCCGGCCTGCCCGTGCACCTGCAGACCTCGGGCCTGGCCTGGCTGACGCTGGACGATGAGCAGCCGGCCGCGCTGGCGCTGCGGCTGCTGGTGCTGAACCACAGCCTGACCAGCGCCCAGCTGGGCCAGCTGTTCGGCGACGACCTGGCGGCCCGCCTGCAGGCCGCCGGCCTGTTGCTGCCGCACAAGGCCGGCTGGCGCTTTCCGCTGCACCTGGAACTGGTGAACCAGCTGATGGTGGTGAGCGACCCGCAGGGTGACGAGCCGGCGACCGTGATGGCCGTGGGCGGCAGCACGCAACTGCTGGCGGCCGCCTGCTACCCGCAGGCCGACATCGGCCGCGCGCTCGACCTGGGCTGCGGCAGCGGCACGCTGGCGCTGCTGCTGGCCGCCGCCTGCCAGGAGGTGGTGGCCACCGACATCAACCCACGCGCCTTGCAGCTGGCGCGCTTCAACGCCGCGCTGAATGGCGTGCACAACATCCAGTGGCGCCAGGGCCACCTGTTCGAGCCCGTGGCCGGCGAACGCTTCGACCTGATCACCGCGCAGCCGCCCTTCCTGCCGCAACCACCCGGCGCGCCGCGCGTGATGTACCTGCACGGCGGCGCACGCGGCGACGAACTCACGCTGGAGCTGCTGGCGCAGGCGCCGCAGCATCTATCCGCCGATGGCCTGGCGGTGGTGCTGAGCGAATTCCCTGTCACTCCCGAGCCACTGGCCGAGCGCCTGCGGGCCGTGATACCCGATGCCGGACTGATGCTGCTGCATGCCGAACACCCCGTGGCCGCGGCCACGCAGGTGACGCTGTACGGCTGCGCGTCCACCGGCGACGCCGCGCGCGAGTCGCTGGCCCTGCACCGCCATTTGCAGGCGCTGGGCGTGAGCCACATCGTGCAGGCCGTGGTGGTGGTTCACCCAGCCGGCGGCCTGCTCACGGTGACGGTGGAGAACGATCTCTGGGGTGGCCTGCACCGCAAGGACATCGACCGGCTGTGGTCCGAACGCTCCAGCCTGGAACAGCAGGAACACGCCGGGCCAGCGGCTCAGGGTTAGGCCTAGGTATTCGGGCAAGCGGGCTATGCAGATGATTGCATAGCCCCTTTGCCCTGCGGAGCCGCCCTGTCATGCAGAAAAGCCTACACATCAACGCCGAGAAGTGCACCGGGTGCCTTCAGTGCGAGATGGCCTGTTCGTACGAGAACTACGGCGTGTTCGCGCCCGCGAAGTCACGCATCAAGGTGTTCGACTTCCACGAGACCGGCAAGAAGGTGCCCTACACCTGCACGCAGTGCGACGAGGCCTGGTGCCTGCACGCCTGCC
>CAYREA010000089.1:0-18275 GCA_964423075.1 uncultured Rubrivivax sp. | reverse complement strand
CCTACGGCCCCAAGGGCATCGGCGCGCTCTACGTGCGGCGCAAGCCGCGCGTGCGCATCGAGGCGCAGATGCACGGCGGCGGCCACGAGCGCGGCCTGCGCAGCGGCACGCTGCCCACGCACCAGATCGTCGGCATGGGCGAGGCCTACCGGCTGGCGCGCGAGAGCATGGGCGCCGAGAACGAGCGCATCCGCAGCCTGCGCGACCGTCTGCTGGCCGGCTTGCAGGACATCCCCGAAGTGCGCATCAACGGCCATGTCGAGCAGCGCGTGCCGCACAACCTGAACATCAGCTTCCAGTTCGTCGAAGGCGAATCGCTGCTGATGGGCATGAAGGGCATCGCCGTCAGCTCGGGCTCGGCCTGCACCAGCGCCAGCCTGGAGCCCAGCTACGTGCTGCGCGCACTCGGCCTGTCCGACGAGATCGCCCACAGCTCGATCCGCTTCTCGGTGGGCCGCTTCACCACGGCCGAAGAGATCGACCGCGCGATCGCCCAGGTGCGCGACACCGTCGAACGCCTGCGCGAGCTGAGCCCGCTGTGGGACATGCACCAGGCCGGCATCGACCTGAACTCGATCGCCTGGGCCGAACACTGAACACCGGAGCAACCCACCATGGCATACAGCGACAAGGTCATCGACCACTACGAACACCCGCGCAACGTCGGCAGCCTGGACGGCAATGCCGACGTCGGCCCCGGCATGGTAGGCGCACCGGCCTGCGGCGACGTGATGAAGCTGCAGATCAAGGTCAACCCACAGACCGGCGTGATCGAGGACGCGCGCTTCAAGACCTACGGCTGCGGCTCGGCCATTGCGTCGAGCTCGCTGGTCACCGAGTGGGTCAAGGGCAAGACGCTCGACCAGGCGCTGGCCATCAAGAACACCGCCATCGCGGAGGAGCTGGCGCTGCCGCCGGTGAAGATCCACTGCTCCATCCTGGCCGAAGACGCCATCAAGGCGGCGGTCGGCGACTACCGCAGCCGCCACGGCGGCGTCCTGGAGCAGCCGGCCTGCCAGCCCGCCGCCGCCGCGAACTGAAACCCGCACCACGGAGACTCAAGCCATGTCCGCCTGCCAATCCCAGGGCCACGCCGGCTCTTCCTGCGCCACCCCCGCCACCCTGGCGCCGCGCGATGTCGTGATCCCCGACGGCAGCGAAGCGCTGAACATCAGCGACAACGCCGTCACCAAGGTGGCCGAGATGCTGGCCGAGGAAGGTGATGCCGCGCTGGCGCTGCGCATCTTCGTCACCGGTGGCGGCTGCTCGGGCTTCCAGTACGGCTTCGCCTTCGACGACGAGGCCAAGGACGACGACATCCGCGTGCAGCGCGGCCCCATCACCGTGGTGGTGGACGCGATGAGCCTGCAGTACCTGGTGGGTGCGCAGATCGACTTCGAGGACAACCTGGAAGGCGCGCGCTTCGTCATCCGCAACCCCAACGCCGCCAGCACCTGCGGCTGCGGCAGTTCCTTCAGCGTCTAGGAGACGGCCATGTCGGTGAGCGTCACTCCCAAGGCAGCGGTGCAGATCCGCAAGGCGCTCGGCAAGCGCGGTGGCGGCGTGGGCCTGCGCCTGGCCATCAAGACCAGCGGCTGCTCGGGCTATGCCTACGCGCTGGAGTTCGCCGACGAACTCGCGCCCGCAGACCTGAAGTTCGAAAGCGAAGGTGTGCAGCTGCTGGTGGACGCCGCCAGCCTGCCGATGATCGACGGCACCCAGCTCGACTGGGTGCGCGAAGGCCTGAACGAAGGCTTCAAGTTCAACAACCCGAACGCCAGTGCCACCTGCGGCTGTGGCGAGAGCTTCGCGGTCTGAGGATGAAACCGCCCGCCCGCCTTCACCAAGCGGCCGCCGCAGAACCGGCTCGGCCGGGCTGCCAGCGGCGCCCCCCTGGGGGGGAGGCGCCGAAGGCGCTCCGGGGGGGGGCTTAGATGGCGCTGCTGCAGATTGCCGAACCCGGCCGCGCCGCGGCGCCGCACCAGCACCGGCTGGCCATCGGCATCGACCTGGGCACCACCAACTCGCTGGTGGCCACGGTGCGCAGTGCCGTGCCCACGGTGCTGGGCGACGAGAACGGCCGCCTGCTGCTGCCGAGTGTGGTGCACTTCGGCGAGCTGGGCGCCATCGTCGTCGGCCACGAGGCGCAGGCCCTGGCCGCGGGCGACCCGGCCAACACCATCGCATCGGCCAAGCGCCTGATCGGCCGCGCGCCGGCCGACGTGGTCACTTCCAGCCTGCCTTACGAAGTGATGGCGTTCTCCGACAGCGCCGTGGGCGTGGTGACGCGCCACGGCCCCAAGAGCCCGGTGGACATCGGCGCAGAAGTGCTGCGCACGCTGCGCCGCCGCGCTGAAGCCGCCTTGGGCGGCGAGCCGGTGGGCGCCGTCATCACCGTGCCCGCCTACTTCGACGACGCCCAGCGCCAGGCCACCAAGGACGCCGCCACGCTGGCCGGCCTGAAGGTGCTGCGCCTGCTGAACGAACCCACCGCCGCCGCCGTGGCCTACGGGCTGGACAGCGGCAACGAAGGCCTCTACGTCGTCTACGACCTGGGCGGCGGCACCTTCGACGTGAGCATCCTGCGCCTGACGCGCGGCGTCTTCGAGGTGGTGGCCACCAGTGGCGACGCGCAGCTGGGCGGCGACGACTTCGACCACCGCCTGGCCGGCTGGTTCGCCACCGCCACCGGCGGCGGCTGGGGCCCGGCCGAACTGGGCGCCCTGCACGCCGCCGCGCGCGCCACCAAGGAAGCGCTGAGCAGCCGCAGCAGCGCCACCATGCAATGCAAGCGCGCCGACGGCAGCCGCGAGAGCCAGACCGTCGACGCCGCCCTGCTCGACGACCTGACGCGCGACCTGGTCGAACGCACGCTGGGCCCCGTGCGCCGCGCGCTGCGCGACGCCGGTGTGCGCGCCGACGAGGTGGACGGCGTGGTGATGGTGGGCGGCGCCACGCGCATGCCCGCCGTGCGCGCCGCGGTAAAGCGCCTGTTCGGCCGCGAACCCTTCACCGACATCGACCCTGACCAGGCCGTCGCGCTGGGCGCTGCGATCCAGGCCGACCAGCTGGCCGGCAACCGCGGCGGCGACAACGAACTGCTGCTGCTGGACGTGAGCCCACTGTCGCTGGGCCTGGAAACGATGGGTGGCCTGGTCGAGAAGATCATCCCGCGCAACAGCAGCCTGCCCACGGCGCGCGCGCAGGACTTCACCACCTTCAAGGACGGCCAGACGGCGATGGTGCTGCACGTGGTGCAGGGCGAACGCGAGCTGGTGTCCGAGTGCCGCAGCCTGGCGCGCTTCACGCTGCGCGGCATACCACCCATGGTGGCCGGCGCGGCGCGCATCCGCGTCACCTTCCAGATCGACACCGACGGGCTGCTGTCGGTGAGCGCCCTTGAGCAAGCCAGCGGCGTGCACGCCCAGGTGGAGGTCAAGCCCAGCCACGGCCTGGGCACCGATGCCGTGGCCAGCATGCTGCAGGACGCCCTGGGCAGCGTGGAAGCCGACGCTGCCGCGCGCATGCTGCGCGAGGCCGAGATCGACGCCCGCCGCCTGCTCGACGCCACCGAGGCCGCGCTGCACGAGGACGGCGAGAAGCTGCTGCAGCCACGCGAGCAGTTCCAGATCCTCTCGGCCATGCAGGGCGTGGCCGACGCGCTGGAAGCCAGCGGCGCCGTCAGTGGACAGACGCTGGCCGAGCAGCGGGTGCAGCGCGACGCGCTGCGCAACGCGACCGAAGCACTGAACCAGGCGACCACGGCCTTCGCGGGGCGGCGCATGGACATCCGCGTGCGCCAGGCGCTGGCGGGGCAACGCATGGACCAGATCGCGGCATGAGCGAAGCGACGCGTATTCGGGTGCTGCCGCATGCCGACCTGTGTCCGACCGGGCTGGACTTCGAAGCCAGGGCCGGGCGCAAGCTGGTCGATGAACTGCTGGAACACGGCATCGCCATCGAGCATGCGTGCGAGAAGGTCGGCGCCTGTGCGACCTGCCATGTGCACTTGCGTGCGGGGCAGGCGTTCGTGAAGGAAGCGGACGAGGAAGAAGAAGATCAGCTCGGGGATGCCTGGGGGTTGGACGCGGATTCGCGGCTGTCGTGCTGCGTTCGTGTGCGAGGGTCTGAATTGGTCGTCGAGTTGCCGCGGTTCACGAGGAATCACGCGCGCGAGCGCTGAGGCGGCAAAGGCGCGTGCGGGCAGGCCGTGGCGCGAGGGTTCGGCGGTCTCCGCTTCGCTACGACTGCCCTGCGGTGCTCGGGTCCGTGGCGCATCGCGGAACTCGCTCCGTTCGCTGCGCTCACTGCGCTCAAACACCCGCGATGAGCATGTTTACGAAGCGCGCTGCGCGCGCCGCCACGAACCCTGCGCTCCTCGGCGCCTCTCACACGCGCCACGTCCTGCCCGCACGCGCCTTTGCGGAACCGGGGTTTGTTCTCCGAGACCAAAAACCGGTGGTTGAGCGGCAGGCGGTACCCGGCGCAAAGCGCCGACCGCCCCAGCCTGCGCCTGCGCCGGGTACCGCCTGCCGCGATCGCGCTGTCGGCAATCCAACAAATCCCACAGCCCCGGCCCGGAGGCGCGCCAGCAATGAATCCCATATGAATCAACGCGTTGGGAATGCTGACCGCATGGCACAGCGCTTGCGATCTACCCCGGCAACCAGCCCGGAGCCCCCGATGCCCACGCCGCCGCTCACGATCAACGACACCACGCTGCGCGATGGTGAGCAGACCGCGGGCGTGGCCTTCACCGACGAAGAGAAGCTGGCCATTGCCGCCGCGCTGGACGCCGCCGGCGTGCCCGAGATGGAAGTGGGCGTGCCGGCGATGGGCCCGCACGAGGTGGATCTGATCCGCGCCATCACCGGCAGTGTGAAGCAGGCGCGCACCATGGTCTGGGCGCGCCTGGCCGATGCCGACATCGACGCCGCGTTGCCCTGCCATGCGGACACGGTGCACCTGGCGATCAGCGTGTCTGACATTCAAATTGAGCGCAAGCTCGGCAAGAGCCGCGCCTGGGTGCTGGAGGCCATCGCCCGCGGCGTGGCCCGCGTGGCCGATGCGGGCAGCCAGGTGAGCGTGGGCTTCGAGGACGCCTCTCGCGCCGACCCCGCCTTCCTGGCCGTGGCGGCGCAGGTGGCGCAGCGGCACGGTGCCATCCGCGTGCGTTATGCCGACACGCTGGGCCTGCTGGAACCCTTCGGCACGCACGAGCGCATCGCGGCGCTGCGGCGCGAAGTCGACATCGGCATCGAGATCCACGCCCACAACGACCTGGGCCTGGCCACCGCCAACACGCTGGCCGCGCTGCGCGCCGGCGCCACGCACGCCAGCACCACGGTCAACGGCCTGGGCGAACGGGCGGGCAACGCGGCGCTGGAAGAGGTGGTGATGGCGGCGCGGCACCTGCATGGCATCGAATGCGGGGTTGACACGCGTGCGCTGCCGCTGATCTCGCAGCTCGTGGCCTGCGCCTCGGGCCGGCCGGTGGGCGCGGGCAAGAGCATCGTCGGCAGCGCGGTGTTCACGCACGAGTCGGGCATCCACGTCGACGGCCTGCTGAAGGACCGTGGCAACTACGAGGCCTTCCAGCCCGAAGAGCTGGGCCGGCGGCATCACCTGGTGCTGGGCAAGCACTCGGGCTCGCACGGCCTGCGCAACGCCTGCGCGCGGCTGGGCCTGAGCCTGACGCCCGAGCACGCACAGCGCCTCTTGGCGCGCATCCGCAGCCACGTCACCAGCACCAAGCGCACGCCCGGCGATGCCGAGCTGGCGTGCCTGCACGCCGAAACCTGCCTCTCCAAGGAGACCGCATGCACACCCTGACCGAACGCCTGAAGGCCCTGTCCAGCGCCGAGGACTTCTTCGCCTTCTTCGCCGTGCCCTTCGACGAGCAGGTGGTGCGGGTGAACCGCCTGCACATCCTCAAGCGCTTCTTCCAGTACCTGCAGAAGGCCACCGACCTGGCCGGGCTGGACGAGGTGGAGATGTACCGCCGCTACCGGATGCTGCTGACCCAGGCCTACGGCGACTTCGTGCGCAGCACGCCGGCGCAGGAGAAGGTGTTCAAGGTGTTCCAGGACGTGGGTGGCACGCAGCACGTCAGCGCCAGCTCGCTGCGCGATTCGCTGCGGCGCGCGGCCTGAAGGCGGGAGAGCCCCATGCACATCGTCGTCTGCATCAAGCAGGTGCCTGACTCGGCGCAGATCCGGGTGCACCCGGTGACCAACACCATCATGCGCCAGGGCGTGCCGGCCATCGTCAACCCCTACGACCTGTTCGCGCTGGAAGAAGCGCTGCGCCTGAAGGACCAGTTCGGCGGCCGCGTCACCATGCTGTGCATGGGCCCGCCGCAGGCCGAGGAAGCGCTGCGCAAGTGCATCAGCTTCGGCGCCAGCGACGCGGTGCTCGTCACCGACCGCGCCTTCGCCGGTGCCGACACGTTGGCCACCAGCTACGCACTCGCCGCGGCCATCCGCAAGATCGGCCAGGAGCAGCGCGTGGACCTGGTGTTCACCGGCAAGCAGACCATCGACGGCGACACCGCGCAGGTGGGCCCCGGCATCGCCAAGCGCCTGGGCATGAACCTGCTCACCTACGTCAGCAAGATCGTCGAGCTCGACCTCGACGGCCGGCGCCTGAAGGTGGAGCGCCGTGCCGAAGGCGGCGTGCAACTGCTGGACACGCCGCTGCCCAGCCTGATCACCATGCTCGAAGGCACGAACGAAATGCGCTTCGCCACCATGGACGACATGCTGCGCGCCGGCCGCTTCCAGGTGCGCAAGTGGAACAAGGACGACGCGGGCATCGAGGATGTTTCGAGGATCGGCCTCAAGGGCAGCCCCACCGTCGTCAGCAAGGTGTTCGGGCCCACACCGCGCAGCGAGAAGGCGCAGATGCAGGTGGTGGGCGACACCTCGCCCAGCGACATCTCGCTGAACCTGCTGCAGAAGATCTTCACCACCCATCCGCAGCTGGAAGAAGAGCTGGTCGAGCGGCTGTCCGCCTGAAGGAGCGATGAGCATGAGCGAAGCACCGAAGCCCGCGCCAAAGGCGGCAGGACGCGCCGGCCGCAACACCGAGCTGCCCGAGCACCTGAAGGTCTACAAGGGCGTCTGGGTCTTCATTGAGCACGACCGCGGCACCATCAACCCGGTGAGCTGGGAGCTGATGGGCCAGGCGCGGCAGCTGGCCGACAAGCTGCAGGTGAGCGTGGCCGGCGTGCTGCTGGGCGGGCCCGACGAGCCGCTGGATGCCTACGCCAAGGAGGCCTACATCTACGGCGCGGATCGCTGCTACATCATGCGCGACCCCATCCTCAAGGGCTACCGCAACGAGCCCTTCACCAAGGGGCTGACCGACCTGGTCAACACGCACCAGCCCGAGATCATGCTGCTGGGCGCCACGACGATGGGGCGCGACCTGGCGGGCTCGGTCGCCACCACGCTGGGCACCGGCCTCACGGCCGACTGCACCGAGCTCAACATCGACGGCCGGGCGCTCGCCGCCACCCGCCCCACCTTCGGCGGCAGCCTGCTGTGCACGATCATGACCCTGGCCTACCGCCCGCAGATGGCCACCGTGCGGCCGCGGGTGATGACGATGCCGCGGCGTGACGAAGCGCGCAGCGGTGACGTGGTCGAGATGGCGCTGGGCATGGTGGAGACCGACGTCGTCACCAAGCTGCTCGACTTCATCCCCGACGCCAACCGCAACACGGTCAACCTCGCCTACGCCGACGTGGTGATCTGCGGCGGCAAGGGCCTGAAGAACGCCGACAACTTCAAGCTGGTGTGGGAACTGGCCCGCGTGCTGGGCGCCGAGGTGGGCGCCACGCGCGCCGTGGTGCAGGCCGGCTGGGCCGAGGCCGAGCGCCAGGTGGGGCAGACGGGCAAGACCATCCGCCCCAAGCTCTACATCGCCGCGGGCGTGAGCGGCGCCATCCAGCACCGCGTGGGCATGGAGGGCAGCGACCTCATCGTGGCCATCAACACCGATCCCAACGCGCCCATCTTCGACGTGGCGCACCACGGCATCGTCGGCAACGCGATGCAGGTGCTGCCCGTCCTGACCCAAGCGTTCCGCACCCATCTCGACAAGCGCATCCGCAAGGTCGCCTGAAGGAGCAAGAGCATGGCCAGCAAAGAGAAGTTCGATGCCATCGTCGTCGGCGCCGGGCCTTCGGGCAACACGGCCGCCTACACGCTGGCCAAGGCGGGGCTCAAGGTGCTGCAGATCGAGCGCGGCGAATACCCGGGCAGCAAGAACGTGCAGGGCGCCATCCTCTACGCACAGTCGCTGGAAGAGGTGATCCCCGATTTCCGCGACGACGCGCCGCTGGAGCGCCACGTCATCGAGCAGCGTGTGTGGGTGCTCGATGACAACAGCTTCGTCGGCACCCACTACCGCAGCGAGGACTACAACAAGCCGCCCTACAACCGCTACACGATCATCCGTGCGCAGTTCGACAAGTGGTTCAGCAGCAAGGTGCGCGAAGCCGGCGCCCTGCTGATCTGCGAGACCACGGTGGAAGAGCTGCTGATGGACGGCAAGCGCTGCATCGGCGTGCGCTGCGACCGCCAGGGCGGCGAGGTCTACGCCGACGTGGTGATCCTGGCCGACGGCGTGAACAGCACGCTGGCACGCAAGGCCGGCTTCCACGGCGAGCTCGACGCCGGCAACGTGGCGCTGGCGGTGAAGGAGATCCTCTTCATGCCCGAAGAGGTGATCCAGCAGCGCTTCAACATCAAGGAAGAAGAGGGCGTGGTCATCGAGCTGATGGGCACGGTCACCGAAGGCATGGTGGGCACGGGCTTCCTGTACACCAACAAGGACTCGCTCACCATCGGCGTGGGCTGCATGCTCAGCGACTTCAAGGCCAACCCCAAGCGCACCACGCCCTACGGGTTGCTGGACAAGCTGAAGAAGCACCCCAGCATCGCGCCGCTGATCGAAGGCGGCGAAATGAAGGAATACGCCGCGCACCTGATTCCCGAAGGCGGCTTCAACGCCGTGCCGCAGGTCTACGGCGACGGCTGGATGATCGTGGGCGACAGCGGCGGCTTCGTCAACGGCGTGCACCGCGAAGGCAGCAACCTGGCCATGACCACCGGGCGCCTGGCGGCCGAGACCCTCATCGCCGCCAAGGCGGCGGGCCAGGAACCCACGGCCAAGACCCTGCGCGCCTACAAGCAGAAGCTCGACGCGAGCTTCGTGATGAAGGACCTGCACAAGTACCGCAACATGCCGCAGGTGATGCACGAGAGCCCGCAGTTCTTCACCACCTACCCCGAGCTGCTGTCGCGCGCCGCCAAGACCATGTTCACCGTCGACGGTGTCGACAAGAAGACCAAGGAACGCCAGATCTTCGGCAGCTTCAAATCGGCACGAAGCTGGCGGGGCCTGGTGGGTGATGCGTTCAAGCTCTGGAGGGCCTTCCGATGATTGCCATCAATGTCGAAGAGAAGCTGTTCCAGAACCGCTACAAGGTCGACCACGGCCGGCCGCACATACAGATCAAGAACGCGGACGTGTGCAAGAACGATTGCCAGTCGCAGTCATGCACCTATGTGTGCCCGGCCAGCTGCTACAAGGCTGAGGGCAACCGCGCCGTGACGCTGATCACTGACGGCTGCCTGGAGTGCGGCAGCTGCCGCGTGATCTGCACGGAGCATTCGAACGTGGCCTGGGAATATCCGCGCGGTGGCCACGGCATCCTGTTCAAGTTCGGTTGAACCAGCCATGGACATCGAGACCTTCCTGGCCCATGCCGTGCAACTGGAGCGTGAGGCCGCACGCCGCTACGAAGAGCTGGCCGCGGCCATGGGCACCGAAGGCAACCGCGAGCTGAAGGAGTTCTTCGGCCGCATGGCCTTCTTCTCGCGCAAGCACCTGGCGGAAGCCACCGCGCGCAGCGGTTTCCGCGAGATCCCCGAGATGGCGCCGGCCGACTTCCGGTGGCCCGACGGCGTGGCCCCCGAAACCGCCGGCTGGGCCGGCGTCGACGCGCAGATGGGCCCGCGCGACGCGCTGCTGCTGGCCCTGGACGGCGAACGCAGTGGACATGCCTACTACGCCGCGGTGGCCGCCACCACGGCCGACCCGGAGTTGCGCGCACTGGCCGGCGAGTTCACCGCCGAAGAGGCCGAACATGTGCGTGAACTTGAGAGATTGATCGCCCGTTGCCCCGTCTGAGTGCGCGCTTGATCTGAATCAAGCGCAGCCCCAGCCTGCCAGGGTTTCCCCTTGTTTCGGCGCAGTTCTTGCACCTCGTGCAGCTGAGCCGGGAGCAGTTCCCGTCCCGGTGCATGGAGGTGCCTGATGTCCAGCCGAAACAGCCACGACCAGCGCAGCCATGTCGAGCTGATCACCGTCTACGAGATCTGCCGCATCCTGGGCGCATCGCTCGACATCGACCGCACCTTCCGCGCCGTGCTCAACGTGCTGGCGGCCCAGATGGAGCTGCCGCGCGTGATGATCGTGATGGCCGACGCCGAGGAGCAGGTGCTCAAGATCCACAGCGCCGCGGGCCTCACCCGCGAACAGGAACAACGCGGCCGCTGGCATGTGGGCGAGGGCATCGTCGGCCACGTCTACGCCAGCGGCATGCCGGTGGTGGTGCCCGACGTGCGCCAGAGCGCCGAGTTCATCGACCGCACCGGCGCCTTCAGCCCCAGCGGCGAAGACCGCATGCTGGCCTTCCTGGCCGTGCCGCTGAAGACCGACAAGATCACCGTCGGCGCGCTGGCCGCGCAGCGTGAGGTGACGGGCGGTGCGCGCCTGTCCGACGACACGCGCATCCTCACCATGGTGGCCTCGCTGCTGGCCCAGGCCGCGCAGCTGCACGAAGCCGTGCGCGACGAGCACCAGCGCCTGCAGCGCGAGACCACGCGGCTGCAGAAGGCGCTGCAGCGCACACCACGTGGGCGTTATGCACTGGACAACGTCATCGGCGAATCGCAGGCCATGCAGCAGGTCTTCGTCGAGGTGCACCAGGCCGCGCCCTCGCGCGCCACGGTGCTGCTGCGTGGTGAAAGCGGCACCGGCAAGGAGGCCATCGCGCGCGCCATCCACTTCCTGAGCCCGCGCAAGGACGCGCCCTTCATCAAGGTGAACTGCGCGGCACTCACCGAAAGCCTGCTGGAAAGCGAACTCTTCGGCCACGAGAAGGGCGCCTTCACCGGCGCCATCGGCGAACGCAAGGGCCGCTTCGAGCTGGCGCACGGCGGCACGCTGTTCCTGGACGAGATCGGCGACATCAGCCCCGCCTTCCAGGCCAAGCTGCTGCGCGTGCTGCAGGAGCGCGAGTTCGAGCGCGTGGGCGGCACCAAGCCGGTGAAGGTGGATGTGCGCCTGATCTGCGCCACCAACCGCGACCTGGAAAAGATGGTGCAGCGTGGCGAGTACCGCGCCGACCTGTACTACCGCATCAACGTGGTCAGCATCTTCCTGCCGCCGCTGCGCGAGCGCCGCGCCGACATTCCGCCGCTGGTGGCGCACTTCATCGACCGCTACAACAAGGAAAACCGCAAGCAGCTGAAGGTCACGCCCGAGGCGATGAAGGTGCTGACCAGCTGCTACTGGCCGGGCAACGTGCGCGAGCTGGAGAACTGCATCGAGCGCACCGCCACCATGGCGCAGGGTGACGTCATCCGCGAGTTCGGCTTCCCCTGCAAGCAGAACAAGTGCCTCACGCAGACGCTGCACTTCCTGGACAAGGCCGACGCGGTGGCGGCGGTGGCCACCATCGCCATGCCCACGCGCGCCGCCGCCCCGGTGCCGGCCGACGAGGTGACGCGCATCGGCCCCACCAGCCACTTGCCGCCGGCCCCCGGGCGCGCGGCGCCGGCCAGCGAAGAGCCACCCGAGGGCGAACGCGAGCGCCTGATCTGGGCCATGGAGCAATGCGGCTGGGTGCAGGCCAAGGCGGCGCGGCTGCTCAAGCTGTCGCCGCGCCAGCTGGGGTATGCGCTGCAGAAGAACCGCATCGAGGTGCGCAAGTTCTAGCCGCCGGCCTGCGGCTGCCACAGCGTCACGTCACCGTCGGCCACCGCCACGCAGGGCAGCACCCAGCCGGCGGCCTTCTCGTCCGCCGACAGCCCCGGCCATTCGATGCGGTGGCGCACGGTGCCGGCCCGCACCTGCGCGATGCATTCGCGGCAGGTGCCGTTGCGGCACAGGCTGGGCAGGCGCACGCCGGCCGCCCGCGCCGCTTCCAGCAGGCTCTGGTCGGGCGCGACCGGCACGCTCAGGCCCAGCGGTTCGATGTGAAGGAGGCGCGTGTGGGGGACTTCGACCGTCATCGTGAGCAGGCGCTTAGACTGGCCGCATGACACCCGAAACCCTGCTGGCGTGCCACGACCACGGCCGATTGTGGGACGCTGCTGAACGCGGCGCCGGCCCGCCCGACCTGGCTGCGGCCTACCGTGATGCGCTGGCCGTGCGCGCCCTGCGCATGGCGCGGGGTGAACAACCGTGCGGCTACAAGGTCGGCTTCACCAACCGCGGCATCTGGCAGCGCTACGGCGTGTACGCGCCGATCTGGGGCACGGTGTGGGACAGCAGCCTCAGCCACTGCGACGGCGTCGGCACGGTGTCGCTGGCGGCCACCTGCCAGCCGCGCCTGGAGCCCGAAATCGTGTGCGGCATCGCCGCCACGCCACCACCCGATGCCACGCTGGAGCAGCTCTTTGCCTGCGTCGACTGGTTGGCCCCGGGCTTCGAAGTCGTGCAGACGCATGCGCCGGCGTGGAAGTTCAGCGCTCCCGAGACCGTGGCCGATGGGGGGCTGCACGCGCGGCTGCTGGTGGGGCGGCGCATCGTGCTGCGCGAGCTGGCAGCCAGCGGGCGCGCGCTGGACGAACGCCTGGCGGCTGCCCGCGTGCGGCTGCTGCATGACGGCCGGCTGGTGGAAGCCGGACAGGGCCACAACGTGCTGGACGGCCCGTTGCACGCGCTGCGCCATTTCGTGCTGGAGCAGCAGCGCTGCCCGGGCGCGCCCCGCCTGCAGGCCGGCGACGTGGTCACCACCGGCACCTGGACCGATGCCTGGCCGGTGCAGGCCGGACAAACCTGGCGCGCCGAGTTCGAAGCGCCGATCGGCACGCTCGCCGTCAAGCTGGTTTGAGGCTGGCCACCTCGGCCGCTACAGTCCGCGCCATGGAAGAGTCCGCCCGCACCGAGCACCGCCTTACCGAGCTGGAGATCAAGGCCAGCTACACCGAGGACCTGCTCGACCGGCTGAACGAGGTGGTGGTGCGCCAGCAGGCGCAGATCGAGCTGCTGATGCGCGAACTGGTCGCGCTGCGCGAGCAGGGCGCCACGATGGACCGCGAATCGCCGCGCAGCCTGCGCGACGAACTGCCGCCGCACTACTGAGCAGCGCCGGCGCTGCCGACGCCGACCGGGTTTTTGCTGCACAGGCTGCTGCGCCGGTTGCAGGAACCCCAGATCTTCTTGCCCCTGCCGGTGGGGCCTGGACCTCCGATGACCAAGGGTCGTCGGTGTCCGTCGCGGCGGGCTCTTGCCGAAGCAACAGGTCAGGACGCCAGCTGCTTCATGCGCTCGCGCAGATCCTTGCGCCCCGCAGCGTTCGTTGCGCGCCAGGCGCGCAGTGCCAAGTCGAGGAACTGCTGCTCGGCCGGCGAGACGCCTTCAGCGGCGCGCTCCTCATCCAGCCAACCCGCGCTCTTGCCACTGTGCTGTTCGATCTGCCGCGCCAGCTTGTCGCCTATGGGGCGCGACGACTTGATCTGGCTCCACATGCTGGGCGAGATCTCCAGCGTCGCGGCAAAGGCCTGCTCCAGCCCCTTCGGCGATGCCCCGGCGGCCACTGCCTTCTCTGCGAAGGCCTGGAAGAGCGCCAAGGCGTTCTGTCTCCGGGTGATGGTGGTGTTGGCCACTGCCGTTGGATTCCATTCACGACTTCGATGCGACATTCTCACAGGGGGTTGACCTCTGCGTAAAGACTATTTACAGTCCGCCCCGTCGCATCCCAACCCGCTCCAGTGAGCGCCAGAGTACCGAGGACCCCATCGTGAAATCCCGCAACGCCATCAGAACCAGCCGACCCATGAAGGGTCTGGTCGCGTTCGCCCGTGCTGCGGCGATGGAGCCGCTGGGTACGTGTGGTGCGGCCTTGCATCCGGCCTATCCGTCGATGAAGCCATTTGCCTTGCAGCAGCTTGATCGGAGCGAGGGCCGAATGCATCCGGGAGAGGGAAGCGCGTAGCTGCGCACCTTCGAATCTCTGCACGCAGAGGCCCGGACTCCGAAAGGATCCGGGCCTCTTTGTCTTTCCTTGCTTCCCCCGGCTTGCGCATCGGCGCAGGCCCGCGATCAACGGATCGCACCGCCGCTTGCGGCGGACGCTCTTTAACAAGTTGCCGCGAGACAACCTCGGTACTGGCCGATGGTCTGTCTTGCACCTTTGCGGATGTAGCTCAGCAGGTAGAGCAAGGCCACGCCATGGCCAAGACATGGGTTCGAGACCCGTCATCCGCTCCACTTCGGGTGTGTCCTTGCACTCCGTGGCCACGCGACATGGTGTTGGGGGCCCGGGATGTGCGCGGCCACTGGCCAGGTCACGTGCAGCGAGACACCACGTCCGACGGGACGCTCGCGCTCGGGCACAGCCGAAGTGGATCCAAGCAAACCCGCGTCGCTCAGCAGGCCGAGCAGCCGCCTTGCAAGCGGCAGGCCGCGCGTTCAATTCGTCGCCGAGGGCACCACCAGGCATGTCGTGTTCGCCTGGATGGCTCAGGACACCGGGCTTTGGCTTCGCCGCTGCTTCGCAGAGCAAGCCGGGCGCGCGGGTTCGAATCCCGCACGCGATACCCGCGCAAGGAACCCTCGCGGCGCTCACGCTTCGAGGGCGGAAATCGGCCGCAACGATAGGGCGGCGCCGGAACCCGTGACCGGATGGATCTTCGGGGTGTAGCTCAACTCAGGCAGAGCAGCCGCCTTGCAGGCGGCCGGCTGCAGGTTCGACTCCCACTCGGGGCGCCCGATCAGATGGCCGAGATAGCTCAGCAGGTAGAGCGGCGCGTTGAAAGCGCGTGCGCCGGAGGTTCGAGTCCTTCTCTCGGCACCAGACAAAACCTCGTTAGCTCAACTGGAAAAGAGAGCGCCGGTCTACGAAGCCGGAGGTTGCACGTTCGAGTCGTGCACGAGGTACCAACAACCGACCCACCAGCCATGCCGGGCCAACTCAACTGGCCGAGCAATGGCCTGCAAAGCCGAAGGCGCTAGCCCGCGTCCGTTCGATCGCTCAAACCCACGGGTCCCACTTTTCATCTCGGTGTAGCGCAGTGGGCAGCGCGCGTGATTCGGGATCACGAGGCCGCAGGTTCGAGACCTGCCACCGAGACCATTCATCCCACAACAACGGTCCTTCGACCAAGGCAAACCATCATGGCACGCTCGATGATCCAGCGCAGGCAGGACGCCGAGCGCGAACGAATGGAGACCTACAACGCCACGCTCCGCGCGGCGTTGCGCCAGCCGCGGCCTGCGCCGGACTTTCGCCGGGCGATCCAGGAGGCCGAACGCGGCTTCGCGGGGGTGGCCGTGCGCGATGCGCAAGCCTGGCATCCGCAGATGAAGACGCGGGACGCCGCGCGCCTGCGCCTGGCCGCGGCACGGCATCTCTTTGCCTTGTATCCCGTGCCCACGGCGCTTGAACACATCTGGATCGACGACACGGGGCTCGGCGCCGAAGAGGTGCGCCTGCGCAGGCACTGGTACATCGTGGCCGCCAAGGGCGGATCGCTGTACCAGGCGGGCGCCAGCGCGTGGTTGACGCGCAGGGAAGTGCACGCGTTCCTTGATCCGGCTGCCGACCTGAGCTTCGACGAAGCCGTCTGGAAAGCCATTGCCAGCTCGTATGCCAGCGATCCCGCGCTGATGCTGCGCATCGCGCGGTCGAGGATCGCGCGCACCCCGCGCGCCGAGGTGAGTTTCTGGCGCGTGGTGGCGCGGTTCTTCTGTGCCAACCCGGTGCCGGCCGAGACCATCGACGACCTGTGCGACTACATCGTGGAGTGCCGCCGACGCGATCCAGGCTACAGCCTGGAGGGACGCACGCTGAGCAGCCTGAACCGGCGCATGCACGAGTGGCACCGCGATCTGGGCGCCATCGAGCGCATTGAGGCGATCCGCCGCCGGGCACAGAGACGCGGCGCCGCGACGCCGGCCGATGCAACCTGGCCGGGGTCACCGCTTGCCGATTGGGAGTGGACGCCATCGTCCAGGGACGCCAAGGCCAAGGGCGAACGCTTCGTGGTCCGTCAGCTGAAAGTGGCCGAGGATCTCGTCATGGAAAGCCGGGCAATGCGCCATTGCGTGTCGAGCTACGCAGAAAAGTGCATTGCCGGCTACGCGTCGATCTGGTCGCTCAGGCGGTGCACGAAGGACCACATCGACCGGCTCCTGACCATCGAAGTCGACCGACAGGACTGTGCGGTCCAGGTGCGCGGCCTGGCCAACCGGGTGCCCCACCCTCACGAGCGCGAAGTGCTCGAGCGTTGGGCCAAGGCGCGGGGGATTGCCCTGCGGTGACCCACGTGCGCCTGGGTGTGGCCGGAGCTCAGTGGCAGAGCGGCGCCCTCCGAAGGCCGAGGCCGGCGGTTCGAGCCCATCCGGACGTCCCATCCATCCGTTCTTCACTCAGGCCATTGAAAGGAGGCCGCCCATGCACCACCAACCCCACAGCCACGTGCTGCAACTCGACATCCAGGGCACGCCGCAGGCGTGGATCTCGCTCGAGCACGCCGCCACGCACCTGGCGTCGGGCTCGGTGGCGTGGGTCGACGGCGACGGCCCGCTGGCCACGCTGCATGGCGGCTTCAACGTCGCGCGCGGCTGCCAGTCGGTCATCGACGTGCACCCGATCATCGCGCTGCACGGTGCGTCGACGATCAATCTCTTCGACGTCGTGCCGGCCTTCAGCAAGGGCAAGCTCTTCCGGCGCGACCGGATGACCTGTGCCTACTGCGCGCAGCGCTTCGCCGAATGTGACCTGTCGTGCGAGCACATCGTGCCGCAGGCGCGCGGCGGCCGCTGGACCTGGATGAACCTCGTCACCGCCTGCGGCGCCTGCAACGGCCGCAAGGCCGACCGCACGCCGGAAGAAGCGAGCATGCCGCTCGTGTACCTGCCCTACGTGCCGAGCCGGTTCGAGGACTTCCTGCTCGAGGGCCGGCACATCCGTGCCGACGTGCACGAGTGGCTGGCCGCGCGCCTGCCCAAGGGATCGCGCCTGAGCTGACAAGGCTCGGGCGCCAACGAATCTGCCGACCAAGGCGAACGCTCACAGGCCGGGGTTCGGGCTGACCTTCAAAAGAGGCCCACCCCGCCGGTGTGCGGCACCCGGATCCGTCCGTCGGTGCCGCACATGCCGCGCCGCCGGAATCGGCCGATGCCAGGTCGTCAATGGTTTGCGTCGCAAGACGTCAGGTTCGATTCCTGAGCGACCACCACTGGATAGCTCAGTCGGGTAGAGCAACGACCTGATAAGTCGTCTGTCGCGGGTTCGACTCCCGCTCCATCCAAAACCGGTCGAAAGACCACGCCGAACGTGCACAGAAAGCGAGAGCCCGAAGTGCATCAGCGGCGGCCGCTCGTGCGACGGGCATGCGGGGCTTCGTGTCCACGGCCAGCCGAGGTTGTCGTCAAGGGAGGCGGCGGCCGACGCGCACCGTGAGACCCGAACCCGGGCATCCATCGTCCGCGGCCGTTGCTGTAACGGCACCTATTCCATCCACACGCACCACCAAGAAGGAGAACTCCCATGATGTTCAAGCGTGTCACTGTCAAGAAGAACGAGCGCGGCTTGCTGCTGCGCAACGGCGACTTCCAGCGCGTGCTGCAACCCGGCACGCACTGGCTGTTCACCGGCATGGACCAGATCGAAGTGCCGCTGTTCGCGCTGGAGCAGCCGGCGTTCACGCACGCGCTGGCTGACTACGTCATGGCCAGGGAGCCGGCGGTGGTCGCGGCCGAGTTCGTGCGCGTTGAACTCACCGAGAACCAGGTCGGCCTGCGCAGCGAGAACGGTGCCTTGGTCGCAGTGCTGGCACCGGCCACCCGGCGCCTGTACTGGAAGGGCCTGGTGGACGTGCAGGTCGAGGTGATCGACATCGCCGCGTCGGCCGAAGTGCCGGCAGTCCTGGCGGCTCGCCTGGTGCAGACGCAATTGCGCCAGCGTGGCGTGCAAGGCCTGGCCGGTGTGCTGCAGGTGCAGGTGCCCGAACACGGCGCCGGCATGCTGT
>CAYREA010000088.1:0-18319 GCA_964423075.1 uncultured Rubrivivax sp. | reverse complement strand
ACGCCAACGTGCGGCCCACGCGCATCCTGCCCGGCATCGACGGCCCGCTGAAGCGTTGTGCCCCGAAGGATCTCGACTGGGTGATCGTGCGCGAGAACTCCGAGGGTGAATACGCCGGCGTCGGCGGGCGCGTGCACCAGGGCCACCCCATCGAGGTGGCCACCGACGTCAGCATGATGACGCGCGTGGGCGTGGAGCGCGTGATCCGCTACGCCTTCAAGCTGGCGCAGAGCCGGCCGCGCAAGCTGCTGACCGTGGTCACCAAGAGCAACGCGCAGCGCCACGCGATGGTGATGTGGGACGAGGTGGCCAAGAGCGTCGCCGCCGACTTCCCCGACGTGCGCTGGGACAAGGAACTGGTCGACGCGATGACGGCGCGCATGGTGAACCGGCCAGCCAGCATCGACACCGTGGTGGCCACCAACCTGCATGCCGACATCCTGTCCGACCTGGCCGCTGCGCTGGCCGGCAGCCTGGGCATCGCGCCCACCGGCAACATCGACCCCGAGCGCCGCTACCCGAGCATGTTCGAGCCCATCCACGGCTCGGCCTTCGACATCATGGGCCAGGGCCTGGCCAACCCCATCGGCACCTTCTGGAGCGTGGTGATGATGCTCGAGCACCTGGGCGAGCCCGCGGCTGCGGCCTTGTTGATGCGCGCCATCGAAGGTGTCACCGCCAACCCGGCGCTGCACACGCGCGACCTGGGCGGCAAGGCCGACACGGCGATGGTGACGGCCGCCGTGTGCGCGGGGTGCGCGCAATGAAGCGCCATCCCACCCGCCGCCTGGTGCTGGGCGCCTTGTTGTCGATGTGCGCGGCCGGGGCGCAGGCCCAGGCCTGGCCGTCGAAGGCGGTCACGCTGGTCGTGCCCTTCCCGCCCGGCGGCACCACCGACGTGCTGGCGCGAGCGCTGGCCGAGAAGCTGCAAACCGCGCTGGGCCAGCCGGTGATCGTCGAAAGCAAACCCGGCGCCGGTGCCACGCTGGGCGCCGATCTCGTCGCCAAGAGCAAGGCCGACGGCTACACCCTGTTGATGGGTGCCGTGCACCACACCATCGCCAGCAGCGTCTACAAGAAGCTGCCCTATGACTTCGCCAAGGACCTGGCGCCCGTCAGCACCGTGGCGCTGGTGCCCAACGTGCTGGTGGTGAACGCGGCCAACCCGGCGAAGAACGTGATGGACCTGGTGGCGCAGGCGAAAGCCCAGCCCGACAAGCTGAGCTACGGCAGCAATGGCAACGGCACGGCGCAGCACCTCATCGGCACGCAGTTCGAGAACCTCACCGGCACCAAGATCGGCCACATCCCCTACAAGGGCAGCGGCCCGCTCACCACCGACCTGATCGGCGGCCAGATCACGATGTCCTTCGACACCGTGACGCCGGTGCTGCCGCACATCAAGGCCGGCAAGCTGAAGGCGCTGGCGGTGACCACGGGCAAACGCTCGTCGGCGCTGCCGGATGTGCCCACGCTGGAAGAGGCGGGCCTGAAGGGCATCGACATCGGCACCTGGTTCGGTGTGCTGGCGCCGGCGGCCACGCCCAAGGACGTCGTGGCCCGGCTCAACGCCGAGATCGTGAAGATCATCGGCAACGCCGAGTTCCGGCAGCGTCTGCAGGAGATCGGCGCCGAGCCGGTGGGCAACAGTCCCGAGCAGATGGCGGCGCAGATCCGCGCCGACACCGAGAAGTTCGCGCGTCTGGTGAAGGACGCGAAGGTGGCTATCGAATAACGGCGTTCAGGCGCAGGTGGCGGCCACGCTGGCCGTCACGTCGTGGCCATGGCCGACGTTGGTGGTGGAGGTGACGGTCACGGTGCCGCCGCTCTTCATCGACGCCAGCTGCGCGGGTGAGAAGGTCACGCTGTGGATGTGGCCGTCGGTGGTGGCGGCGGCCAGGCCGTAGGTCTTGGCGGTGGCCGAGTCGAGGTCGACCTTCGGGATCGTCAGCGTGTGGCCGTGGTTGCCGGTGACGTTGTTGACGCCCGCGCCGCAGGTGGTGCTGGCGGGCGGCGGGGTGCTGCCACCGCCACCGCCGCCGCCACCCCCGCCGCAGGCCTGCAGCCAAAGGGTGACCGTGGCGCCCGCCATCGATGCACAGAATTGTTTGCGTGTGAGGTTCATGCTGGTTTCCTTCCGGTGCAGTTGTACGGCCACTGCCGGCCGGCTATTCCGGCGCGGTTGTATCAAAACAAGCCGGCCGCCACGTTCACCGTCAGCGCCAGCACGGCGGTGTTGAAGAAGAAGGCCAGCACGCCGTGCAGCGTGCCCACCGGGCGCAGGTAACGGCCGCTGAAGGCCACGTCGGAGGTCTGCCCGGCGATGCCGATGGTGCAGGCGAAGTACATGAAGTCGCCGTAGGTGGGCTCGTGGGTGCCGGGGAACACCAGCACGTCGGCGCGGCCGATGGCGCGCGAGAGGTAGAAGTCGTGCGCGTAGTTCACGGCGAACAGCACCTGGGTGAAAAGCCAGCTGCTCACCACCGTCAGCGCGGCCAGCCCGATGTGGGGGGCGCGCGCCCCGGCATCCAGGCCCTTCACCGCCGACACCTGCGAGGCCACGGCCATCAGCACCGCCACCTCGGCCGCCACCGCCAGCACCAGCACCAAGCCGCGGCCTTCCTCCTGGCGCACGGCGCGGCGCTGCATCTGCGCCGGCGTGGCGCCCCAGGTCATGTGCAGCGCGAACACCAGGTACAGGCCCGCGCACAGGTTCCACGCCAGCAGGGTGCGCGAGGCGGCGTGGCCGACGTCCAGCGTCGCCAACGCGGCATAACAGGTCGCGCCGGCGGCCAGCGCCACCCACAGCCGGGGCCGTGAATGCAGGAGGCGCAGGGCCGCGGAGCGTGACTTCATGTTTCCAATGTTGCCTGAGCTTGAGGCCCTTGACGCGCCTCAACCCCCATCGGTGGGCCCGACTGAAGAATGGCCCTGGGGGAAACCACCATGGATCAGCCGAAGGCCATCTTCAGCGCCCGCGGCCTTTCCAAGGTCTACGGCAGCGGGGCGACCCGCGTGGTGGCGCTGCACGACGTGGACCTGGACATCCACCGCGGCGAGTTCATCGTGCTGCTGGGCCCCTCGGGCAGCGGCAAGAGCACGCTGCTGAACATCCTGGGCGGGCTGGACGTGCCCAGCAGCGGCGAGGTGCGTTTTGCCGACCATCGCCTCGACGGTGCCGGCGAGGCCGAACTCACGCGCTACCGGCGCGAACACGTGGGCTTCGTGTTCCAGTTCTACAACCTCATCCCCAGCCTGACGGTGCGCGAGAACGTGGCGCTGGTGACCGACATCGCCCTGCACCCGATGGGCGTGGACGACGCCGTGGCGCGCGTGGGGCTGATGCCGCGCGCCGACCACTTCCCGGCCCAGCTCTCCGGCGGCGAGCAGCAGCGCGTGGCCATCGCGCGCGCCATCGTCAAGCAGCCCGAGGTGCTGCTGTGCGACGAGCCCACCGGCGCGCTGGACTACGCCACCGGCAAGCTGGTGCTGGAAGTGATTGCCCGCGTCAATGCCGAGCTGGGCACCACGGTGGTGGTGATCACGCACAACGCGGCCATCGCCGGCATGGCGCACCGCGTCATCCACCTGGGTGACGGCACGATCCAGCGCATCACCGAGAACGCCACCCGCATCTCGCCCGCGGAGCTGCAGTGGTGAACGCGCGATGAAGGCCCTCGACCGCAAGCTGCTGCGCGACCTGCGCAACCTGTGGACGCAGGCGCTGACGATCGCGCTGGTGGTGGCCAGCGGCATCGGCGGTTTTCTCACCACGCAGTCGGGCGTGGCCACGCTGCAGGCCGCGCGTGAGCGCTTCTATGCCGAGGGCGCGTTTGCCGACGTGTTTGCCGCCGTCAAGCGCGCGCCGCTGTCGGCCGCAGACACCCTGCGCGCACTGCCCGGCGTGGCCGACGTGCAGGTGAGCACCGAAATGCCGGTGCGCGTGACGCTGCAAGGCGTGAACGACGCCGTGGTGGGACAGCTGATCGGCGTGCCGCGGGGCCACGAACTGCGCATGAACCGCATCACGCTGCGTGATGGCCGCAGCGGGCCCGATGCCGGCGCGCCGCGCTGGCCCGGTGCCGCCGCGGCGGACGGTTCGCTGCCGGCCTGGGTGTCGGAAGCCTTCGCGCTGGCGCACGGGCTCAAACCCGGCGCGCGGGTCGGCGCGCTGGTGAACGGCCGCCAGCGCAGCCTGCAGGTGATGGGCATCGCGCTGTCACCCGAGTACATCTTCGCCGGCCTGTGGGGCATGCCCGACCAGCGCGGCTTCGGCGTGTTCTGGGTCGACGCCGATGCGCTCGATGCCGCCTTCGACATGCAGGGCGCCTTCAACCGCGTGGCCATCAAGCTGGCGCCCGGCGCCGACGAACGCGACGTCATCGACGCGCTGCAGCGCACCCTGGCCCGCTGGGGCGGGCGCGAAGCGCACGGCCGCGCCGAGCAGCCTTCGCACGCCATCCTGGACGGCGAGATCAAGGAACAGCGCGTGCTGGGCACCGTGCTGCCCAGCATCTTCCTGGGCGTGGCCGCCTTCCTGCTGAACGTGGTGATCACGCGCCTCGTGGCCACCCAGCGCGAGCAGATCGCTGCGCTCAAGGCGCTGGGCTACACCAACGGCGCCATCGCCGCGCACTACCTCAAGCTGGTGCTGGCCATCGTCGCCGTGGGCCTGCTGCTGGGCGTGGTGCTGGGTGATGTGCTGGGCGCGGCGCTGGTGCGCCTGTATGCCGACTCATTCCGCTTCCCGCGCTTCGACCACGTCATGCCGCCCGGCCTGGTGCTGCTGGCGCTGCTGCTGACCACCGCCACGGCGGTGCTCGGCACGCTCAATGCCATCGCCGCCACGGTGCGCCTGGCGCCGGCCCAGGCCATGCGGCCGCCGGCGCCGGGCCACTACCGGCGCACGCTGCTCGAACGCTGGGGCGTGAAGGGCCTGCCCACCGTGCTGCGCATGGTGCTGCGGCACATGGAAAGGCGACCGCTGCGCAGCGGGCTTTCCATCGGCGGCGTGGCCGCGGCGGTGGCCATCGTGGTGATGGGCAACTTCTTCCGCGACGCCATCGGCTACATCGTCGACACCCAGTTCCAGATGGTGATGCGCTACGAGATCGCGCTGTGGACGCTGGAGCCGGTGCCCGACGCCGCGCGCCGCGAGCTGCTGCGCGTGCCGGGTGTGCTGGCCGCCGAGAGCTCGCGCTTCGTGCCCGTGAACCTGGTCAACGGCCACCGCCGCGAGCGCGCGCTGTTGCGCGGTTATGCCAGCGTGCCCGAGCTGTACCGCATCGTCGACGAAGAGCAGCAGGTGGTGGGCCTGCCCGGCGACGGCCTGGTGCTGACCGACCGCCTGGCCACCAAGCTGGCCCTGCGCGTGGGTGACCTGGTGCAGGTGGAAGTGCTCGAAGGCCGTGCCCGCACGCTGCAGCTGCCGGTGGAAGGCACGGTGCGCGAGATGATGGGCCTGAACGCCTACATCGGGCGCGAGGCGCTCAACCGCGCCCTGGGCGACGGCGACGTCACCACCGGCTTTTCGCTGCTGCTGGAACGGGGCGCCGAAGCCGCGGTGCTGGACGCCACGCGCGCCCTGCCCGAGGCCGCCGGCGTGTTCAGCAAGGCCACCATGCTGCGCAACATGCAGGACGTGAGCGCCCGCAACATCCGCATCATGAGCACGGTGCTGACGGCCTTCGCGGCCGTCATCGCGGTGGGCGTGATCTACAACAACGCCCGCATCGCGCTGGCCGAACGCACCTGGGAGCTGGCCAGCCTGCGCGTGCTGGGCTTCTCGCGCGCGGAAGTGTCCGGCCTGCTGCTGGGCGAACTGGCGCTAAGCGTGTCCGTGGCGCTGCCGCTGGGCTGCCTGCTCGGCCTGGGCCTGGTGCACGGGCTGGCCGCGGCGCTGCAGAGCGACGCCTTCGCCTTTCCGGTGGTGATCCTGCCGCGCACTTACGCCTGGGCCGCGCTGTGCGTGCTGGCCGCGGCCGTGGGCAGCGCGCTGGTGGTGCGGCGGCGCATCGACAGCCTGGACATGGTGGCTGCGCTCAAGACGCGGGAGTGAAAGAGAGACAACATGAACCGCAAGACTCTGCTGTGGAGCGTGGCCGGTGGTGCCGCGTTCATCGCGCTGCTGGCCTGGGCCTTCGCCCCGCGCCCGCTGGTGGTGGACGTGGCCACGGCCACGCTCGGCCCCTTCGAAACCAGCATCGACGAAGACGGCCGCACGCGGCTGCTGGAGCGCTACGTGGTCTCGGCCCCGCTCGCCGGCCGCCTGCAGCGCGTGGCGCTGCGCGAGGGCGACCGCGTGGCCGCCGGCGACGCCGTGGCCACGCTGATGCCGCTGCTCAGCCCGCTGCTCGACGAACGCACGCAGCGCGAGCAGGCCGCGCGCGTGGGCAGCGCGGAAGCCGGCCTGCAGCGCGCCGTCACGCGCGTGGGCGCCGCGCAGGTGGCGCTGGAGCAGGCGCGCAACGAACAACGCCGCAGCGAACAGTTGGCCGCACAGGGTTTCGTGGCGCCCACCAAGATCGACGGCGACCGCCTGGCCACACGCGCGGCCGAGCAGGAACTGGTGGCCGCCACCGACGGCGTGCACATCGCCCGCCACGACCTGGAGCAGGCGCGCGCCGCCGTGGCCGCCGCGCGTGGCGGCAGCGCGGCCGGTTTCGTGCTGCGCGCGCCGGCGGCCGGGCAGGTGCTGAAGCTGCACCAGGCCAGCGAGGCCACCCTGGCGCTGGGCGCGCCGGTGCTGGAGATCGGCGACACCAGCAAGCTGGAGATCGTGGCCGAACTGCTGAGCAGCGACGCACTGCAGGCCGGCCCGGGCCGTGCCGTGCGCATCGAGCGCTGGGGCGGCCCGACGGTGCTGCAGGGCCGCGTACGGCGTGTCGAGCCGGCGGCCTACACCAAGGTGTCGGCGCTGGGTGTTGAAGAGCAGCGTGTCAACGTGATCATCAGCATCACCAGCCCGCCGGCCGACTGGGCGGCCCTGGGCGACGGCTACCGCGTGGGCGTGCGCATCGTCACGCGCAGCGAGGCGCAGGCGCTGACGGTGCCGGTGAGTGCGGTGTTCCCGCTGCCGCCGGCTGCGGCATCGGCACCGGGTGGCGCCACGCACGGCGTGTTCGTGCTCGACGGCGGCCGCGCGCGCCTGCAGGCGGTGCAGCTGGCCGCGCGCAATGGCAGCCGGGCCTGGGTGCCGCAGGGGCTGCAGGCCGGCGCGCGGGTGGTGGTGTATCCGCCGGCGGGGGTGGCCGACGGGGTGCGGGTGGCCGAACGCAAGGGTTGACAGAAACTGAAATTGGGATAAATTTCCCAAACATGGAGGCCCGCACCGATCCCCGCCCGGCCCTGGACAGCGCCCTGCTGCACCTGCTGCGCCCGCTGGTGCGCCTGCTGCTGCGCCACGGCGTGCCGTTTGCGGCCTTTGCCGACCAGGCCAAGCAGGTCTACGTCGAGGTGGCGATGCAGGACTTCGCGCTCGAAGGCCGGCGGCCTTCGATCTCGCGCGCGTCCATCCTCACCGGCCTCACACGCAAGGAAGTGCAGCGCCGGGTGGCCGGGGCCGGTGCCGAGCGCGAGCTCACCACCGACCGCCACAACCGCGCCGTGCGCGTGCTCACCGAGTGGGTGCGCGACCCCGATTTCCTGGAAGCCGATGCCAGCCCGCGCGCGCTGCCGCCCGATGGCGAGAGGGGCTTCGCCGGCCTGGCGCGCCGCCACAGCGGCGACATGCCGGCGCGCGCCGTGCTGGACGAGCTGCTGCGCATCGGCGCCGTGCGCCAGCGCGACGACGGCTGCATCGAGCCCGTGGCGCGCGGCTACGTTCCGCAACAAAGTCAGGCCGACAAGCTGCGCATGCTGGGCACCGACGTGGCCGATCTCATCACCACCATCGACCACAATATCCAATATGGCACGGCCGACCCGCGCTTCCAGCGCAAGGTGATGTACGACGGCATTCCCGTCGATGCACTGCCCACCTTCCGCCGCTGGAGCGCGACCTTCGCGCAGGCCCTGCTGGAAAAACTCGACCGCTGGCTCGCTGCGCGCGATGCCGCCGATCCGTCCCGTCCCGACACCGGCCCCTACGCCCGCGTCGGCGTGGGCATCTACTACTTCGAAGGCCCGCCCGGAGCGGCTGAAAAGGAAGACGCATGATGATGAAGAAGCTGCTGTTGCACCCGATCTTCGCGTTGCTCGCGTTGCTGGCCCTGCTGCTGCTGATGGCCGGCTGCGGCGGCGGCAACGGCGGCGGCATCAGCGGCACCGGCCGCGACGGCACGCTGCGCCTGGCCCTCACCGACGCGCCGGCCTGCGGCTACGACCACGTCTACATCACCATCACCAAGATCCGCGTGCACCAGAGTGCTGCGGCGGGCGACGGCGACAGCGGCTGGTCCGAGATCGCGCTGGCCACCGGGCGCCGCATCGACCTGCTGTCGCTGACGAACGGCGTGCTCGAAGAGCTGGGCCAGACGGCGCTGCCGGCCGGCAAGTACACGCAGATGCGCCTGATCCTGGCGGCCAACGGCGGCCTCGGCACGCAGCCGAACGCCGTGGTGCCCACCGGCGGCGTCGAGCTGCCGCTCAACACACCCAGCGCGCAGCAGAGTGGCATCAAGCTCAACGTGAACATCGACGTCAGCGCCGGCTTCGTGGCCGACTTCGTGCTGGACTTCGACGCCTGCAGGTCGGTGGTCAAGGCCGGCAACTCGGGCAACTACAACCTGCAGCCGGTGATCGCGGTGATCCCGCGCCTGGCCGACGCCGGCCTGCGCGTGACGGGTTATGTGGACGGCAGCGCGGCCGCGGCCGGCGCCAGCGTCTCGCTGCAGCAGGCGGGGGTGCCGGTGAAGGCCACCACCGCCGCCAGCGATGGCCGTTTCGTGCTGTACCCGGTGCCGGCCGGCACCTACGACCTGGTGGTGGTCTCGGGTGGCCGCGCCACGATGGTGATGACAGCGGTGCCCGTGGTGAGCACCACCATCACCAGCGTCAGCACGACCGCCCTGCCGATTACACCGCCGCTGGCGGTGACGGTGCCGCGAGCCGTCACCGGCAGCGTGACGCCGGCCACCGCCACCGTGCGTGCGCTGCAGACCCTGAGCGGCGGGCCGACCGTGGAAGTGGCCTGGGTGCCGGTGGACGCGCTGAACGGCGCCTTCGCCACCACGCTCACGCAGGCCGCACCGCAGAAGCTGGCCTACGTGGCCAACCCGGTGTCGCTGCCCTTCGTGGCCGACAACGCGGTGGCAGGCCAGTACACGGTGGAAGCGCGCTCGGCGGGCGTGGTGCAGACGCAGGCCGTCAACGCCAACGCGCCGGTGTCGCCGCTGGCCTTCACCTTTTAGCCGCTCACTCCGCCTCGGGGTCTTCGACGGGCGCCGGGGCGCTGCGCACCAGCGTCACTGGCACCGGGCTGTGGCGCAGCACGCCGGCGGCCACCGAGCCGGCGTCGGCCGCTTCGGGCTCGCCGATGCCGCGCCAGCCCATCACCACGGCGTCGCAGGCGTGCTCTTCGGCCAGGTCCACCAGCACCGCGGCGGGGCTGCCGCCGGCCACCACGCTCTCGTGTTCGGCACCTGCTGCTGCCAGCAGCGCCTCGGCGGCCTGCAGCAGGTCGGCCCCGGCGTCGCGGCGCACCTGGTCGATGACGTCGGCGTCGTGCGCCACGATCACCTCGTAGAGCGATGGTGGCTCCTGCACATTGGCCAGCACGAAGCTGGCCTTCAGCCCTTCGGCCCGCAAGGCCAGCGCGTGGCGCACGGCGGCCAGCGCATCGGGCGATCCGTCCACGGGCAGCAGGATCTTCATCGTCGGCACCTCCGGTGTAGTGGCCGCGCGGCTGCGCGCCTTGGCGCCTAGCGTACTGCGCGGCACGGCGGGTGGTGTTGCGCGCTGTCATGGCGCCGTCGCGGCAAGGCCGGCAAGATCGGGTTCATGAGCATCCGCCATCTCGATTCCCTGTTCGAGCCGCGTTCCGTGGCCGTCATCGGCGCCAGCGACAGGCCCGCCAGCGTGGGCGCCACGGTATGGCGCAACGTCGCCGCCGGCGCCCTGGCCGGGCCCTGCTGGCCCGTCAACCGCAAGCGCGCCGAAGTGGGCGGCGTGCCTGCCTTCAAGGACGTGGCCGCCCTGCCGCAGGCGCCTGACCTGGCCGTCATCTGCACCCCGCCCGACACCGTGGCGGGGTTGATCGAAGACCTGGGCCGGCGCGGCACCCATGCCGCCGTGGTGCTGACGGCCGGCTTCACGAAGAAGCAGAAGCAGGCCATGCTCGACGCCGCGCGGCGCCACCTGCTGCGCATCCTGGGCCCCAACTGCCTGGGGCTGATGGCACCGCATGCGGGCCTCAACGCTACCTTCGCGCACGTCGGCGCCAAGCCGGGCACGCTGGCCTTCGTGTCGCAGTCGGGCGCGCTGGTGACGGCGGTGCTGGACTGGGCGCGCGGCCGTGGCATCGGCTTTTCGCACTGCGTGTCGCTGGGCGAACATGCCGACGTCGACTTCGGCGACATGCTCGACTGGCTGGCCAGCGACCCGCACACCCGCGCCATACTGCTCTACATCGAGAGCATCGAGTCGGCGCGCAAGTTCATGTCGGCTGCGCGCGCGGCGGCGCGCAACAAGCCGGTGCTGGTGGTCAAGGCCGGCCGTTCGGCGCAAGGGCAGGCGGCCGCCGCCTCGCACACCGGCGCGCTGGCCGGCAGCGACCTGGTCTACGACGCCGCCATTCGCCGCGCCGGCATGCTGCGCGTGGACACGCTGCAGGATCTGTTCGACGCCGCCGAGACCCTGGCGCACTTCCGCGGCCACCCAGTGGGGCCCGAGGCGGATCGCCTGGACCGCCTGACGCTCGTCACCAACGGCGGCGGCGCCGGCGTGATGGCGGCCGACGCCGCCGCTGTGGCCGGCGTGGCCCTGGCGCCGCTGAGCGACGCCACCAAGGCCGCGCTCGACGCCGGCCTGCCGCCCACCTGGAGCCGCGCCAACCCGGTGGACATCATCGGTGACGCGCCGGTGGAACGTTATGTGCATACGCTGAAGACGCTGCTGGCGCGGCCCGATGCCGGCACGCTGCTGTTCATGCACGCGCCCACGGCCATCGTGCCCAGTGCCGAGATCGCCGCGGCGCTGGTGCCGCTGGCGCAGGCTGCGCCGGGGCGGCTCCTGGGCTGCTGGCTGGGCGACGGGGCGGTGCAGGACGCGCGCGCCGCCTTCCACGCCGCCGGCATTCCCACCTATGACATGCCCGAGGAGGCGGTGCGCGCCTTTGCCATGCTCGTCACCTACCGCCGCAACCAGGAAGAGCTGATGCAGGCTCCGGCGGCCGCGGCCACGCCGGCGCTGGACCTGCCGGCCGTGCGCGCCATCGTCGACAAGGTGCTGGCCCAAGGCCGCGAGCTGCTGAGCGAGCCCGAGGCCAAGAACCTGCTCGCGGCCTGCGGCCTGCCCGTGGCCGGCACGCGCACCGTGGCACCCGACGCCGACGCGGCGATGCAGGCCGCCGCCGAGCTGGGCTACCCGGTGGTGCTGAAGGTGCTGTCGCCGCAGATCA
The DNA here is from genome assembly GCA_964423075.1 of uncultured Rubrivivax sp. Lineage (GTDB taxonomy): Bacteria > Pseudomonadota > Gammaproteobacteria > Burkholderiales > Burkholderiaceae_C > Rubrivivax. Next base: position 6,762 of record CAYREA010000088.1, on the reverse strand, counting down.
CGCACAAGAGCGACGTCGGCGGCGTGGCGCTGGACCTGGCCGACGAGAACGAACTGCGCAATGCCGTGGCCACCATGCTGCAGCGCGTGGCGCGCCTGCGGCCCGAGGCGAAGGTGGCCGGCTTCACCGTGCAGGCCATGGTGCAGCGGCCGAACGCGCTGGAGCTGATCCTGGGCGCCAGCATCGACCCGCTGTTCGGCCCCGTGCTCTTGTTCGGCCAGGGCGGCACCGCGGTGGAGGTGGTGGCCGACCGCGCCATCGCGCTGCCGCCGCTGAACGCGCCGCTGGCGCTGGCGCTGATCCAGCGCACGCGGGTGGCGAAACTGCTGCAGGGCTGGCGCGACGTGCCGCCGGCCGACAGCGGCGCGGTGGTGGGCGCGCTGCTGGCGCTGTCGGAGCTGCTGGCGGCCGAGCCGCGCATCGCCGAGGTCGACATCAACCCGCTGCTGGCCAATGCGCAGGGCGTGATCGCGCTCGACGCCCGCGTGCGAGTCAGCGCCAAGGCGCCGGGCGGCGCGGCGGCGTTTGCCATCAGGCCCTACCCGGCGCAGCTGGTGGAGACACGGCCGTGGAACGGCCACACGCTCACGCTGCGCCCTATACGCCCCGAGGACGAAGCCCAGCACCTGGCCTTCCTGGCGCTGCTGGACCCCGAGGATGTGCGCATGCGCGTGTTCTACAGCCGGCGCAGCATCGAACGCAGCGAACTGGCGCGCCTGACACAGATCGACTACGAGCGCGAGATGGCCTTCATCGCCACCGCGCCGCTGGAAGCCGGCGGCGAAGAGACGCTGGGCGTGGCACGCGCCATCAGCGACCCCGACAACCAGGACGCCGAGTTCGCCATCATCGTGCGCTCGGACATCAAGGGCGGCGGCCTGGGCCGCCTGCTGATGGACAAGCTGATCGCACACGCGCGCAGCCGCGGCACACGCCGCATGGTGGGCACGGTGCTCAAGGGCAATCAGCGCATGCTGGCGCTGGCGCACGAGCTGGGTTTCCGCGTCGACGACCCGCTGGCCGGCGACGCCGATACGGTGCAGCTGCAGCTGCCCCTGCAGCCGGGCTAGGGCCTAGGCCTCGGCCAGGGACTGCTGCACGATGTCCAGCAGATCCTCCAGCACCACCGGCTTGGTGATGTAGGCGGTGAAGCCGGCAGCCAGCGCGGCGTCGATGTCGCGCTGCAGCGCGTTGGCGCTGACGGCCACCACCGGCGTGCGGCTCAGCGCGGGGTCTTCACGCAACCGCGCCAGCACCTCGAAGCCGTTCATGTCGGGCAGCTGGATGTCCAGCAGCACCAGCGCCGGCTTTTCGGCCTTGGCCAGGCGCAGGCCTTCGGCGGGGTGCAGCGCGCTCAGCAGGCGCAGCCCCGGCAGGCGCGCCAGCATCGCTTCCATCAGCAGCACGTTGACGTTGTTGTCTTCGATGTAGAGCACGGTATGGGTGGTCTCGGCGCCGTCGGGCGCGTCGGCAGGCGCCAGCTCGCCCGGCGGCGGCGCGGGCAGGGCCAGGGCCGGCGGCAACGGCGGCAGGCGCAGCCAGAAGCTGCAGCCCTGGCCGGGCTCGCTGTCCACGCCGATGCTGCCGCCCATGGCTTCCACCAGGCGCCGGCTCAGGGCCAGGCCGATGCCCGTGCCTTCGATGCCGCTGCGCGCGGCGGCCAGGCGTTCGAAGGGCTGGAACAGGCGCGCCTGTTCGTCGGCCGAAAGTCCCGGCCCGTCATCGCGCACCGCCAGCCACACCTGCTGGCCTTCGTCGCGCACCAGCAGCACCACCTCGCCGCCGGGGCGGTTGTACTTGATGGCATTGCCCAGCAGGTTCAGCAGCACCTGCTTCAGGCGCCGCCGGTCGGCGCACACGGTGGTGCCGCTCAGCGCCAGCGGCAGCGGCCGCAGGCGCACGCCACGTTGTGCCGCCAGCGTCTGCACCAGGCCCAGGCATTCGCTGGCCAGACCCTGCAGGTCGACGATGGCGGGCTCCAGCGCCAGCTCGCCGGTCTCGATGCGGCCCAGGTCGAGGATCTCGTTGATCAGTTCCAGCAGATGCTCGGCGCCGCGCAGGATCTCGCGCACCCAGGGCTGCTGGTGCGCCGCCGGCGGCTGGCGCAGGTCGCTCTGCAGCAGCTGGCCGAAACCGAGAATGGCGTTGAGCGGCGTGCGCAGCTCGTGCGACATCTGCGACAGGAACTGCGACTTGGCGCGGTTGGCGCGTTCGGCCTCGTCGCGGGCCGCGATCAAGGCCGTCTCGGCGCGCTTGCGGGCGCTGATGTCGATGGCAAAGGCATAGAGCGCGGCGGCGCCGGTCTGCGGGTCGGTGCCGCGCGTCAGCGTCACCTGCAGGTCGACCGGGCCTTCGCCGTCGGGGTGTGGGTGGTGGAACTCAAACAGCACGGGTTCGCCGGCCAGCGCGCGCCGGGCCCAGTCGCGGTCCGACACCACGCTGCCGGGCCCGAAGAGTTCTTCGGTGGTGTGGCCCACCACGTCCTCGGCCGGCCGCTGCAGCAGCGTGGCCAGGCGCTGGTTGGCATAGGTGAAGTGCAGGCTGTCGTCGAGCCGGCCGATGTAGCCGGGAAAGGCCTCCAGGAAGGCGCGCTGCTCGGCTTCACGCGCCTCCAGCGCGGCGCGCCGCCGTTCCTGCTCGGTGATGTCGCGTGTCAGCAGGGCCACGGCCACCACCTGGCCGTCGTCGTTGCGGTGCGGGAAGTAGGTGGTCTCCAGCAGCACGTTGCTGCGACCCGGCGTCACAGAAGGGCCGCGCGCGATCTGCACGTCACCGGTCTCGAAACAGGCGCGCAGCGCACGCCGCCGCTCGGGATGCACGGTGCTGGGCGCGGCCAGGGGGCTGGGGCGGCCGATGGCGTCCTGGCGCGACACGCCGGTGTGCCGGCACCAGGCGTCGTTGACGAGGATGTAGCGCTCTTCGGCGTCGACCACCGAGACCAGGTCGGTGATCGAGTTCACCACCAGCCCGTAGCTGCGCAGCACGGCCTCGTTGCGGCGGCGCTCGGTGATGTCGGTCCAGATGCCCACCGAACCCACCTGCTCGCCGGCGGCGTTGCGGATGGGCGAGGCCTGGCACAGGCAGTGCACGCGTGTGCCGTCGGGGCGCAACAGGCCGGTTTCGTAGCGCCCGGTCTGGCCGAGCGCGCGCGCCTGCAGCTGCTGCTGTAGCGTGGGCAGGTCTTCGGCCGCGATGAACTCGGCCACGCGGTGGCCCAGCACCGCCTCGCGCGGCCGGCCCAGCAGTTCGGCCATGGCCGGGTTCAGGTCGGTGGTGCGCGATTCGGTGTCGATGAACCAGAAGCCCTGCCGCGTGGTCTGCAGCAGCTGGGTCAGCAGCTGATGCTGGTCGGCCAGCTGGCGGAAGGCGCGGTCGGCACGCTCGGCGCTCTCGCGCGCCTCGTCGGCGCGGCCCTGCGCGGCCAGGCGCAGGCGCACGCCTTCACCCACCGCACGCTGGCTGCGCCGCGCGCCGGCGGCCGTGACGCCGATGAACACCAACGCCATCAGCCACAGCGCCATGCTGCGCAGGCCCGGGTTCAAACCCAGGGCGATGGCCATGCTGGCCACCGGCGGGGCCGCAAAACACAGCGCGGCCGAGACGTCGAAGGCGATGCTGATGAAGGCGCCGGCGGTGATGGCGGCCATCGCGAAGACGATCAGCTCCAGCACGCCGGGCGGCATGCCCATGGCCGCCAGCAGCGTGACCGAGGCCCACACCAGGCCGTGCAGCAGCAGGGCCAGGCGATGGCGCAGCAGCCAGGCGGCGGCCTGGTGCTGGGCCTGGGTGTCGCGCCGCTGCGCCCAGCCCACCGCGCCGCGCGCGGCCAGCGCCAGGCCCAGGGCCAGCAGCCAGGCGGTGAGCGGCACCGGCGGGTGCGCGTGCCACACCACACCGGCCAGCACCAGCCCGATGGTGGCGCTGGCCGCGATCGATGTGGGCAGCACCTTCAGGTGCAGGCGTATGCGTTCCTGGCGCAGGGCTGCATCCACGTCCGCATCGGTCACCATCGAATCCCGCCCCCCCGTTCGTGCCGGCGTCTCATTATTGGGGGTGGCCGGCGCCGCGGGGCGCTTTCCGGGTGCGATGCGACACTCGGGTTTATGCGAGATTCACACCGCCCGCCGCATCGTGCGGCCGACCGCGCCTGATGCGGCGCCGCAGCGTGGTGCTGGTGCTGGGCACGGCGCAGACGCTGGCCTGGGGCTCTTCCTTCTACCTGCCGGCCGTGCTGGCTGCGTCCATGGCGCCCGAACTGGGTGTCACGGTGCCGACGGTCTACGCGCTGCTGTCGATGGCGCTGGTGGTGGCCGCGCTGGGCGGGCCGCTGGCCGGGCGCCTGATCGACCACCACGGCGGCCGCCCGGTGCTGATGGCCAGCAGCGCCGTGTTTGCCGCTGGCCTGCTGGCACTGGCGCTGGCCCAGGGCTTCGTGACGCTGGCCCTGGCCTGGCTGCTGCTGGGCGCAGCCATGGGCTTCGGCCTGTATGACGCGGCCTTCGCGGCACTGGTGCGCCTGTACGGGCGCGATGCGCGCAGCGCCATCACCGGCATCACGCTGCTGGGCGGTTTTGCCAGCACCGTGGGCTGGCCGCTCACTGCGCTGGCCGAAACGCACCTGGGCTGGCGCGGCGCCTGCGCGGCCTGGGCGGCGGCGCACCTGCTGATCGCGCTGCCGCTCAATGCGCTGCTGCCGCGGCCGGCGCCGCAGCCCGCGCCCGCCGCGCCGGTCGGCGACGTGGCTGCGGCCCCGGTGCCACCGCCACTGGCGCCGCGCCACCTGGCGCCGCTGCTGGCGGGTGTGTTCGCGCTCTTGTCCATCGTCAGCACCGGTGTGGCCACCCACCTGCCGGCACTGCTGCAGGCCGGTGGCGCCACGCGCGCGGCCGCAGTGGCCACGGCGGCGCTGGTGGGTCCGGCACAGGTGGCGGCGCGGCTCTTGGAGATGGGCCTGCTCAAGCGCCTGTCGCCGTTGCTGTCGGCCCGCGCCGCGGCGCTGGGGCATCCGGCCGGCGCGGCCCTGATGCTGGCGCTGGGTCCGCTGGGTGCCGTGCCTTTTGCCGTGCTGCACGGCCTGGGCAACGGCCTCATCACCATCGTGCGCGGCACCTTGCCGCTGGCGCTGTTCGGCGCCGCCGGCTACGGCGTGCGCCAGGGCTGGCTCACGCTGCCGGCGCGGCTGCTGGGCGCGCTGTCGCCCTGGGCCTTCGGCCTGGTGATGGCGCATTGGGGCCCGGGTGTGCTGTGGCTGAGCGGCGCGCTGGCCCTTGCCGCCTGCGCCTGCCTGCTGGTGATGCGGCTGCCACGGGCCTGACGCGAACGCGGCGGCAGAATCAAGGCCTGCACCCCACCCGGACCCGCGCGATGGAACGCTTCACGATTTCGCTCGACGAGCACCTGGCCGAGGCCTTCGACCAGTGGATCGCCCAGCGCGGCTACGCCAACCGCTCGGAAGCCGTGCGCGACCTGTTCCGCGCCGAGCTGGAACGTTCGCGCCAGGCGGTGCCGCAGGGCCTGGACTGCGTGGCCAGCCTGTCCTACGTCTACAACCACCACGAGCGCGAACTCGGCGAACGCCTCACGCGCATGCACCACGCGCACCACGACCTTTCGCTGTCGACGATGCACGTGCACCTGGACCACGACCACTGCCTTGAGACCGTGCTGCTGCGCGGCCGCGCCGAGGCCGTGCGCGCCTTCGCCGACAGCCTCTGCGCCGAGCGCGGCGTGCACCACGGCAAGCTGAACCTGATCAGCGTCGAAGCGCACCACCACCACCACCACGGCGACCCGCGGCAGCCGCACATCCACGTCAAGCCGGCGACCTGAAGCCGAGTCTTCGTGAAAGCTCGGCCGCCGCGCCGCACACCGCACGCGCCAGCACGCCGCCGGGGCGGCCGTCGAAGATGGGCGTGGGGCCGATGGCCGTGAGCCCCAGCACCAGCGCGCCGCGGCCGTCGAACACCGGCGCAGCGAGTGCGCTGATGCCGGGCAGCAGCACGTCCTGCACGCGGCTGTAGCCTTCGTCGCGCACCGCCTGCAGGGCGGCTTCGAAGCCGGGTGGGCGCTTTTCCAGCTTCAGCAGTGGCTGCACCCGCGCCTTGGGCAGCAGGGCCGCGAAGAGGCGGCCCGAGGCGGTGCCGGCCAGGCTCATCACCGTGCCGTGGCGCATGCTCACGTGCACGGCCGAGGGTGGCTCGGCCACGCGCACGATGGTGGCGCCGCGGTTGCCCCACACCGCCAGCGCCATGGTGTGGCCCTGCGCCACGGCCAGGGCCTCGATGACGGGCGTGGCCAGGGCCAGCGGGTCGAGCTGCTGCAGGCTGATCAGGCCCAGCTGCATGGCCAGCGGGCCTAGGCCGTAGCGGCCGCTGGCGGCGTCCTGCTCGATCAGCCCCAGCTTGCCGAAGCTCACCAGGTAGGGGTGGGCCTTGGCCGGTGCCATGCCGGCTTCGGCGGCCAGGTCTTTCAGCGCCAGCGGCCGGCCGTGGTGCGCCAGCGCGCGCAGCAGCGCGCCGCCGACCTCGATGCTCTGGATGCCGCGCTGGGTTGCCATTCGTCTATGGTAAACGCGTTAGACATCAGCGAATCGCGGCGTTACCATCCGAGACCCTTGCCGAACCAGGATGCCCGCATGTCCGAAACCCCCACCAAGGCCTTCGCCAGCCAGGCCGACCTGGCCGAGAAGAAGGTCAGCTTCACCAAGCTCTCGGACCATGCCTACGCCTACACGGCCGAAGGCGACCCCAACACCGGCATCGT
>CAYREA010000087.1:0-18386 GCA_964423075.1 uncultured Rubrivivax sp. | reverse complement strand
AGCCCGGCATCGGCCGCTTCAAGGTCTTCATGATCGACGAAGCGCACCAGCTCTCGAAGGACGCCTTCAACGCGCTCTTGAAGACGCTGGAAGAGCCGCCCGAGTACCTGAAGTTCGTGCTGGCCACGACCGACCCCGAGAAGATCCTGCCCACGGTGCTGAGCCGCTGCCTGCAGTTCAACCTGCGGCCGATGGCGCCGGCCACGGTGCGCGACCACCTGCAGCAGGTGCTGGCCGCCGAGAACGTGGCCGCCGACGCCGGTTCCTTGCGCCTGCTGGGCCGCGCCGCGCGCGGCAGCATGCGCGACGGCCTGTCGCTGGCCGACCAGGCCATCGCCTACGGTGGCGGCCAGCTGGTGGAAGAGGTGGTGCGCAAGATGCTGGGCAGCGTCGACCGCAGCCATGCGCGGCGCCTGGTGCTGGCGCTGGCCCAGCGCGACGGCGCCGAGGTGCTGGCCACGGTGGACGGCCTGCGCAGCCTGGGCCTTTCGGCCGCCGGGTTGCTGGAAGAGATGGCCCTGCTGCTGCAGCAGATGGCCGTGCAGCAGGCCGTGCCCGGCGCGCTGGACGAGGACGATCCCGACACCGAAGCCGCGCGCGAACTCAGCGCTGCGCTGGCCGCCGACGAAACCCAGCTGCTCTACAGCATGGTGGTGCACGGCCGCGAGGAGCTGGGCCTTCTTAGTGACGAGTACGGCGCGCTGACGATGGTGCTGCTGCGCTTCCTGGCCTTCCCCGGTGGTGGTGGTGTCACGGCGGCCGCACCGCCCCCGCCGCGCGCGGCGCCGCTGCGTGCGCCGGCCCCGCCGGCGATCACGTTGCCGGCGCCGGCACCTGCTGCGGCCGTTGCGCCCCCAGCACCGCGCGTCGCCGAGCCGGCTGCTCCCACCTTCGCCGCGCCGCTGGACCGCGGCCTCGGCGACCGCTGGCACGCCCTGGTCACCCGCATGAGCGAGGCCGGCAGCATCAGCGCGCTGGCCCGCGAACTCGCCACCCAGGGCGGCTTGCGCAGCATCGATCAAACCGCCAGCCCGCCGCGCTGGCTGCTGGTGGTGGAACGCGAAACCCTGCGCAGCCCCGCGCTGCGCGACAAGCTCGCTGCCGCGCTGGCCGCACAGCTCGGCCAGCCGCTGCAGCTGGAACTGGAACCCGGCACGCCCGAGGACACACCCGCCAGGCGCGACGCCGCCGAACGCCAGCGGCGCCAGGCCGCCGCTGAAGCGGCGATCCAGGGTGATGCGGTGGTAAAGGAGCTGCTGTCGCAGTTCAAGACCGCCCGCATCGTGCCGGGCTCGATCAAACCCCTGGAAGGTAAAGGAAGCACACCATGATGAAGGGCCAACTCGCCGGCTTGATGAAGCAGGCCCAGGCGATGCAGGACAACATGAAGAAGGCGCAGGAAGAGCTGGCGCTGATGGAGGTGGAGGGCCAGTCGGGCGCCGGGCTCGTCAAGGTGACGATGACCTGCAAACACGACGTCAAGCGCATCACCATCGACCCCAGCCTGCTCGCCGACGACAAGGACATGCTCGAAGACCTGGTGGCCGCCGCCTTCAACGACGCGGTGCGCCGCGCCGAAGAGGTGAGTACCGAGAAGATGGGCAAGCTCACCGCGGGCATGCCACTTCCCCCTGGCATGAAGTTCCCGTTCTGACCGGGTGTCCGAGAACTCGCTCGAAGGCCTGATCGAGGCGCTGCGCCGCCTGCCCGGCGTGGGCGTGAAATCAGCGCAGCGCCTGGCCTTCCACCTGCTGCAGCACGACCGCGACGGCGCGCGCCGCCTGGCCACGGCGTTGAACGACGCCGTCACGCGCATGCGCCACTGCAGCCGCTGCCACACCTTCACCGAAGCCGAGGTCTGCAGCACCTGCCGCGACCCGCGCCGCGAGGCGCGCCTGCTGTGCGTGGTGGAGACACCCGCCGACCAGGCGGCGCTGGAACGCAGCGGCAGCTACAAGGGCCTGTATTTCGTGCTCATGGGCCGCATCAGCCCGCTGGACGGCGTGGGCGTGGGCGACATCGGCGCTGCGGCGCTGCTCGAGCGCGCCAGCGACGGCGTGGTGGAAGAAGTCATCCTGGCCACCGGCTTCACCGCCGAAGGCGAGGTCACGGCCCATGCGCTGGCACAGGCCCTGAAAGCACGTGGCCTCAAAGTGACGCGGCTGGCGCGGGGTGTGCCCGCGGGCAGCGAGCTGGAGTACGTGGACCTGAGCACCATCGCGCATGCGATGGGCGACCGGCGCTGATTCAGCCGCCGTCCACCGGCACGCTCAAGCCGCGTTTGAGCACCGCCAGCGCCACCTGCGTGGTGAATCGGCGCACCACGGGGTGTGCGCGCAGCAGGCGGGCCATCAAGACTTCGTAGGCTTCGGTGTCGGCGGCCGTCACCACCAGCACGAAGTCGGCCTCGCCGGTGACGTAGAAGGCCTGCTGCACGCGCGGCTCTCCGGCCAGCCAGGCGCGCAGCGCCGCAATGCGCTCGGGTTGTTCGTTTTCCACCTGCAGGGCGGCGATGAAGGTGGTGCTGCGGCCGGCCTGGCGTGCGTCGAGCACGGCGATCTGGCGCGTGATCACACCCTGCTCACGCAGCCGCCGCAGCCGGCGCTGGATCGCCGAAGGCGACAGCGGCACCTGTTCGGCCAGCTGTTCGGTGGTGCAGCCTGCGTCTTCCTGCAGCAGGGCCAGCAGCTGGCGGTCGTGGCGGTCGAGCATGTGCGCGGCAGTCTAGCCGGCGATATCGCGGAAAAGCGGCGCCGCGTGGCCGGTGAACGCGGCGCGGCGACAGGCCCTCACTCCTACGATGCGCCCCGCTTGTGCATCACTTGAGGAACGACGACCTTGATCGACCATGTATCCCTGGGCAGCCACCGCTACGCCGACGCGGTGGGTTTCTACGGCCGCGTGCTGGCCCCCGCTGGCCCTGGCGCTCCTGCGCGACACCGGCTCCGAAGCCGCCTTCGGCACCGCCGAACGCTGGGGCTTCTTCCTTTACCCCGCGCCGGCCGCTGAAGGCGTGCGCGGCGCAGGCATGCACCTGGCGTTGGCCGCGCCGTCGCGGGAAGCGGTGCAGGCGGCGCATGAACTCGCCTTGGCGGCCGGCGCCGAGGACATCTTCACACCGCGCCTGCGCCCCGACATAAGCGACACCTACTTCGGCGCCATGTTCCGCGACCTCGACGGCCACCGCATCGAGGTGCTCACGCACGCGGCCTGAGCGGGCTCAGGGCTGCATCAACCAGTGCCGCGCGCCCGACACCGGCTGCAGCCCGGGGCGCTGGCCGGGCGGCGTGTCGGCGCGCAGCAGCAGCGCCAGGTCGCTGAGCACGCTCAGCTTGCCGGCGAAGTAGCCGTGGTTCAGGCCAACCAGGCTGGAGTCGACGCGTGAGGCATCGATGGTGTCCACGCCGTCCAGCGCCTGCATCGCGTCGCCTGCGTCACCGGCGCGCGGCCCGCGGTGCAGCAGTTTGGACACCCACAGCGCGCGGTCGTTGGACGAGGCATACAGCGTGACGCGCCGCGCCGACGCGCGCAGCGCGGCGGCCAGGCCTTCGAACACGTTGCGGTCGATGTCGGGCGCGGCCAGCGCCACCTGCTGCACCGACTCCTGCGGCGCGTCGCCCTTCCACTGCAGCTCCTGCAGCGCCTGCGTGAGCACCCGGTTGCCCATGCTGTGCGCCACCAGGTGCAGGCGCAGGCCGGGCTTGAGCGCGCGCAGGCGGCGGATCACCGCGGCCAGGTGCGGCGCCGACCAGGCGGCGCTGTCGCCGTCGGCGGCGTAGCCCAGGAACTCGCCCTTGGACGGCCAGCTGTAGCACAGGCGCAGGCCACGCCAGGCCAGATCGTGCGCCAGCTGCGCGGTGCGCCGCGCGGCGTCGTGGAAGGACACGTTGTAGCCGTGCACGAACAGCAGCGCCTCGTGGCTGGCATCGCCCAGCTGGCGCAGCGCGGCCTGTTCGAAGGCGGCGGGCTGCAGCGGCTCGATGCTCGCCAGCACGATGTGCCTGGTGGGGTCGGCACCGCGCCAGAAGTCGAGCAGGCCGGGCGAGTTCAGTTCGCCACGCTCGCGCTGCAGCGGCAGCGTCACCACGCAGCGGCCGAAGTGCACGGCGGCGTCGGCCTCACGCTCGCCGCTGTAGAAGCGCTGCACGGCGGCCTGGCCGCTGGCGGCGCGGTCGGTGGCGTAGAGCACTTCCACCGGCGTGTAGCCGCGGGCATCGGGCGCAGCCTCGGCGGCCGCGGCCGGCGCCGGGCCGCGCAAGTTGCCGCCAACGAGCAGGTTGAACCTTGCGGCCCAATCCGGGCGCGATCGGCAGAAGGCCAGCAGCGCCTTCATGGCTTCGCCGTCATCGGGCGCCAGCAGCGCGGCCGCCAGCAGGCGGGCCAGTTGCGCGTCGGCCGCCGGCCAGTCGTCGCCCAGCATCGCGGGCAGTTCGTCGCGCAACTGAAGGGCGGCCTGGAGGGCCCGCTGGCGTGCATCCATCATCGGATCCTTGGCAAGGGCGGTGTGCGGGCCTATGGTACGTCGCAGCATGTTTGTGGAGATGCACGATGGATGACAGCCACCTGCAGGCCCAGCTGAGGCACTTTGCGCTGCAGAAGCGCAACATGGACGCGATGCTGGCCTTCGACCGCCTGCGCAGCAGCAGGCAGCTGGCCGAGGCCGAGGTGGCTTCCGCCGCGCTGGTGGCTGCGCTGCAGCAGCAGGTGCAGGACACGCTGGCGCTGAACCGCCGCGCGCCGCCGGGGCTGTCACCGCTGGACCCGCCGTACCCGGTGCTGATCGACATCCTGATGCAGCGCGCCGACCTGCTGGAAAGCCTGGCGCGGCCGCAAGCCGAGGTGCAGGCGCTGCGCGAACAGGCCCTGGCCCTGGCGCGCGAACTGGGTGGCAAGGCCTACGCCGAGCGCCAGCGCCAGCTGGCCGGCACGCACCTGGAGCAGGGCCGCTTTCACGAGGCGCTGGCCACGCTGGTGGCGGCGCGCGAGCTCTTCGTCGCCGCCGGCGACATGGGCTCGGCGGCGCGCTGCACCTCCGACCTGGCCAACGCCTTCGAGTGGCTGGGCGACTTCGAACGTGCGCTGCAGGAGGTGCAGCGCGGCCGAGCCCTGCTGGGCGACCCGGTGGGCGAGCTGATCGACGCCGAAGCCGTGGCCGCCTCGCTGCCCGGCTACGCGGCGCGCGGCACCGAGCCGGCGATGCTGGATGCGGTGCGCCAGCTGGAGCAGCGGGTGACGCGCGACGCCGCGCGCTGCGACCTGCTGCAGGTGGAAGCGCGCTGTCGCATCGCCCAGCAGCGCTACGAGGGCGTGCCGGCGCTGCTGGAACAGGCGCGGCCCATGGTGCAGGCCTACGCCCACCCGGCGCTGGACGTGCAGCTGATCAAGATCCAGCTCGAAAGCGGGCGGCATGCCCAGGCGTTGGAGGCCATCCAGCGCCTGCTGCCGGTGTTCGAGAGCGGCCCGCTGCGGCGCAAGCTGGGTGTGCTGCGCACGATGCAGGCGCGGGCGCTGAACGGCCTGCAGCGCCATGCCGAGGCATTGAAGGCGGTGCGCGCCGCGCAGGACGCGCTGCAGGGTTACAACGACCCCGAAGCCGAGGCCAAGGCCTTCGAAGCGCTGGGCGACAGCCAGGCCGCGCTGGGCCAGGAGGCGGCCGCGCTCGATGCCTACGAGCAGGCCGCCAGCGGCTTCGACTGGCTGCGCCGCGCGCCGCTGGGCTACCGGCTCGACAGCCTGGCCCTGCTGCCGCGGCTGCCGCTGTACCGGCGCGCCATCGCCCTGGCGGCACGGCTGGGCGACGGGCCGGCTGCCGCGCGTTTCATCGAGAGCATCAAGTCGCGCCAGCTGGCCGCCACGCTGGCTGTGCCGGGCGGTGGTGGTGCCGACAGTGAACTGACGCGGCGCCTGGACCTGCTCAACCAGCAGCTGGCCGGTGTGGGCTACAGCGGCGGCGGAGAGCTGCCGCTGGCCCAACTGGTGGCCGAGCGGCAGGCGCTGCTGGAGCGCATCCGCATCGAAGAGCCGCGCTGGCGCACGCTGACCGAAGCGCCGCCCATCGATGTGGCCGCCTGGTGCAGCCGGCTGGCTGCCGTCGGGCAGGCGGCGCTGACGCTGCACCTGGATGGCAGCCGGCTCACCGCCGTGCTGCTGCAGGGCACGGGCTGCCACGTGGCCAGCCGCGAGCTGGCGCCCGAACTGAGTGCCACGCTGTCGCGCCTGCGCCAGCCCGCGCCGACGGCGGCGGGTGAGGTGGCCGCGCTCGACGAAGCCGCGGCCGGCATCGAGCTGGCCGACGTGCTGCCGGACGGTCTGCTGACCGTGGCGCTGGCCGCGGGGAACCTGCTGGTGGCGCCCCATGGACCGTTGCACCTGCTGCCCTGGCCGTTGCTGAAGGTGGACGGCGCGCCCGCCTTCCAGCGCCTGGCCATCGGCGTGGCGCCCAACCTGGCCGGCTTGTCGCATGCTGCCCCGGCGGCGGCGCCGCGCGGCGTGCTGGCGGTGGGCGTGTCGTCGCAACACCATGCCGACATCGACGCCGAGGCCGAGTGCCGTGCCATTGCCCGGCGTTATGCCGACGCCGGCCTGGTTGCCGATGCCACGCTCGTAGGCGCCAAGGCCACTCGCGCGGCGCTGTTGGCGCGCCTGCACGGCCCGGTGCAGCCCGGTGTGCTGCTGCACCTGGCCTGCCATGGCGAATTCGATCTCGACGATCCCATGTCCTCGCACCTGGCGCTGGCCGACGGGCGTGTCGACGCCGCCAGCATCGTGCGCGGCCGACTGGCCTACGACGAGGTGCTGCTCAGTGCCTGCAGCACGGGCCGCCGCGGGCTGGCGCAGGGCGGCGTGGAACTGTCGGGCGACGAGATCATCGGCCTGGCCGGCGCCTTCCTGGAAGCCGGCGCGCGCAGCGTGCTCGTGAGCCTGTGCCCCACCGCCGACCAGGCCGCGCTGGAGCTGATGCAGCAGGTGCACGCCGAGCGCATCGCCGGTCACGCGCCGCGCCAGGCGCTGCAGCGGGCGCAGCAGCAGATGGCGGCCGACGGCATCTTCCCGCCCGGGCAGTGGGGCGGCTTCGTGGTGTTCGGCTGCGCCTGAGCTGCGGCCCTCAGCCGCGCTGGGCGCGTTCCAGCTGCTCGATGCGCTCCAGCAGCTCGATGGCCACCGCCGCACCCGCGGCGTTCACGCCCAGTTGCCTCACCAGGCGGCCGGCGCGCCGCACGATGGCCAGGCTGCGGCCGTCGAAGCGCCAGTCGGCGCCGGGCTGCGGGCTCAGCACGCCGTGCTCCACCAGTTCGGCCACCAGCCCGGCGCTGGCGCCGGCGCAGCGGCACAGCTCGGCCAGGCTCAGTTCGGGCTGCTGCTCCACCACCTCGACCTGGTCACAGACGATCGTCACCGACGCTTGTGTCTTCATCGTTCACACCCCCAACGCGGCGCGCGGCTTGAAGGCCAGCGTGTCGGCCATCGCGCGGTACAGGCGCCGGGCCGCGTCGCTGTCGGCCGGCGGCAGCACGATGCGCAGGTCGGCGTACAGGTCGCCCGGCGGCTGCCCCGGCAGGCCGCGGCCTTTCAGGCGCAGGCTGCGGCCCTGCACCGAGCCCGCCGGCACCGTCAGGCGCACGGTGCCCTGCGGTGTCGGTGCGTCGATCTCGGCGCCGAGCGCGGCTTCCCAGGGCGCCACCGGCAGCTCGTAGCGCAGGTCGCGCCCGTCCACGCGGTACAGCGCATGCGGCCGCAGCACCACTTCCAGGAACAGGTCGCCGGCCGCCGCACCACCGCTACCCGGCCCGCCCTGGCCGGCCAGGCGCAGGTGCTGCCCGGGCAGCACGCCACGCGGGATGTTCACTTCCAGCCGGCGCTCGGCCAGCACGACGTGGCCCTGGCCGTCGGGCGCCGGCACGCGCAGCGTGACCGTGCGGCGCGCGCCCTGGAAGCTGTCTTCCAGGTCGATCAGCACCTTGGCGTGGTGGTCCTCGCCGCGTTCGTGCCCGCCGGCCGGGCCGCGGCGCGGCGAGGGGCGGCGCCCGAACAGGGCCTCGAAGAAGTCGCTGTGGTCGGCGAAATCGGCGCCGGCGTCGGCGCCCGAGAACTCGAAGCCGGTGTCCCAGCCCGGTGGCGGCCTGAACTCGCGCGCGCCCGGTCCCGGCGTGCCCACGGCGTCGTAGGCGGCGCGCTTCTCGGCGTCCATCAGCACCTCGTGGGCCTCGCTGGCCTCCTTGAAGCGCTCTTCGGCGTCGGGCAGCTTGCTGACGTCGGGGTGGTACTTGCGCGCCAGCTTGCGGTAGGCGCGCTTGATCTCTTCGGGCTTGGCGTCGCGCGCCACGCCGAGGATGCTGTAGTAGTCCTTGAACTGCATGGCCGGGCCTGCTCCGCTGGCGTCCAGTGTCGGCCTGCCCAGGGGGTGGCCGCGCTGATGCAGGTCAAGGGCCGGGCTTCAGTCGCGTTCTTCGTCGTCGCGGCGATGGCCACCGCGCCACATCGAGCGCATGAGCGCCAGTCCGCCGACGGTGGCGCCGGCAAAGCCGACCAGCCCGAACGCGGGCAGGCCCAGCAGCGTGGGCCCGCCGCCCACGGTCATGACGATGGACGAGCCGATGATCAGCGCGGCCACCACCATCGACAACGCCAGCCGGCTGGCGGCGCGGTCGAGCTGGTCGCCCACGCGCTTCAGGTGGGTGATCTCCACGCCCACCTGCAGCCGGCCTTCGCGCGCGCGTCGCAGCAGCTGCGACAGGTCACCCGGCAGCCGGCCGGCGTCGGCCAGCGCCTCGCGCAGTGCCAGCCAGCCGCGCTGCGCCAGCGCCTTGGGCCGGTAGCGCGCACGCAGCACCTGGCGCAGCAGCGGCAGCGCCTCGGCCGCCATGTTGAAGCCGGGGTCCAGGCCGCGGCCCATGCCCTGCAGCGAGATGAAGGCCTTGATCAGCAACGCCAGGTCGGCCGGCAGCGCCAGGTGGTGCTCGCGCAGGATGGTGGTCACCTCGGCCAGCATCTGGCCCAGGTCCAGCTGCGCCAGCGAGGCGCCGTGGTACTGGTCGACGAAGGCCTCGATCTCGTCTTCCAGCGTCGCCAGCTGGGCCACGGGCTGGTCGCCGGTCCAGGCCAGCAGCACCTGCGCCACCGCGCGCGAACGCCGCTCCACCAGGCCCAGCAGCAGCTGCAGCAGGTCTTCGCGCCGGCGCGGCGAGACGCGCCCGACCATGCCGAAGTCGATGAACGCGATGCGGTTGCCGGGCAGGTAGAAGACGTTGCCGGGGTGCGGGTCGGCGTGGAACAGGCCGTCCTCGACGATCATCTTCAGCACCGCGTGCGCGCCGCGGCGTGCCAGCAGCTGGCGGTCGAGGCCCTCGCGTGTGATGCGCTCCAGGTCTTCGCCGGGCACGCCGGCGATGAAGTCCTGCACATTGACGCGCTCGGCGGTGTGGGCCCAGTGCACGCGCGGGATCACCACCTCGGGCAGGCCGGCCAGGTTGGCGGCGATGCGCTCGGCCTGCCGGCATTCGGCGGCCAGGTCGAGCTCGCGGCGCAGCGAGCGCGCGAACTGGCGCACCAGCAGGCGCGGCCGGTAGGGCTTGAGCGCCGGCCACTGGCTGTCGGCCAGGGCGGCCAGGCGGTCGAGCAGGCGCAGGTCGGCCTCGATCACTTCGTCGATCCGGGGGCGGCGGATCTTCACCACCACCTCGCTGCCGTCGTGCAGCTGCGCGCGGTGCACCTGTGCGATGGAGGCCGCGGCCAGCGGCTGCACGTCGAAGCGCGCGAACACGGCCTCGGGCTCGCCGCCCAGGTCGGCACGCAGCTGCGGCCGCAGCGCTTCGAAGGGCAGGGCCGGCACGCGGCTGTGCAGGCGCGCGAACTCGGTGATCCACTCGGGCCCGAACAGGTCGCTGCGGCCGGCCAGGATCTGGCCCAGCTTGACGAAGGTGGGGCCCAGTTCCTCGAGCGCGCGCCGCGCCTGTTCGGGCGGCGACAGGCGTGCCAGCTCGTCGGCATGTTCCCAGTGCAGCGCATGGCCGGCGCGGGCCAGCACGCCGGCCAGGCCGAGCCGGTGCACGGCGTCCCCCATGCCGTGGCGCACCAGCACGCCCGCGATCTCGTGCAGACGCTTCAGGTCGTGCGGGGCGCCGAACGGGTCCACGTCAATCGGCGACGGCGGCCCGGTAGGCGTGCCAGGACGCATGCCCCACCACCGGCCCCACCACCAGCAGGCCCAGGAACCAGGGCAGCAGCGCCAGGCCCACGAGCAGCGCGATCAGCATCGCCCACCACACCATCACGCCGGTCTGCGTGAGCACCAGGCGCATGCTGGTGAGGCCGGCGGTGATGGCGTCGGTCTCGCGGTGCAGGATCATCGGGATCGAGACCACGCTCACCGCGTAGATCAGGCTCGCGAAGATGAAGCCCACCGCGCCCCAGGCGACGATGAAGGTGATGTTGTCGGGCGACAGCAGCGCCATCAGCGAACCCTTGAAGTCGGGCATGCCGTCGAAGCTGACGGCAAACACCACCAGGGTGCTGCGCGCCCACAGCATTTCCAGCACCAGCAGCACGAAACCAAAGATGGCCAGGGCGCTGGTGCGTGTCTGCCAGGCGAACACCGAGTCGGCGAAGCCCGGCGTCTCGCCGGCCTCCAGGCGCTGGCTCACGCGGTACAGGCCCAGGCACATGAAGGGCCCCACCAGCAGGAAACCACCCGACAGGCCCAGGGTATAGGGCGGCGCGCGTTCGAAGACGACGATCAGCGCCCAGCCCATCAGCACGAAGCTGGCGCCGTAGAAGAGGCCGATCACGGGCGCGCGCATGAAGTCGCGCCAGCCCAGCACCAGCCACTGCAGGGGCTGGCTGAAGCCCAGCGTGCGCAACGTGATCGGCGGCGGCGCGCTGCTGGGCTCTTCCATGCTCTTCCCTAACCCTTGGCGCGGCGTACGCGCAGCACCTCGTCCAGCACCAGGCCGATGGCACCCAGCGTGATGGCGGCATCGGCCACGTTGAAGCTGGGGAAGTAGCCGCCGTGGAACAGCGGCTCCAGGAAGGCGAAGCGGAATTGCAGGAAGTCGACCACATAGCCGTGCAGCAGGCGGTCGATCACGTTGCCCAGCGCGCCGCCCATGATCAGGCTGACGGCCAGGCAGAACAGCTTCTGCGAGGGGTGGCTGCGGATCATCCAGACGATGAAGCCCGAAGCCGCAAGGCCCAGCGCGACGAAGAACCAGCGCTGCCAGCCTGCCGCGTCGTGCAGGAAGGAGAAGGCGGCGCCCTTGTTGTGCAGGCGCACCAGGTTGAAGAAGCCGTCGATCACCGGCCGGCTGTCGCCGAGCTGGAACCAGCCGATGATGAGCGTCTTGGTGAACTGGTCGACCAGGATGACCACCAGGGCCAGAGCCAGCCAGGGCAGCAGGCCGCCGCGGGTGTTGGAGGAGAAAGCCATCGGGAAAGGGGCAGGGTGTCAGTGGCGGGCGCGCTACTGTAGTCGGCCCGGCTCCAGTGCTGCCGCCAGCTGGTTCACCAGCGCCTGCAGGCTGCCGTTGAGTGCCGCGGCCTGCCCGGCCAGCGCTGCGGCGGGCGTCGTGGCGCCATCGGCCAGGGCCAGCTCCAGCGCCCGTGCCTGCTCTTGCAGCGCGCTGGCGCCGATGGTGGCGCAGGCGCCGCGCAGCGAATGGCAGGCCCGGTTCCAGGCCTCGCGGGCCGCGGGCATCTCGCCCTGCGCCAGCGCGGCGTCGCCTAGGCGGTAGGTGGCCACGAAGCGCGCCAGCACACGCTGCAGCGAAGCCGGCTGGCCGCCGACATTGCGCAGGCCGGTGGCCACGTCCAGGCCGGACAGGTTCGCCAGCCGGCGCTCCAGCGGATCGTCGTCGCGTGCGCGCGGCGGTGCCGGCAGGGGTAGCCAGCGCAGCAGCGTGGCGTAGAGCAGTTCGGGGTCGACCGGCTTGGCGATGTGGTCGTTCATGCCGGCCTCCAGGCAGGCCGCGCGGTCCTCGCCGAAGGCATGTGCCGTCATCGCGATGACGGGCAGCGCCTGGCCGGTGCGCTGGCGGATGGCGCGTGTGGCCGCCAGGCCGTCCATGCGCGGCATCTGCACGTCCATCAGCACCAGGTCGTAGTGGCGCGCCAGCACCAGTTCCAGCGCACGCTGGCCGTCGTCGGCGGTCTCCACCACCAGGCCCACCGCGCTGAGCAATTCGCCGGCCACTTCCTGGTTGATGGGGTTGTCCTCGACCAGCAGCACGCGCTGGCCGGCGTGGTGCACGCGCAGCTGGCCCTCGGCCGCGCCGGGCGCCACCGGGGTGGCCAGCGGGGCGCCCTGGCGCCGCAGCACGCGCACCAGGGCGTCGTGCACGGCCGAAGGCGTGATGGGTTTCACCAGCACGGCGTCGAAGCGCGCACCACGCGCCTGCTGCCACATCAGGGCCTCGTCGAAGGCCGTCACCAGCACGCTGGGCGGCATGCCGGCGCCCAGCAGCTCGCGCAGGCGTTCCAGGGTCTGCACGCCGTCCATGGGCGTCATGCGCCAGTCGATCAGCACCAGGTCGTAAGGCTGGCCGGCGCTCAGGGCGGCCTGCGCCTGCTGCAGCGCGGCCGGGCCGTCGGGCAGCGCGTCCACCACCAGGCCCATCATCTGCAGGCGTTCGGATTCGGCGGCGCGCGCCTCGGGCAGGTCGTCCACCAGCAGCACGCGCAGGCCCTTCAGCGAAAGCGGCGCGGCGTGTTCGCCGGCTTCGCCGGCGCGGCCCAGCCAGGCGGTGAACCAGAAGCTGCTGCCGGCGCCCGGCGCGCTGCTGACGCCGGCCTCGCCGCGCATCAGCTGCGCCAGATGGCGCGTCAAGGCCAGGCCCAGGCCCGTGCCGCCGTGGCGCCGCGTGCTCGAGTTGTCCACCTGCTCGAAGGCGTTGAACAGCTGGGCCTGCTGCTCGGGGGTGATGCCCGCGCCGGTGTCCTGCACCTCGAAGCGCACCTGCAGCGCGTCGTGCTCTTCGCGCAGCAGTTCGCCGCGCACGCGCACCCAGCCGCTGTCAGTGAACTTCACGGCGTTGCTCAGCAGGTTGATCAGCGCCTGCGACAGCCGCGTGGCGTCGCCGCGCAGGCGCCCGGGCAGGTGGTCGGTGTCCAGCACCAGCTCCAGGCCCTTCTCGCGCGCCCGGTCGCTCACCATCTCGAAGCAGCGCGACAGCAGCGCGTCGAGCGCGAACTCGCTGTCTTCCAGCACCAGCTTGCCGGACTCGATCTTGCTCAGGTCGAGCACGTCGTTGATCACCTGCAGCAGGTGCTGCGCCGCGCGGTCGACCTTGGACAGCCGGTCGCGCTGCATCGCATCGCGCGTCTCGCGCGACATCAGGTGGGTGAGCCCGATGATGGCGTTCATCGGGGTGCGGATCTCGTGGCTCATGTTGGCCAGGAAGGCGCTCTTGGCGCGGTTGGCGGCCTCGGCGCGGTCGCGCGCCAGCGCCAGCTCGGCGTTGGCCTGGCGCAGCTGTTCGTCGGCATGCTTGAGCGCGGTGATGTCGAAGGCGATGGCGAACAGGCCCTGCACGCGCCCTTCGGCGTTGCGGTCGGGCAGGTAGTGCACCTCGTCGACGCGGCGCCGGCCGCCGCGTTCGGTGTCGCGTTCAAAGCGCTGCGCCTGGCCGGCCAGCGCCGCTTCGATGCGCGCCTGCTGGCTGCGCCAGTACTCGGTGCCGAGGACCTCTTCAGCCGTTCGGTTGAGGGCCTCGTCGGCGCTGACGCCGAACCAGTCGAACCAGGCCCGGTTGGCGTAGCGGCAGCGGCGCTGGTCGTCCCAGTAGGCCACGCGGCCGGGCAGCGCGTCGGTGATGGTGTTGATGAAGCGCGCGGCATCGGCCAGCGACTGGTTGGCGTGTTGCAGCTCGGCGGTTCGCTCGGCCACCCGCACTTCCAGCTGCTCGCGGTAACGTGCCAGTTCGTCGGCCTGCTGCTTGCGCTCGGTGACCTCGGAAAACGAGGTGACCACGCCCACCAGGCGCTCGCTGGCCGCGTCGCGCAGCGGGTGGGCGTTGACCTCGAACCAGCGCAGGCTGCCGTCCGCGGCGCGGGCCTGCACCAGTTCACCCACCACCGCCTCGGCGCCGGCCAGCACGCGATTCGGCGGCGCCAGCGCCAGTGGTAGCGGCGCGCCGTCGGCCGTCAGCAGCTGCCAGCCTTCGGGCACCACGCTGCTGCCGGCGATCTGGGCCTGCGTGCGGCCGATCAGGCGCTCGCCGGCCGGGTTGCTGCTGAGCACCCGGCCCTGCAGATCGCTCACCAGCACCCCTTCGCTGAGAGCGGCCAGCACTGCGCGGTAGTGCGCCTCGCTGGCCCGCAAGGCCTGTTCGGCCTGGCGCGCCTCGGTGATGTCGCGCGAGACGCCGAACACGCCCAGCAAGCGGCCGTCGCCGTCGCGCAGTGCGCCCTTGGTGCAGAGCTTGATGCGTACACCTTGCGGCGTCGGAATCCGCTCCTCGAACAGCATCGGCGCCGGTGCGTCGCGCGCCGTGGTGTCGTTGGCGGCAAAGGCCTGCGCCGCCTCGGAGCCGAAGAGTTCGACGTCGGTGCGGCCCAGGGCCGCGTCGGGCTCGATGCCGATCTCGGCACAGGCGGCTCGGTTGTAGAGCACGTAGCGCCCCTGCAGGTCCTTGGCAAAGATGGCGTCGCTGGAGCTCTGGGCGATGCCTTCCAGCAGGCGCAGCGCGTGCAGGCGCTCCTCCTGCTGGTGGCGCTCTCGCCGCGCCAGGCGCAGCGTCTGGCGTTGCACCCACAGGCGCAGCGCCAGCGCAAAGCCGGCCAGGGCCAGCAGCGTGGCCGCGATGGTCCAGCGCGCGGTGGCCCAGGCGGGGGCGTTGACCTCGGCCTGGTCGATCTTGATCACCAGCCACCAGTCGCTGTTCGGCACCTTGCGCACCACGGCCAGCACCGGCGTGCCGCGGTAGTCGAGGGCCGCTGCCGCCTCATCGGCCTTGCGCTCGCCGCGCAGGGCCTGGGCCAGGGGCAGGGTCGAACTGGCCCAGGGCACGCTGAGCGGCTCCTGCGCGGCCGGGCGGAAGCGCTGCGGACTCTGGGCGACGATGCGCTCGTCGATGCGCCGCCACAGCAGCGATTCGACGCTGGCGCCGGGCAGCGGCGAGCGCGCCAGCATGGGGAAGAGCCCGCGCTCGGGGTCGATGCGCACCACCACCAGCCCCCGCACCGGCGTGCCGGTGGCGCGCAGCGGCACGGCGACGTCGATGCGCAGCGGCAGCGGGCTGCCCGGGCGCCGGTAGATACCGGTGTGCGCGGGCCGCCCGCTGTCCACCGCACGCCGGATGGCGGCCACCAGTTCGGGGTCGGGTTGCTCGGAGGCCGCTGGGTGCTCGCGGGCGAGCACGGTGCCGTCGGACGCGGCCAGCAGCACGCTGTCGCCGTCGTTGGCCTTGCGGTACCCCACCATGCGCGCCAGCAGCCACTTGCCGGCTTCGGCATCGCCCCGGGTCTGCCAGGCGAGGTACTGCTGGGCCAGCAGGTCGCTCGCCGCCAGGAAGTCGGCCAGCGACAGCTGGCGCTGCAGCCAGCCCTCGACCTGCGACTCGCGCAACTCGGCCAGGGCCAGCAGACGTTCCTGGGCCCGCTCGCGCTGGTGCCGGAACTCGCTGCGGATGGCCAGTGCGCCCAGCAGCGGCAGCAGCACCAGCGCCACCCACAGCGGCGCCGCCCAGCGCAGACGCGTGAAGCTGCTGCCGGAGTCAGCGGCGGGCGGTGTTGGCATGGGCGCGCGGGCAGGGGTGGCAGGGCACGCCTGATTTCAGCATCGCCACGGGCCCCGGCGCGTCAGGGAAAGCAGGGGCGCGCCGGGCCGCCAGGATGCATCAGGCGATGTGCCGCCGCTCGCCGCTGCCGTACAGGTTGCTGGTACAGCGGCCGCACAGCGCGGTATGGGCGGCGTCGCGGCCCACGTCGTCGCGCCAGTGCCAGCAGCGTTCGCACTTGGTGCCGTCACTGGCCGTCACCACGACCTTGGCATCGGGCCCGGCCCGCAGCTCGGCGCGCGAGGTGATGAAGACGAACTTCAGGTCTTCGCCCAGCGACTCGAGCAGCGCGTGGTCTTCCGGCGGCAGTGTCAGGGCCACGTGCGCCTGCAGCGACGAGCCCACGCCACCGGCGGTGCGCAGCGCCTCGATCTCCTTGTTCACCGCATCACGCAGCTCGCGGATGCGCTGCCACTTGGCCAGCAGCGCGGCGTCGGGTGTTTCCAGCTTCCAGTAGGTCTCGGTGAAGATGGAATCGCCGCCGTCGAACATCTTCCAGGCCTCTTCGGCCGTGAAGCTGAGGAAGGGCGCCATCCAGCGCAGCATGCTGTGCGTGATGTGCCACAGCGCCGTCTGCGCGCTGCGCCGCGCGTGCGAGCCGGCGGCGGTGGTGTAGAGGCGGTCTTTCAGCACGTCGAGGTAGAAGGCGCCCAGGTCTTCGGCGCAGAACACCTGCACCTTGGCGACGACCGGGTGGAACTCGTAGACCTGGTAGTGGGCCAGGATCTCGTCCTGCAGTTGCGAGGCGCGCGACAGGGCCCAGCGGTCGATCTCCAGCATCTGCGCCAGCGGTACGGCGTGCTGCTTGTCATCGAAGTCGCTGGTGTTGGCGAGCAGGAAGCGCAGGGTGTTGCGGATGCGGCGGTAGCTGTCCACCACGCGGGCCAGGATCTTGTCGTCGATGGACAGGTCGCCCGAGTAGTCGGTGGCCGCGCACCACATGCGGATGATCTCGGCGCCGAGCTGGCTGGTCACCGTGCGCATCTCGACGAAGTTTCCGAGGCTCTTGCTCATCTTGCGGCCGCTGCCATCGACCGTGAAGCCGTGTGTCAGCAGGCCGCGGTAGGGCGCGCGGCCTTCCAGCGCGCAGCCGATCAGCAGCGAGGAATGGAACCAGCCGCGGTGCTGGTCGTGGCCTTCCAGGTACAGGTCAGCCTCGGGGCCGCTGTCGTGGTGCTGGTCGGGGTGGCTGCCGCGCAGCACGTGGCTGAAAGTGCTGCCGCTGTCGAACCAGACGTCGAGGATGTCGTTGCTCTTGGCGTAGGCCTGCGCATCGGCACCCAGCCACTCGGCGGGGTCGAGCTGGCTCCAGGCTTCGATGCCGCCTTCTTCCACCAGCTGCGCGGCGCGTTCGACGAAAGCCAGCGTCTGCGGGTGCAGCTCGCCCGTCACCTTGTGCAGGAAGAAGGGCAGCGGCACGCCCCAGCTGCGCTGGCGGCTGATGCACCAGTCGGGCCGGTTGGCGATCATGTCGCGCAGCCGGGCGCGGCCGTTCTCGGGGTAGAAGCCGGTCTGGTCGATGGCGGCCAGCGCGGTCTGGCGCAGCGTGCCGGGGGCTTTGTCGACGGTGAAGACACCCTGGCCTTCGTCCATGCGCACGAACCACTGCGCCGCGGCGCGGTAGATCACCGGCGTCTTGTGGCGCCAGCAATGCGGGTAGCTGTGCACCAGCTCGCCGCTGGCGAACAGGCGCCCGGCGTCCTTCAGGGCCTGCACGATGACGGGCCCGGCCTTCCAGATGTTCTGGCCGCCGAAGAGCGGCAGCGCCGCTTCATAGCTGCCGTGGCCTTGCACCGGGTTAAGGATCTGGTCGGGCTTCAGGCCGTGCGCGATGCAGGAGTTGAAGTCGTCCACGCCATAGGCCGGCGACGAGTGCACGACGCCGGTGCCGTCGTCGGCGGTGGCGTAGTCGGCCAGGTAGACGGGCGACAGGCGCGCATAGCCGGGGTCGACGTGGGCCAGCGGGTGGTGGAAGTTCAGGCCCGCGAGCTTCTCGCCCTTCGTCGTGGCGATGACTTCGCCCGTCAGGCCGTAGGCCTTCAGCCGGTCTTCCACGCGTGCTTCGGCCAGCAGCAGCAGGCCGCGCTCGGTGTCCACCAGCGCGTAGTCGAGCGCCGGGTTCAGGTTCAGCGCCTGGTTGGCGGGCAGGGTCCAGGGCGTCGTCGTCCAGATGACGATGAAGGCGTCCTTCGTCAGAGCCGGCAGGCCGAAGGCGGCGGCCAGCTGCGCCGGTTCGGCGGCCAGGAAGCCGACGTCGACGGTGATGCTCTTCTTGTCGGCGTACTCGATCTCGAACTCGGCGAGTGAAGAGCCGCAGTCGAAACACCAGTACACCGGCTTCTGGCCGCGGTAGACGTAGCCGCGCTCGATCAGGCGCTTGAGCACGCGGATCTCGCCGGCCTCGTTGGCCGGGTCCATGGTGCGGTAGGGCCGGCTCCAGTCGCCCAGCACACCCAGGCGCTGGAAGTCGGCCATCTGCTGGGCGATCTGCTCGCCGGCGTAGGCGCGGCTGAGGGCCTGCACCTTCTCGCGCGGCAGGCCGCGGCCGTGGTCCTTCTCGACCTGGTTCTCGATCGGCAGGCCGTGGCAGTCCCAGCCCGGCACGTAGCGCGCGTCGAA
>CAYREA010000086.1:0-18616 GCA_964423075.1 uncultured Rubrivivax sp. | reverse complement strand
GGCAGCATCAGCATGTAGCTGCGGTCGCAGGCCAGCGCCAGTTCGAGGAAGCTGCCGGCGAAGCAGGAGCCGGGCTCGATCAGCGCGAACAGGCTGCGCGACGACACGTCAAAGCGGCTGAAGGCTCGGCGCAGCAGGCCGGTGGTCTCGGCCACCAGCCAGTGTTCGGCGTGGGCCTTGAGCGTGGCGTCCATGGCCAGCACGGCGGCGGCGTCACCTTCCGTCTTGATGAGCCAGGTGCCGATCTCGAGCTCGTTGGTGCGCATCGAGAGGATCGCGTCGTCGAGTTCGCGCGCCAGGGCCAGCGGGTACCAGCCGGCGCCGGCAGCTTCGATGCCGGCGATGTCGGTGGGCTGGGTGCCGGTGGGGGCCTTCACGGTCCAGGTGGCGGTGCGCTTGCTGCGGTCGATCTCGACCGTCACGTTCGGATAGCGCAGCGCATCGGCTTCGATGCTGCGCGTGATGGGCGTCAGCGCCACACCCTTCGCACCGGCGCCAGGCCGGGTGCTCTTCTTGGCCAGTTGCAGCGCACGCTCCTGCACCTTCTGCGCGAACACGGCCGGCTTGGCGATGTCGTCCACCAGGCGCCAGTCTTTCGCCTTCTGGCCGCGCACGCCTTCGGTGGTGGTGCAGAAGATGTCGGCCAGGTCGTGCCGCACCTTGCGCTTGTCCGTCACGCGCGTCAGGCCGCCGGTGCCGGGCAGCACGCCCAGCAGCGGCACCTCGGGCAGGCTCACGGCGCTGGAGCGGTCGTCCACCAGGATGATCTCGTCGCAGGCAAGGGCCAGCTCGTAGCCGCCGCCGGCGCAGGCGCCGTTCACGGCCGCCAGGAACTTCAGGCCGCCGGTGGCGCTGCTGTCTTCGAGGCCGTTGCGCGTTTCGTTGGTGAACTTGCAGAAGTTCACCTTCCAGGCGTGGCTGCTCACACCCAGCATGAAGATGTTGGCGCCCGAGCAGAACACCTTCTCCTTGGCGCTGGTCACCACCACGGTCTGCACCTCGGGGTGTTCGAAGCGGATGCGGTTGACGGCGTCGTGCAGTTCGATGTCCACGCCCAGGTCGTAGCTGTTGAGCTTGAGCTTGTAGCCGGGTGCCAGGCCGCCGTTTTCGTCGAAGTCGGCCAGCAGCGTGGCCACCGGGCCTTCGAACTTCAGCTTCCAGTGGCGGTAGCGGGAAGGCTCGGTCTGGTAGTCGACACGGGGGGCGATGGTTGGGCTCATGGCGGGCTCCTGGGCGCTGCGATGAACGCATGATAGTGCATGTTCAGCCGCAGTCAAGCACAAAGATGCACTTTACTTCAAACTCGCAGGTCCAAAGCCTGGCGCACCAGGCTGCGCAGGGCGCTGAAGCTGGCGTCGAGTGGCTGCGCGCTGGTGTCCAGCCGGAAGTCGGCCTTGGAATAGAAGGCGGCGCGGCCGGCCAGGATGTTCTTCAGGTCGTCCATCGCCTCCTTGCTGGTGCCCATGGGGCGCAGGTCGCCCTGGGCGATGACGCGCTTCATGTGGTCTTCGGGGCTGGCCTGCAGCCACACCGTGGTGCAGTGCGCCAGCAGCAGGTTGAAGGTGGCGGGGTCACTGACGATGCCGCCGGGTGTGGCGATCACGGCTTCGGGGTGGATCTGGATCGCTTCTTCCAGCGCGCGCCGTTCGTAGCGGCGGTAGGCGTTCTGGCCGTAGAGGCCCTGGATTTCGCCCACGCTGCAGCCGGCGAAGGCTTCAATCTCACGGCTGAGTTCGACGAAGGAAAAGCCCAGGTCCTCGGCCAGCATCCGCCCGAGCGTGCTCTTGCCGGCGCCGCGCAGCCCGATCAGCGCCACACGCGGGCTGCGGACGGGCGCGCCGGGCTTGCCGCGCTCGGCGCC
Source organism: uncultured Rubrivivax sp. (assembly GCA_964423075.1). GTDB lineage: Bacteria > Pseudomonadota > Gammaproteobacteria > Burkholderiales > Burkholderiaceae_C > Rubrivivax. The sequence continues at coordinate 16,755 of CAYREA010000086.1, read as the reverse complement.
GCCACCCATGCCCAGCATCTCGCCCACCACCACGCGCACCCGGCGCAGCGTGTCTTCGTCGCGGTTTTCGAGCAGCTCGCGCAGCAGCAGCCATTCGGGGCTGGTGGTGGTGATGTCGCCGATCAGTTCGGCCAGCGAACACTGCAGCGCGCCGGCCACCTGCAGCAGGATCAGGATCGAGGCATTGCCGACGCCGTACTCCAGGTTCGCCAGGTGGCGCTCGCTCACGTCAGCCGCCAGCGCCACCGCCTTGCGCGTCATGCCGCGGCGCGAGCGCAGGGCCCGCACGCGCTCGCCCAGCGCCACCAGGAACGGGTTCTTCTCGTCCCCTTCGACGCTCGGGGCCTCCGGCGTCACGCCGGCTTCATGCAATATAGTGCTTGACATGCCGCTTCCACGGTTCTATCGTTCATGCAAGCACAATAATTCATCTTCCCCGGCCCGGCAAGCCGCTGAGACAAGGAAAGGCCCGTCATGACACCCGAAGAGTTCCGCGCTGACATCGCCGCGCTGACGGTTCAACTGCAGGGCAAGCCGCTGGACCAGGCACTGGATGCCTGGCTCAATACCGAACACGGCCCCGCCAGCGCGAGCTACGAGCGGCTGAAGGCCGGCTGCGAAGCCGGCGTCGCGGCCGGCTGGCTGTGCAACCGCGAAGGCGGCGGCATCCGCTACGGCCGCATCTTCAAGCCGGCCGACGACCTGCACGGCTTTTCGGTCGACGTGGTCGACATGCAGGACCTGGCCGGCCCGCACCACAGCCACCCGCTGGGCGAGATCGACCTGGTGATGCCGCTCGAAGGCGATGCGCGCTTCGACACGCGGCCGGCCGGCTGGGTGGTCTATCCGCCCGGCAGCGCGCACCATCCGACGGTGAGCCAGGGCCGCGCGCTCGTGCTCTATCTGCTGCCGCAGGGTCGCATCGAGTTCACGCGCTGACGGCCATCTCAGGAGACACATCCATGGACATCCAAGCCCCGGGCCCGCGCTTCAATTTCGCCGAACACCTGCTGCAGGCCAACGCCAGCCGCGCTGACAAGGCCGCCTTCATCGACGACCAGGGCCGTGTGAGCTACGGCGAACTGGCCGAACGTGTGCGCCGCCTGGCGGCCGGCCTGCGCAGCATCGGCATCAAGCGCGAAGAGCGTGTGCTGTTGCTGATGCAGGACGGCTGTGACTGGCCCGTGAGCTACCTCGGCGCCATCTACGCCGGCCTGGTGCCGGTGGCCGTGAACACGCTGCTGACGGCCGACGACTACGCCTACATGCTGGAGCACAGCCGCGCGCAGGCCGTGCTGGTGTCGGGCGCGCTGCTGCCCACGCTGACGGCGGCGCTGGTGAAGAGCGATCACGAGGTGCAGAAGGTGCTGGTGTCGCGGCCCGTCGCACCGCTGCACCCGGCCGAGGTGGAGTTCGAGGCCTTCCTCGCGGCCCACGCGCCACAACCGAAGCCCGCGCCGACCAACGCCGACGACCCGGCGTTCTGGCTCTATTCGTCGGGTTCCACCGGCCGCCCCAAGGGCACGGTGCATTCGCACGCCAACCCCTACTGGACCAACGAGCTCTACGGCAAGGCCGTGCTGGGCCTGCGCGAGAGCGACGTGTGCTTCAGCGCCGCCAAGCTCTTCTTCGCCTACGGCCTGGGCAATGCGCTGACCTTCCCGATGGCGGTGGGCGCCACCACGCTGCTGATGGGCGAACGGCCCACACCCGACGCCACGTTCAAGCGCTGGACCGGCGGCGTCGGCGGCGTGAAGCCGACGGTCTTCTACGGCGCGCCGACGGGTTTTGCCGGCATGCTGGCCTCACCCAACCTGCCCAGGGCCGGCGAGGTGGCGATGCGCCTGGTGTCGTCCGCCGGCGAAGCGCTGCCGGCCGAACTGGGCGAGAAGTTCAAGCGCCACTTCGGCGTCGATATCGTCGACGGCATCGGCTCCACCGAGATGCTGCACATCTTCATCAGCAACCGCCCCGAGCGTGTGCGCTACGGCAGCACCGGTTGGCCGGTGCCGGGCTATGACATCGAACTGCGCGGCGACGACGGCAAGCCCGTGGCCGATGGTGAGCCGGGCGACCTGTACATCCACGGCCCCTCATCGGCGCTGATGTACTGGGGCAACCGCGCCAAGAGCGCCGAGACCTTCCAGGGCGGCTGGACCAAGAGCGGCGACAAGTACATCCGCAACGAAGACGGCAGCTACACCTACGGCGGGCGCAGCGACGACATGCTGAAAGTGAGTGGCATCTACGTCAGCCCCTTCGAGGTGGAGGCCACGCTGGTGCAGCACCCCGCGGTGCTGGAAGCCGCCGTGATCGGCGTGCCCGATGCCGAGGGCCTGACCAAGACCAAGGCCTTCGTGGTGCTGAAGGCCGGCGGCGAGGCCAGCGAGGCCGAGCTGAAGGCCTTCGTCAAGGACCGCCTGGCGCCCTACAAGTACCCGCGCCAGATCGAGTTCGTGGCCGACCTGCCCAAGACCGCCACCGGCAAGATCCAGCGCTTCAAGCTGCGCGAGCGGGAACGCGGCGCGGCATGACGGCCGAGTTCGTCGAGCTGGACTGGCGCGGCAGGCCGGTCCGCATCGAACACGCCTGGATCGAGGGCGACGCCGCCGCGCCGCTCATCGTGTTCCTGCACGAGGGCCTGGGCTCGGTGTCGATGTGGCGCGACTTTCCGCGGCAGCTGTGCACCGCGGCGGGCTGTCGGGGGCTCGTGTATTCACGTCCCGGCTACGGCCGCAGCACGCCGCGCGAACCCGACGAACGCTGGCTCAATGACTTCATGCACCGCCAGGCCTTCGAGGTGCTGCCGGAGCTGCTGCAGGCGCTGCGCGTGAACCAGCCGCCCTGGCTCTTCGGCCACAGCGACGGCGGCAGCATCGCGCTGCTGCATGCGACGCAGCACCGCGTGGCCGGCACCGTGGTGATGGCGCCGCACATCCTGGTGGAAGACCTGTCGGTGAGCAGCATCCAGAAGACGCGCAGCGCCTACGAACAGACCGACCTGCGCCAGCGCCTGGCCCGCCACCACGATCACCCCGATTCGGCCTTCTGGGGCTGGAACGGCATCTGGCTCGACCCCGCCTTCCGCACCTGGAACATCGAAGACGAGATCGCTGCGATCCAGGGCCCGCTGCTGGCCATGCAGGGCCTGGACGACGAGTACGGCACGCTGGAGCAGATCCGAGGCATCGGGCGCCGCGTGCCGCAGGCGCAGCTGCTCGAAATCCCGGCCTGCGGGCATTCACCGCATCGCGACCAGCCTCAAGCCGTGATCGACGCGACCGTCGCCTTCATGCGCGCACATCCGTCAGCAGACAATCGGCGGCTGTGATGGACCTGCCCACCTTCCTCATCCAGTGCCTGAACTCGCTGCAGTACGGGCTGCTGCTGTTCCTGGTGGCCAGTGGCCTCACGCTGATCTTCGGCATCATGGGCGTCATCAACCTGGCGCACGGCAGCTTCTACATGATCGGCGCCTACATGGCCTATGCGCTGGCTGCGCCGGTGGCGGGCTGGTTCGGCGGCGGCTTCTTCAGCGTGTTCTTCATCGGCCTGGTGCTGGCCGTGCTGCTGGGCTACGTGCTGGAGTGGGCCTTCTTCGCCTTCCTCTACGAACGCGAGCACCTGCAGCAGGTGCTGATGACCTACGGCCTGATCCTCGTCTTCGAGGAACTGCGCAGCCTGATGGTGGGCGACGACGTGCACGGCGTGCCGCCGCCGCCGCTGCTGGCCGGCAGTTTCGCCCTGGGCGAGACCATGACCTACCCGGTCTACCGGCTCTTCATCAGCTTCGTCTGCCTGCTGCTGGCTTTGGGCATGTACCTCGTCTTCACGCGCACGCGGCTGGGCATGATGATCCGCGCCGGCAGCACCAACCGCGAGATGGTGCAGTCACTGGGCATCGACATCCAGTTCCTCTACCGCGTGGTGTTCGCGGCCGGCGTGGCGATTGCCGTGCTGGCCGGCATGGTGGCCGCACCCGTGAGCAGCGTGTACCCGGGCATGGGCAACACGGTGCTGATCGTGTGCTTCGTGATCGTGGTGATCGGCGGCATCGGCAGCATCCGCGGCGCGCTGCTGGCGGCGCTGCTCATCGGCGTGGTCGACACCTTCGGCAAGGTGCTGCTGCCACAGGCGGCGGGTGTGTTGGTCTACGTGATGATGGCCTTGATCCTGCTGTGGAAGCCCGACGGCCTGTTCAAGGCCGGATGACGACGATGGAACGCGGCAAGTTCATCTTCGTCATCGCGGCCTTCGGCGCGCTGGCCGCCTGGCCCTTCTTCGCCGGCTCCTTCGGCATCGACCTGGTCGGCAAGATCATGGTCTACGCGCTCTTCGCGCTGAGCCTGGAACTGCTGGTGGGCAGCACGGGTCTCGTGTGTTTCGGCCAGGCCGCCTTCTTCGGCATCGGCGCCTACGCCACCGTGCTGCTGTCGCCGCAGAGTGATGCAGCCTCGCTGTGGTGGCTGCTGCCGGCCTGTGTGCTGCTGGCGGCGGTCTATGCGCTGGCGGTGGGCGCCCTGAGCCTGCGCACCAAGGGCGTGTACTTCATCATGGTGACGCTGGCCTTCGCGCAGATGGCCTACTACGTGGTGCACGACACCCCGCTGGGTGGCGGCACCGACGGCATCTACCTGAACGTGAAGCCCTCGTTCCTGGTGGATCTGGACAAGCCGCTGGTGCTCTACGGCTTCACCTGGTTCTGCCTGCTGGCCACCTTCGGCTTCCTGGCCGTGCTGCTGCGCTCGCGCTTCGGGCGTGCGCTGGCCGGCATCAAGGTCAACGAGCAGCGCATGCGTGCTGCCGGTTTCTCCACCTATCCGTACAAGCTGGCGGCCTTCACGCTCTCGGGCGGCCTGGCCGGCCTGGCCGGCTGCCTGTTCGCCATCAAGGACGGTTATGTGAACCCCGAACTGCTGAGCTGGCACTTCAGCGGCGCGGTGCTGATCATGATCATCCTCGGCGGCCTGGGCCATCTGCGCGGCGCGCTGGTCGGCGCCTTCGCATTTGCGCTGCTGCAGGAGTTCTTCAAGTCAGAGACGATCTTCGGCGCCTTCTCCAAGCACTGGCAGCTGGGCCTGGGCCTGACCATCATCGCCAGCGTGGCGCTGCTGCCCAAGGGCCTGGTGCAGTTGCCGGCGCGGCTGAAGCGGCAGCCGGCCCGCGGCGGCGAAGCCCGCGAAGCCGAGGTGGCGCCATGAGCGACGTGCTGCTGCGCGGCCACGAGATCACGCGCCGCTGGGGCGGGTTGGTAGCGGTGGACCGGGTGTCCATCGAACTCGAGCGGGGTGCCGTGCACGCCGTCATCGGCACCAACGGCGCGGGCAAGTCGACGCTGATCAACATCCTCTCGGGCGAGATTCCGCCTTCGGGCGGGCGTGTCGAGTTGCTGGGTGATGACGTCACCACCTGGACGCAGCCGCGCCGCGCGCGCGCCGGCCTGGGCCGCAGCTACCAGCGCAACACCATCTTCCCCACGTTCACCGTGTTTGAAAACTGCCGCCTGGCCGCGCAGGCGCGCGTGCAGAAGCCCTGGTCGTGGTGGAGCCCGGCGCAGCGCTGCACGGCCAGCACCACGGCCGCGCGCGACGCCGCAACCCGCGCGGGGCTTTCCGACCTGCTGGACCGCAGTGCGGACAGCCTGTCGCACGGCCAGAAGCGCCAGTTGGAAATCGCCATGTGCCTGGCCACCGACCCCCAGGTGCTGCTGCTCGACGAACCGCTCGCCGGCATGGGCGCCGAAGAGACCGACCGCATGCTGGCCCTGCTGGCCGACCTCAAACAGGGCCACGCCATCCTGCTGGTGGAACACGACATGGACGCCGTGTTCCGCATCGCCGACCGCATCACGGTGATGGTCAACGGCGCCGTCATTGCCAGCGACACGCCGGCCGCCGTGCGGGCCAGCCCGACCGTGCAGGCCGCGTACCTGGGAGGCCACTGAGATGGCCGAGACCTTCCTCGAAGCCCGCGACATCCACGCCTGGTACGGCAGCAGCCACATCCTGCACGGCGTGGGCATCCACATCGCGCGCGGCGAGACCGTGGGCCTGCTGGGCCGCAACGGCATGGGCAAGAGCACGCTGATCCGCACGCTGCTGGGTCACGTGACGCAGCGAGAGGGCAGCATCCACATCGCCGGCCACGACCTCTCGCGCGCCCGCCCGCACGAGGTGGCGCGGCGCGGCGTGGCTTACGTGCCCGAAGGCCGCGGCGTGTTTCCCAACCTGTCGGTGCGCGAGAACCTGGTGATGGCCGCGCGCGCCGGCCGCGACGGCCGCAAGGACTGGAGCTACGAGCGCGTGATGCAGACCTTCCCGCGCCTGGCCGAGCGCGTGGGCAACCTGGGCAGCCAGCTCTCGGGCGGTGAACAGCAGATGCTGTCGATAGGCCGTGCGCTGATGACGCACCCGGATCTGGTTATCCTCGACGAGGCCACCGAAGGGCTGGCGCCGCTGATCGTGGCCGAGATCTGGCGCGTCATCGGCGACATCCGCAAGAGCGGCATCGCCACCTTGATCGTCGACCGCGACTACCGCAAGGTGCTGGCCCAGGCCGACCGCGCCATCGTGCTGCAGAAGGGCCAGGTGGTGCTGCAGGGTGACGCGGCAGACCTGGCCAGCGACCCCCAACTCGCCGCCTGCCTGGGCGTCTGAGACTCTCTTTCGAAGGACAAGAAACCATGAGCTACCCGCAACTCAGCCTGTACATCGACGGCCAGTTCATCCACGGCGGCGGCCGCAAGGAAGGCGACGTGCTGAACCCGGCCACCAACCAGGTGATCGGCAAGCTGCCGCACGCCACGCGCGAAGACCTGGACCTGGCGCTGAAGAGCGCCGCTCGCGCCTTCGAGAGCTGGCGCAAGACCAGCCCGCTGGAACGCAGCAAGATCCTGCGCAAGGCGGCGGAACTGGCGCGCGAGCGGGCCAACGACATCGGCCGCAACATCACGCTCGACCAGGGCAAGCCGCTGGCCGAAGCCGTGGGCGAGGTGAACTTCTGCGCCGAACACGCCGAGTGGCACGCCGAAGAAGCGCGCCGCATCTACGGCCGCGTGATCCCGGCGCGCCAGGACGGCGTGCGGCAACTCGTGCTGCGCGAACCCATCGGCGTATGCGCCGCGTTTTCGCCCTGGAACTTCCCTTTCAACCAGGCCATCCGCAAGATCACGGCCGCGCTGGGTGCCGGCTGCACCATCGTCATCAAGGGCCCGGAAGATGCGCCCAGTGCCGTGGTGGCGCTGGCCCAGCTGTTCCACGACGCCGGCCTGCCTCCGGGCTGCCTGAACGTGGTGTGGGGCGTGCCGCACGAGGTGAGTGACTACCTCATCAAGAGCCCCATCGTGCGCAAGATCTCATTCACTGGCTCGGTGCAGGTAGGCAAGCTGCTGGCCGGCCTGGCGGGCAGCCTGATGAAGCGCTGCACCATGGAGCTGGGTGGCCACGCGCCGGTGATCGTCTGCGACGACGCCGATGTCGAGACCGCCGCCGACATGCTGGTGGGCTTCAAGTTCCGCAACGCCGGGCAGGTGTGCATCAGCCCGACGCGCTTCTACGTGCAGGAAGGCGCCTACGACAAGTTCCTGGCGCGCTTCATCGCCAAGACCGAGAAGATCAAGGTCGGCGACGGCCTGGAGGCCAGCACGCGCATGGGCCCGCTGGCGCAGGCGCGGCGCGTGGCGGCCATCGGCAGCTTCATCGAAGACGCGCACCAGCGAGGCGCCACGGTGCTCACCGGCGGCAAGGCCCTGGGCGGCGAGGGCAACTTCTACGCGCCGACGGTGATCACCGACCTGCCCGAAGACGCCAAGCTGATGACCGAGGAGCCCTTCGGCCCCGTGGCCGGCATCGCGCGCTTCAAGACGCTCGATGAAGTGCTGGTGCGCGCCAACAGCCTGCCCTTCGGCCTGGCGGCCTACGCCTTCACGGGCGGCACGAAGAACGCCAATGCCATCAGCAACGGGCTGCAGGCCGGCATGGTCAGCATCAACCACTTCGGCATGGCGTTGGCCGAAACGCCCTTCGGCGGCATCAAGGACAGCGGTTACGGCAGCGAAGGTGGGCTGGAGACCTTCGACGGCTACCTGAACACCAAGTACGTGACGCAGCTGAACTGAAGCAGCCGGCTCAGCCGGCTGCGGCTGCCAGCGCCACGTGGGTAGCGCGTGCGCGCGGCCAGTGCGCGGCGGCGTCGGGCAGCAGCCAGGCCACGCCGTGGCGCATGCGGGCCAGCTTGGCCGCAGCCCAGGTGGTGTCGGGCTCGGCCGTGGCGGCGCGTGCGCTGGCGGCCCAGGCCCATGCCAGCATCAGGTGCGACAGGCCCTGGAGGTAGGCGTCGGCCACGCGCAAGGGCGCTTCGGCGTCATGGCCCGCGGCGGTCTTCAAGGCGGCGGTGGTGACGCGTGCTTCGGCGATCTGCGCGTTCAAGGCCGTGGCGAAGTCATCCAGACCGTGCGCCGCCACGCGCGCGGCCTCGGCCTCGAAGTCGGCCAGCAGTTCGTCCAGCGCCCGGCCGCCGTCGGCCAGCACCTTGCGCTGCAGCAGGTCGATGGCCTGGATCTGGTTGGTGCCTTCGTAGACGAGCGTGATGCGCACGTCACGCAGCGTCTGCTCGATGCCGAAGTCGCGCGTGTAGCCGTAACCGCCGTAGACCTGCAGCGCGGCGCTGGCGCTGTCGAAGCCGGTCTGCGTGAGCAGCGCCTTCACCAGCGGCGTCAGCAGCGCGGCACGGCGGTTCTGCCGTTCGCGCTGCGCGGCGTCGGCGTGATGGGCCGCTTCGTCGATGGCCAGCGCCGCGGCGTAGGCGATGACACGCTGGCCCTCGGCAAGCGCCTGCAGGCGCAGCAGGATGTGGCGCATGGCCGGCATCGAGCTGATCGCAGCCTTGAACTGCGTGCGTTCGAAGGCATGGCGCAGCGCGTTCTGCGTTGCCATCTCCTGGTGGCCCAGCCCCTGCAGGCCCACGTGCAGGCGGGCCGAGTTCATCATCAGGAACATCGCCGCCAGGCCGCGGTGTGGCTGGCCCAGCAGCCAGCCGGTGGCGCCTTCGTAGCGCAGCGCGCAGGTGGGGCTGGCGTGCAGGCCCATCTTGTGTTCCAGGCCGTCCACCACCCAGGCGTTGCGCGAACCGTCGGGCAGGACCTTCGGCACCAGGGCCAGGCTCAGGCCCTTGCTGCCGGCGGGGGCGTCGGGCAAGCGGCACAACACCAGGTGCACGATGTTGTCAGCCAGGTCGTGGTCGGCGCCGCTGATGAAGATCTTGCTGCCGTGCAGGCGCAGGCTGCCGTCGGGCTGCGGCAGCGCGCGCGTGCTCAAGGCGCCCAGGTCGCTGCCGGCCTGGGGTTCGGTGAGCGCCATCGCGGCCGGCCATTCGCCGCTCGCGACTTTCGCGAGGTAACGCGCCTTCAGTTCATCGCCGCCGTGCGCCTTGATGGTTTCGTAGGCACCGTGCAGCACGTCGGCCACCATCGTGAAGCCGTGGTTGCAGGCCGACATCATCTCGCGCAGCGCGGCGTCCAGCAGCAGCGGCAGGCCCTGGCCGCCCCATTCGGCGCTGCAGGGCAGGGCCGGCCAGCCGCCTTGCACCAGCGCCTGGTAGGCGTCGCGAAAGCCGGCGGGCAGGGTGACCTGCCCGTCGCGCAGCGTGCAGCCTTCGCGGTCGCCGCTGGCGTTCAGCGGCAGCAGCACCCCGTTGGCGAAACGCGCGCCTTCTTCCAGCACGGCCGCGCCGGTGGCCATGTCGACATCGGCAAAGGCCGGGCAGGCCGCCCACGACGCCGGCGCATCGAGCACGCGCTCGATGACGAAGCGCATGTCGCGCAGCGGCGCTTCGTAGCGCCAGGCCATCAGCTGTCGGCGGTGAAGCCCACGCGCTTGACCAGCGGGCCCCAGCGCTCGAATTCGGCGCGCTGGCTGCGCGCCATCTCGTCGGCGCTGCTGCCCTGGGCCAGCAGGCCGACGATGGCCAGGCCGTCGACCAGCGCTTTGTCCTTCAGCGCCGCGTTGATGGCGGCGTTGGCGCTGGCCAGCACCGCCGCGGGCGTCTTCGCCGGGGCGTAGAAGCCGAACCACTCTTCGGTGGTCAGGTCGCCGAAGCCCTGCTCGGCGAAGGTGGGCACGTCGGGCGCGAAGGGCAGGCGCTGCTTGCCGCTGGTGGCCAAGAGGCGCAGCTTGCCGGCACGGTGGTTGGGCAGCGGGTCGCCGGCGGGGCAGAACATGCTGGCGATCTGGCCGCCCACCACGTCGGTGATGCCGGGCACGCTGCCGCGGTAGGGCACATGCTTGAAGTCGAAGTTCTGGCTCAGGCCCAGCAGCGCACCCAGGAAGTGCGGCGTGGAGCCGGCGGCAGGCGAGCCGTAGTTGGCCTTGTCCGGGTTGGCCTTGGCCCAGGCGATGAAGCTCTTCACGTCGGTGACGCTGGCCGGCACCATCGGGCCGACCGAAAGGCCATGGTGCATGATGGCCGCGATCGACACCGGCACGAAGTCGGCCACCGGGTCGTAGCTGAGCTTCTTGTAGACGTGCGGGTAGATCGAGGTGCACGAGAACGGGCTCAGCGCCAGCACCGAGCCGTCGCTGGGTGACGCCTTCAGCGTGTCCAGCGCGATGCGGCCGCCCGCACCGGGCTTGTTCTCCACGATGGCCGGGTTCTTCGAATAGCCGCTGCCGCCCACGCGTTCGGCGACGCGGCGGCAGGCGATGTCGCCCGAACTGCCGGCCGGAAAGCCGTAGAGGAACTTCGCTTGTTCGAAGGCCTGGGCGCGGGCCTGCCAGGGCAGGGCGGCGCCGGCGGCCAGCAGGGCCAGGGTCTGGCGGCGGTCGAGGGTCATGGTCTTGTCTCCTTGGGGGTCAGCGGGGTCAGGTACAGAGGGTTTTGATGTCTTCGGGAATCGGGATCGCCTTGATGCGGTCCGGGTCCGCAGGGTCGCGGATGCAGAAGGCGCGCACCTCGATGCCTTCGCACAGCACCACGCCGTCGCGCATCACCACGTGCTTCTGGCGCAGCGTCTTCGCGGCCCAGGATTCGACGTGGGTGTGCACCTCCAGCGTCTCGCCGTAGGTGGCCGGCTTGTAGAACTTGGTGTGGATCTCCAGCAGCGGCGTGCCGATGATGCCGCGCGTCTTCACCAGCTCACGCCAGGGCGGCACGCCGCAGGCCATGAAGAAGGCCAGCGAGGCCGCGTCCATCCACTTGTTGAAGTTGGGGAAGAAGACGATGCCGGCCGGGTCGCAGTCGCCGAACTGCACCTGCACGCGGTAGACGTTCGTCTTGCCCATCAGGACTTGCTGACCTTGTTGGCACGCTTTTCCAGGAAGGCGCGCACACGTTCCTTGGCCGCTTCGTCGCCCTGGGCGATGGACGAGATCAGCGACTCCATGAAGAGCCCGTCGCTGGCCGACAGGTCGGCGATGCGCGGCAGCGCCTGCGTGATGGCGTAGTTCGACAGCGGTGCGTTGGCGGCGATCTTCGCAGCCAGCTCCAGCGCCTTGGCCAGGCCCGCGCCGTCGGCCACGCGGTAGTTGCTGATGGCCATGGCCTGGCCTTCGTCGGCGTCGAAGACGCGGCCGGTGAGCATCATGTCGGTCATGCGCGCCACGCCGATGAGCCGGCTGATGCGCACCGAGCCGCCGCCGCCGACGAAGATGCCGCGCGTGCCTTCGGGCAGGCCGTAGAAGGCGCTGTCCTCGGCCACCCGCAGGTGCGCCGACGAGGCCAGCTCCAGCCCGCCGCCCACCACCGCGCCATGCAGCACCACCACCACCGGCACCGGGCCGAACTGGATGGCGTCGAAGCAGGCGTGCCAGGCGCGCGAATGCGACATGCCTTCGGTGACGTTGCGCTCGCTCACTTCCGACAGGTCCAGGCCGGCGCAGAAGTGGTCGCCCTCGCCGCTGATCACGGCCGCGCGCACGTCGCCCGGCAGGTTCACCCACACGGTGTGGATCTGCGCCAGCAGCCCGTCGCTGATGCTGTTGCGCTTGGCCGGGCGGTTCAGGCGCACGTGCAGAACTGGACCCGCGCGTTCCAGGCGCAGCAGGTCCAGCGCGCGCAGCGGGGAGGGGGCAGCGGCCCAGGGTTGGAAGCTTGTGGACATGGAGTCTTTCGTCAGGGCCGGATGACCCGGGGATCGGCGGGCGTGGCGTACAGCGCTTCAACCTCGGCGGCGCGGCGCGTGAGCACCAGGCGCTGGTTGACGTAGCCCTTGTCGGTGATCTCGCCGGCGGCCATGCTGGGTGCGTCGGGCAGCAGCAGCGCGCGCGTGGGGGTCTGCGAGGAGCCTGCGCCTTCTTCCTTCAGCGCGCGCAGCGCGGCGCCCACATGGGCGGCGATCTGCTCGCGCGGCAGCTGGCGCCCGGCTTCGGTGAGAAAGACCAGCACGCCGATCTCGCTGCGGTCGTGGCCGGTGACCACCACGTCCTGCACATGGGGCGCCAGCGCCGCCACCACCTTCAGCCGCAGCGTGCCCACGCTGACCCAGGTGCCGCTGGTGAGCTTGAAGTCTTCGGCCACGCGGCCGTTGAACACGACGCCCTGCGAAGGATCGTTTTCGTCGGCGAGATAGCCGGCGTCGCCGATGCGGTAGTAGCCCTCCTCGTCGAAGGCGTCGCGCGTGGCCTCGGGGTTGTGGCGGTAGCCGGGGAAGATGCTGTCGCCCTTCACGCGCAGTTCCAGCTTGCCGCTGTTGGGCACGAACTTCAGCGCCACGCCCGCCAGCGGGATGCCGATGACACCGGGCTTTTCGAGTTGCCAGCTGACGAAGGTGACAGCTGGTGCGGTTTCGGTGCTGCCCCAGCTGGTGGTCAGCCACAGCGGCTCTTCACGCACCTTCGCGGCCGCGGCCTTCAGCCGCTGCCAGGTGGTGACGGGCATGCCGGCGCCGGCGTAGAAGGCCATGCGCAGGCGGCCGAAGAACTGGCGCGCCAGGGCTTCGTCCTGCTCCAGCGCCGGCAGCATCATCTCGTAGCCGCGCGGCACGTTGAAGTAGATCGTGGGCTGTACCTCACGCAGGTGCGCCAGGGTCTTGTCGATGGCGCCGGGCAGCGGCTTGCCGTCGTCGATGTAGAGCGTGCCGCCGGTGCGCAGCACGATGTGGGTGTTATGGTTGCCGCCGAAGGTGTGGCTCCAGGGCAGCCAGTCCAGCAGCACGGGCTTCTCGACGTCCAGGAAGCGCAGCGTCTGCGCCAGCATCTGCTGGTTGGCGCACACCATGCGGTGGGTGTTGATCACCACCTTGGGGTGGCCGGTGGAGCCGCTCGTCAGCAGGTACTTGGCATGCGTGTCGGGCGTGATGGTGGCAAAGGCCTGCATCACGGCCGGCGTCTCGCGCGTGGCCAGCAGCTGCTTGAAGGGCAGGGCGCCGGGGTGGCTTTCGGCGCCGTGGCTGAACGCCGCCACCGGCGCCACGCCGGCATCGCGCAGCGGCGGGCCGTAGACGGCGGCGTCGGAGGCATAGACCAGCGCCGGGTCCAGCGTCTGCAGGATGCCGTGGATGCGCGAGTAGTCGTCGTGCGCCAGCCGGCAGTAGCCGCTGCTGACGGTGCACACCGCGCGGCCGATGTGCATGCCGGCCAGCAGCAGCACCAGGTGGTCGAGCGCGTTGTCGGACAGCACCACCAGCGGCTTGCCCGCGGGCAGCTGCAGGTTCAGCAGCGCCTGCGCCACCGCGCCCACCTGCAGGCGCAGTTCACCCCAGGCTAGGCGGCGCCAGCCGCCCCCTTGTTCACTCGGCAGGGGTTCGGCAAAGGCCACCGCATCGGGCGTGGTGGCGGCCCAGTGTTCCAGCCATTCGCCCACGCAGCGTGCATAAGGCGCCAGCGGCTCGGGGCAGCGCAGCACGAAGGCGCCGCCGCCCAGATCCTGCTTCTCCACGCGGCGTGGTGCCAGCAAGCGCGGGTTGTGGAAGAAACCATCGGCCATGGGGGTCTCCGGGGCTGGGTGCGGGCTGCACTCCATACACATCTGTATGTGTTTGGACGCGATGGTAGGGGCCGGCTGCAGGACCGGCATCCGGGTAAGCCCGCATGTCCATACACCACTGCATGGACATGATGCGCACCCATCCCCGCCACCCGGACCCCGGATGAACCTGCCCGTTCGCCCTGCCGCGCCACGCCGCCGGCGTGCCGCATCGGCCGCGCCGGCCGAGCCGGCGCGCGCCTCGCTCACGCCCGAGACCTGGATCGACGCCGCCACCACGGTGCTGGTGGACCAGGGCATCGACCACGTGCGCGTGGACGTGCTGGCCGGTGAACTGGGTGTCACGCGAGGCAGCTTCTACTGGCACTTCCGCGACCGCGAAGACCTGCTGCGGCGTGTGCTGCAGGCCTGGAGCGACCGTTCGACGGCGCAGCTCACGCGGCGCCTGGAAAGTGCACGCAACGACCCGCGCGAACAGCTGCGCGACGTGATCTCGCTGCCCTTCCGCGGCCGCGCCGCGGCGCGGGCGGCGCGCATCGAGCTGGCCATCCGCGCCTGGGCCCGGCGCGACGAGATGGCGCGGCTGGCCGTGGATGCCGCCGACGCCGCGCGCATCGGCTACCACGAGACCATCTTCGCCGCCTTGGGTTTCGACGGCGATGAAGCGCGCCAGCGCGGCTTCCTGCTCTACAGCTACGAGGTGGCCGAATCGCTGTTGCACCGCCAGGGCACGGCGGCGCAGCGGCAGGCGCGTGCGGCCTTCGTGCTGCAGTTGATGCTGCAGCCGCTGGCGGATTGAGCGATCGGGCTCAGCCCTTCACGACGATCTCGTTCTTCACTTCCTTCACGCCGCTCACCTTCCAGGCCAGGCTCTCGGCCACCGTGCGCTCGGCCGTGCTCTTGGCAAAGCCCGACAGCAGCACCGTGCCGTTGAGCGTCTCCACAGTGATCGAGGTGGCGTCCACCGACTTGTTGTCGACGAAGCGGGCCTTGACGGCGGCGGTGATGGCGCTGTCGTCGACATAGGCGCCCACGGACTGCTGGCCGCGCGAAACGGCGCAGCCGGTGGCGGCGGCCAGGGTTGCGGCGGTGAGGGCGATGCCGAGGATGTGGCGGACGTTCATGGGGTTCTCCGGGCTGTGGTTTCGAAGCCCCGCTGTGCGGGTGCGAAACCACTCTAGGCGGCTGGCCCCGCGTGGCACGTCGGCAGGCCGCGCTACGCGATGTAGGACGGCGCCGTGCCGCCGCTTCGGGGCGTAACAAACCTCAGCGTCGATGTCGGCCGGGAAGCCGGTCCGAAAATGCGCAGGGGCCGCTTGCGGCGGCCCCTGACATGATTTGGTGGAGACGAGGAGGATCGAACTCCTGACCTTCGCATTGCGAACGCGACGCTCTCCCAGCTGAGCTACGCCCCCAATCCAGCCCCGCAGTTTAGCACTGCCAGCGCGCCCTTCCTGGGCGCCGGCGCGGCACGTTTAACATCCCCGCCCGTCGCGTCTTCCGTCGCGTCACCCAGGAGCACGCCCCATGAAAGCCCGCCACGACCCCGCCTGGCTGGATGCGCAGTACAACAACCGCGCCCGTGTGCCCGACCATCCGGCGGTGCTGGAGCGCTGGGCCCAGGCCTCGGCGCTGGCGCGGCGTGAGAGCCAGCCGCAGCTGGACGTGGCCTACGGCAGCGGTGCCGGCGAGAAGCTGGACATCTTCCCGCCCGGCCAGCCCGTGGCCGGCGGCGCGCCGGTGCTGGTGTTCATCCACGGCGGCTACTGGCGCTCGCTGGACAAGGCCGAACACGCCTTCGTCGCGCCGGCCTTCAACGCCCAGGGCGCGCTGGTGGTGCTGCCCAACTACGCGCTGTGCCCGGCGGTGAGCATCGAGCACATCGCGCTGCAGATGGCCGCCATGCTGGCTTGGGTGTGGCGCAACGTGGCGCGTTATGGCGGCGACCCCTCGCGCATCGCGCTCGTCGGGCACTCGGCGGGCGGGCACCTGGCGACCATGCTGCTGTGCTGCCGCTGGAAGGACGTGGCGGCCGACTTGCCCGTGCAGCCGGTCAGCGGCGCGCTGTCGATCTCGGGCCTCTATGACCTGGAGCCGCTGCGCCACACGCCCTTTATCCAGGGCGACCTGAAGCTCACGCCGAACTCGGTGGCGCGCCTGAGCCCGGCCTTCTTCACGCGACCCAAGGGCCCCAAGCTCTACGCCGCGGTGGGCCTGGACGAAAGCGACGAGTTCCTGCGCCAGAACCGGCTGATCCGCGACGTCTGGGGCCCCACGGCCGTGCCGGTGTGCGAGACCATCCCCGGCGCCAACCACTTCACCGTGCTCAACGGCCTGGCTGATCCGGCCGGCCGGCTGCACGAGCTGGCGCTGCGGCTGCTGGGCCTGCACTAGGGCGATCCCGATGCTATGCGCTGCATAGCCGCGATGTATTGGCTGGGCCGCAGTCGATCTGGTAGGGTCCTTGATCGGTTGCGCCGCCCGCGGCGCCCCGAGCGACCATTCACGATCACCACCAGGAGCACACCATGGGCTTGAAAGGTTCGAAGACCGAGCAAAACCTGAAGGACGCCTTCGCCGGCGAATCGCAGGCCAACCGCCGCTACCTGTACTTCGCAAACAAGGCCGACGTGGAAGGCCAGAACGATGTGGCCTCGTTGTTCCGCAGTACCGCCGAAGGCGAGACCGGCCACGCGCACGGCCACCTCGAATTCCTGGAGAACGGCTCGGGCGACCCCGCCACCGGCCTGCCCATCGGCAACAGCCGCCAGAACCTGGCCGCCGCCGTGGCCGGCGAAACGCACGAGTACACCGACATGTACCCGGGCATGGCCAAGA
>CAYREA010000085.1:0-18706 GCA_964423075.1 uncultured Rubrivivax sp. | reverse complement strand
ACCCGTCGCTGCAGTTCGACTTCGTCTGCCGCGCCGGCATCTGCGGCAGCTGCGCGATGCTCATCGACGGCAAGCCCGGCCTGGCCTGCCGCACGCTGACGAAGAACCTGCCGACGCAGTTCACGCTGGCGCCGCTGCCCTTCTTCGAGCTGATCGGCGACCTGTCGGTCGACACCGGCAAGTGGATGCGTTCGATGAGCGAACGCATCGAAGCCTGGGTGCACCTGAAGCAGCACGAAGTCGACCTCACGCGCATCGAGGCGCGCATGGACCCCGACCTGGCCGAGAAGATCTACGAACTCGACCGCTGCGTCGAATGCGGCTGCTGCGTGGCCGCCTGCGGCACGGCGCGCATGCGCAGCGACTTCGTCGGCGCCGTGGCGCTGGCCAAGGTGATGCGCTTCAAGCTCGACCCGCGCGACGCGCGCGAGGACGCCGACTTCTACGAACTCGTGGGCGACGACCAGGGCGTGTTCGGCTGCATGAGCCTGCTCGCCTGCCACGACGTCTGCCCCAAGAACCTGCCGCTGGCCACGCAGATCGCCTACCTGCGGCGCCAGATGCTGCGCCAGGGCCTGAGCGGCCCGGCGGCGCCGGAACCCCCATCCATCCCGATTCACGTCACCAAGAGGAGTGCCACATGAGCACCATCGCGCAAGCGGGCCCCACGAGGCCTGCACCACCCGCCAGCCCGCCCCAGGCGGCCGACAAGCCCAAGCCTGCGGCCTGGAAATTCCTGCTGCCCGTCGTGGTGGCCGCGGCCCTGGCGCTGATCGCGCCGCCGGCCGGCCTGGCGCCGCACGCCTGGTACTTCTTCGCCATCTTCGCCGGCGTCATCGTCGGCCTGATGCTCGAGCCGCTGCCCGGCGCGGCGGTCGGCCTCATCGGCGTAAGCGTCGTCACCGTGCTGTCGCCCTGGGTGCTGTTCGGCCCGGCCGAGCTGGCCAAGGCCGGCTTCAAGCCCGCCAACGCGTCGCTCAGCTGGGCGCTCTCGGGCTTTGCCAACACCACGGTGTGGTTGATCTTCGCGGCTTTCATGTTCGCCCTGGGCTACGAGAAGACCGGCCTGGGCCGGCGCATCGCGCTGTGGCTGGTGAAGGCCATGGGCAAGCGCACGCTGACGCTGGGCTACGCGGTGGCGCTGGCCGACGCCATCCTGGCGCCGTTCACGCCGTCCAACACCGCACGCAGCGGCGGCACGGTCTTCCCCGTCATCCGCAACCTGCCGGCGCTGTACGACAGCAAGCCCAACGACCCCTCGTCGCGGCGCATCGGCGGCTACCTGATGTGGGTGGCCATCGCCGCCACCTGCGTCACGAGCTCGATGTTCCTGACGGGCCTTGCGCCCAACCTGCTGGCCGTGGAACTGGTGAACAAGACGGCCAAGATCAGCTTCAGCTGGATGGACTGGTTCACCGCCTTCGCACCCGCCGGCGTGCTGCTGCTGCTGGCCGTGCCGCTGCTCGCCTACGTGTTCTACAAGCCCGAGGTGACGGGCGGTGACGAGGTGCCGAACTGGGCCCGTGAAGAGCTGAGCAAGATGGGCGGCTTGAGCCTGCGCGAGATCGGCCTGGCCGCGCTGGTGATGCTGGCGCTGCTGCTGTGGATCTTCGGTGGCGACTTCATCAACGCCACCACCGTGGCCATCGTCGTGATCGCGCTGATGGTCATCGGCAAGGTCGTGAGCTGGGACGACATCCTGGCCAACAAGCAGGCCTGGAACACGCTGATGTGGTTCGCCACCCTGGTGGCGCTGGCCGACGGGCTGAACAAGGTCGGTTTCGTCAAGTGGTTTGCCGACAGCGTGGGCGCGCAGATGGTGGGTTTCTCGCCCACGCTTGCCATGTTCGCCCTGGTGACGGTGTTCTTCTTCACCCACTACCTGTTCGCCAGCGTCACCGCCCACGTCACGGCCATGCTGCCGGTGATGCTGGCGGTGGGCATGGGGATCCCGGGCATGGACCTGCGCGCCTTCTCGATGATGCTGATGCTGACGCTGGGCATCATGGGCGTGCTCACGCCCTATGCCACCGGCCCGAGCCCGGTGTACTACGGCAGTGGCTACATCCCGTCGAAGGACTACTGGCGCCTGGGCGCGATCTTCGGCGTGATCTTCTTCGCCGTGTACCTGCTCGTCGCGGTGTTGTGGATCGCCTAGCGATTTTCATGAACCGCATCTGGGGATAGTGGGGGGGAGGGGGCCACACGACGGCCCCGCAGAATCGGGCGCAACATGCAGCGCCCCATCCGCCCCCATCGTCCCACCCCTCTCGTGCTGGCCATCGTCTCGATGGCCAGTTCCGTTTCCTTCGCAGCCGCTGCCGCCGAGCCGGCCGTGTCCAGCGTGGTCATCACCGGTTCGGTGAAAGACCGCGTGGTGGGCGAAGCGCCCTACGCCATCAGCGTGGTCGAGCGCGAAGAACTGCGCAGCGGCGGCGCGCTGGTGAACCTGAGCGAAGCGCTGGCGCGTGTGCCCGGCCTCATCGTGGCCAACCGCAGCAACTACGCGCAAGACCTGCAGATCAGCTCGCGTGGCTTCGGCGCGCGCGCCGGCTTCGGCGTACGCGGCGTGCGCCTGCTGGCCGACGGCATACCGGCCAGCGGCCCCGACGGCCAGGGCCAGGTGTCGCAGTTCGACCTGGCCGGCGCCGAGCGCGTGGAGGTGCTGCGCGGCCCCTTCTCGGTGCTGTACGGCAACAGCTCGGGTGGTGTGATCTCGCTCATCACCGCGCCGGTGAAACGCGCCGAGGCCGAAGGGGGCATCGACATCGGCAGTGCCGGCTTCCGCCAGCTGCGCGCCGGCGTGTCGGCGCCGCTGGGCGGTGGTTTCAGCCTGCGCGTGACGGCCAGCGAGATGCAGGTGACGGGCTTCCGCCCGCGCAGCGCGGCGCAGCGCGAGCTGGGCAATGTGCGCCTGGGCTGGCAGGGCAGCAACGACACGGTGACGCTGCTGGCCAACGTCTACCGCCAGCCCGCGCAAGACCCGCTGGGCCTGTCGCGCGACCAGTTCAACAACGACCCGCTGAGCACGGCGGCTGTAGCCGCGCAGTTCAACACCCGCAAGGAGTCGGCGCAGGAACAGCTGGGTGCCACCTGGAAGCACCGCTTCGACCAGGGCGCCCTGCGCGACGTGCAGCTGATGGGCTACAGCGGCCAGCGCAGCGTCACGCAGTACCTGGCCATCGCTGCCGCAACGCAGACCACGGCGCCGACGGCCGGGCGCCACGGCGGCGGCGTGATCAACTTCGACCGCGACTTCCGGGGCGCCGAGCTGCGCACGCGTTGGGCCTGGGACGGCATCGACGTGCTGCTGGGCGCCGCGCTCGACACCCAGACCGATGAACGCCGCGGCTACCTCAACTACACCGGCACCGTGGCCGCGCCCACCTACGGCGTGATCGGCACGCTCAAGCGCGAAGAGACCAACAAGGCGCGTTCCAGCGACGTTTTCGCCCAGGGTGAGTTCGCGCTCGGCGCGGGCCTTACCGCCAGCGCAGGCCTGCGCAGCGGCCGCGTGAAGCTCTCGGCCGAGGACCGCTTCCTGAGCAACGGCGACGACTCGGGTGCGCTGAGCTTCAGCTACACCAACCCGGTGCTGGGCCTGCGCTGGCAGGCCGTGCCGGGCTGGCAGCTGCACGCCAGCGTGGCGCGCGGTTTCGAAGCGCCCACGCTGGGCGAACTGGCCTACCGTGCCGACGGCACCGGCGGCCTGAACACCGCGCTGCAGGCGCAGAAGAGCCGCCAGGCCGAGCTGGGCAGCAAGTGGCGTGGCGGGCCCTGGGAGGCCGACGTGGCGCTGTTCCAGGCCCAGGTGTCCGACGAGATCGGCGTGGCCACCAACGCCGGTGGGCGCTCGGCCTTCCAGAACGTGGGCCGCACGCTGCGCCGCGGCGTGGAGATGGCCGGCGGCTGGCTGCCGGCCGATGGCCTGCGGGCGCGTGCCTCGCTCACGCTGCTGAACGCCACCTACGAAGACAACTTCCTCACCTGCGCCGGCATTCCCTGCACCACACCCACGCTGGCCGTGCCCGCGGGCAACCGCGTGGCCGGCACGCAGCGCCGCAGCGGGTATGCCGAGCTGGGCTGGCGCATGGGCGGTTACGGCGAGCTGGCGGCGGAAGTGAGGGGCAGTGGCCGCACCGCGGTGAACGACGCCAACAGCGACTTCGCCGGCGGCTACGCCGTGGCTGCGCTGCGCTTCAGCCATGTGCTGGTGAACACCGAGGCCACCAAGGTCGACCTGCTGCTGCGCGTGGACAACGTCTTCGACCGTCGCTACGCCGGCAGCGTGATCGTGAACGACGCCAACGGCCGTTATTTCGAGACCGGCGCGCCGCGCGCCTTCCTGCTGGCCCTGCGCCTCAGCGGCGGCCTCTGAACGGCCGGGGCCGAGGGCGGCTGCGGCCGCGTGGCATGCTTCGTCGGGCCCCACATCCCAAGGACGAACAGCATGAGCGACAAACCCGCCGCCAGCGGCGCCGAGCCCACCGACCTGGTCATCACCCGCCTGCTGAAGGCGCCGCGCGCCAAGCTGTGGCGGGCCTGGACCGACCCGAAGATGCTGAAGGAATGGTGGTGCCCCAAACCCTGGACCACCGAGGTGCTGGCCTTCGACCTGCGGCCCGGCGGCGCCTTCCACACCTTCATGAAGGGCCCCGACGGCGGCACCAGCGACAACCCCGGCAGCTTCCTCGAGGTGCTACCGCAGCAGCGCCTGGTGTTCA
This sequence comes from uncultured Rubrivivax sp., assembly GCA_964423075.1. Taxonomy (GTDB): domain Bacteria; phylum Pseudomonadota; class Gammaproteobacteria; order Burkholderiales; family Burkholderiaceae_C; genus Rubrivivax. Next base: position 13,982 of record CAYREA010000085.1, on the reverse strand, counting down.
CCTCGATGCTGCTGGCCGACTGGCGCCCGAACACACCCTGGATGCCCTTCACCGCCATCATCACCATGGCCGACGAAAGTGGCGGCACGCGCTACGTGGCCACCGTGATGCACCCGGACAAGGCCACCCGCGACAAACACGAGGCCATGGGCTTCCACGAAGGCTGGGGCCTGTGCATCGAGCAGCTCGACGCCTGCGCCCGGATCCTGTAGCCACCATGTCCTGATCCGCTCCCGCACTGCGTGGTACCGATGTCGGAGGCGCCCGAAAGCGCCGCCACATCGCCTGTCGACCCAGGCCCAAACCACGCACCAAGGAGCTTTGATGTTCGACCGAACCCGGATCGGCGCCGCCGTGTTGCTGGCGCTGAACGCCGCTGCACCCGCCCACGCACAAGACTCGGCCACGCGCGTGGAGATCACCGGCTCCAACCTGCGCCGTGCCGACGCCGAGACCGCCAGCCCGGTGCAGGTGATCACCAGCGCCGACCTGCAGAAATCGGGCTACACCACCGTCTCGGAGGTGCTGCGCGACATCACGGCCAACGGCCAGGGCACGCTGAGCCAGGGCTTTTCGGGCGCCTTCGCCGCCGGGGCCTCGGGGATTTCGCTGCGCGGCCTGACGGTGGGCGCGACGCTGGTGCTGATCGACGGCCGCCGCATGGCGCCGTACCCGCTGTCCGACGACGGCCAGCGGCCCTTCGTCGACCTGTCGTCGATACCCTTCTCGGCCGTCGAGCGCATCGAAGTCCTGAAGGACGGCGCCTCGGCCATCTACGGCTCCGACGCCATCGCGGGTGTGGTCAACGTGATCCTGAAGAAGCGCGTCGGCGGCACGCTGCTGTCGGCCGACCTGGGCGGCACGCAGCATGGCGGCGGCGCCAACGGCAAGGCCTCGATCATGCACGGCTTCGGCGCCGACGAGCTCAACGCCTACGTGGCGCTCGAGTTTCGCAAGCAGGACGCGATCAAGCTCAACCAGCGCTCGGGCGCCTGGACCCACCTCGACTGGCGGCCTGACGGCGGCATCGATCTGCGCCCCGGCGCGAGCAACCTGCAGGCTGTTTCACCGCGCCTGGCCACGCCCTACCTGCAGATACCCTCCAGCTCGGCCAACGACCCCGCCAATTTCGCCTTCTATCCCGGCTGCAACTACGCCGACATGCGGGCCAGCAACTGCACCTACGAAAACACCTGGGCCCAGCTGCAGCCCAGGACGGAGAACCTGAACCTGATCGGCCGCGTGAACGCACGCCTGGGAGCCGACTGGGAACTCAGCACCACCGCGTCCTACTTCAACAGCAAGGCCCGGCAGACGCCGCAGCCCGGCGTCATTCCGTACCTCACCTTCCCCGGCGTCACCGCCATCGGGCCCGGCCAGACGCCGCAGATCGTCGGCTCCAACCTCACGTTCATCGTGCCGGCCAGCTACCCCGGCAACACCCTGGGCGTGGCGGCGGGCGTGCGCGGGCTGATCAACGGCACGACGCCGCGGATCAACGACATCGAATCGGAGTCCACCCGCCTGGTGGCCGAAGTGAACGGCAGCGCGGCGGGCTGGGATCTCGAAGCCGCGCTCGGGCTGACCAAGGTCAAGACGACGCAGACCTTCCGCAACTACGTGCATCTCGCCAACCTGTCGGCGGCACTGAGCCGCACCACCGATCCTTACCTGATCGGCGGCGGCAACAGCCAGGCCCTGCTCGACTTCGTGATGCCCACGGTGGGCAACGTGGTCACGAACGAGCTGAACTTCGTCGGCCTGCGTGCCATGCGCGACCTGGCCAGCCTGCCGGGTGGGCCGCTGGGCCTGGCCATCGGCTCCGACTTCCGGCGCAAGAAGCTCAACGCGCCCAATCCGGAAGCGTCGCAACGGGGCGAGATGGCCCTGCCGAGCGCCTATGCGCTGGGTTCCGAGAGCAACACCTCGGCCTACTTCGAGATCAACGCGCCGGTGTCGAAGAGCCTGGAACTCTCGGCCGCCGGGCGCTACGACCACTACGACACCTACGGCAATTCGAGCACGCCCAAGTTCGGCTTCAAGTTCACGCCGATGAAGGAGTTCGCGTTGCGCGGCACCGTCTCGCGCGGCTTCCGCGCGCCTTCGGCCACCGAGAACGGCGTCGGCGGCTCGATCTTCTTCTTCAACGCCATCCGCGACCCCTTGCTGTGTCCGGTGAGTCTGCCCAGCGGTGCGCCCGACCCGAACGCCGCGGCCAACGTGCCGGCCTTCTGCAGTTTCACGCCGGCCTATCTGCAGGTGACCAACAAGGACCTGCAGCCCGAGAAGTCGAAGTCGCTGACCCTGGGCCTGATCGTCGAGCCGGTGCGCGGCTGGTCGACCACGCTGGACTACTACCGCATCACGGTGGACAACCAGATCATCCCGGCGGCCTCGCTCACCAGCTACGACCCGGTGGCCAGTGGCGTGCGCGGCGCGCCGCAGCAGGTGACCTTCGGCGACGGCAGCACCGGCCTGAGCCCGGTGGGACCTTTCGCCTACTCGCGCGTGCCCTACGTCAACGGCCAGCGCACACGCACCAGCGGCCTGGAGTTCGAGACGCGCTACCGCTTCGGCATGGGTGAGGCCGGCGAGCTGGGCCTGGGTTTCCAGCTCACCCACGTGCTGAGCTACGACCAGACCATCGATGGCGTCACCTTCAAGCTGGCCGGCACGCACGGGCCTTCGATCATCGGCGGCAACACCGGCAACCCGCGCAACAGGGCGCAGCTGAGCCTGGCCTACAGCAAGGGGCCGTTCAACGCGACCAGCACCCTCAACTACATCGGCGGCTACGACGCCACCGACCCCTCGCTGGGCATCACCGACTGCGCCAGCGGCATCACCGCCAACAGCACGCGCTTCATCAACAGCGCGCCGCCCGAGCACTACTGCCAGATCTCGGCCTTCGTCACCACCAACCTGTCGATGCAGTACAAGCTGGGCCCGGCGCTGACGCTGCGGGGTTCGGTGCTGAACCTGTTCGACAAGGCGCCGCCGGTGGACATGAACACCTACGGCGGCACCGGCGCCAATGCCAGCAGCGGGGGCACGGGCACGCCCTACAACCCGTCGCTGCACCAGGCCGGCGCGGTGGGGCGCGCGTTCAGCGTGGGGCTGGACTACAAGTTCTAGGCCGCGTCGATCATCGTGCAGCCAGCCGGCCCAGATAGCTGGCCACGGAAGGCTCGCGCAGCAGCCCGCTCATCGAATCGGCGAAGAGCAGGCGGCTGACGCGGGCCGCGTCCTTCTGCACGAAGATGTAGCGGCTGCAGACCTCGGCCAGTATGTCCAGGTGCACCGGCTCGTTCGGGTGCAGGCACAGGAACACCAGCCGGCCTTCGCTGCGCAGGCGGCGGAAGAAGTCGAGCATGAAGCCGATGTAGCCGTCCTGGGTATTGAACTGCGGCTCGTCGAACAGGTGCACACGGGCTCGTTCGCTCTGCGCCGGCTGCAGCATGAAGTTGGGGCGTGTGCGCTGGAACGAGCGCAGCTGGTACGACTGGTGGTAGTGCAGTGCCACGCGGTCGCGTTCGCGGTAGCGCACCTGGTGGATGTCCTGACCCTCCACGCAGACGCGCCCGGCACTGGGATGGTTGCCGCCAGTGATCAGCTCGAACAAGGTGGTCTTGCCGGCGCCGTTGGCGCCCATCACGCCGACGATGGCCGGGCCCTCGACGGTGAAGTCGGCCTGCAGCTCGAAGGTGGTCTGCTTGTTCAGCCAGCCGCGCTGGTAGCGCTTGACCAGGCCCTGCACCTGCAGCAGCGGTGTGCTCATGTCAGATCCCCAGCCAGCGGCGCTGCAAGGACGCGTCGTCCCGCATCGCCTGCGCATCGCATTCATGCGCGATGCGGCCGCCCTGCATCACGCAGACGCGGTCGGCCACCGCCAGCGCGCAGGCCACGTTCTGTTCCACCAGCAGCACGGCCACGCCTTCGCGCTTCAGGCGCAGCACGGTGGCCATCACGTCCTGCACGACCTTGGGCGCCAGGCCCTGGCTGGGCTCGTCGAACAGCACCAGGCCCGGCGCGCCGAGCAGGGCGCGCGAGATCGCCACCATCTGCATCTCGCCGCCCGAGAGGTTCTCGCATTCACGCGCCATCAGGTACTCGAGCGCGCTGAAGATCTCGAAGCACTCACCGAGTTGCCAGGCGCGGAAGCGGGTGCGCTTGCGGGCGATGTCGAGGTTGCGTGCCACCGTCAGCGTGGGGAAGATGCGCCGGTCGTCGGGCACCCAGCCCACGCCCATGGCGGCGATCTGGTGCGTGGGGCGCTGGCTGATGTCGACGCCGTCGAAGTGGATGCGGCCGCGCCGCGCCGGCGTCAGGCCCAGGATGCTGCGCAGCGTGGTCGTCTTGCCGGCGCCGTTGGGCCCCAGCAGCGCCAGCACCTCACCCGGCGCGACCGCCAACGAAGCGCCGAACAGCGCCTGCGTCTCGCCGTAGAAGGTCTCGATGCCTTCGAGCGTGAGGATGGGCGGCGCACTCATGCCGCCACCGCACCCAGGCCCGAACGTTGCACCCAGGGGTTCTCGCGCAGCGCCGCCGGCGAACCTTCGGCGATGACCTGGCCCCAGTGGATGACCGAGATGCGGTCGGCCAGGCGGAAGAGGAAGTTCATGTCGTGTTCGATGATCACGATGCTGAGCTGGCGCTTGAGCTCGGCCACCAGCTCGAAGAGGCGGGCCGTGCCTTCGGCACCGAGGCCGGCGGTGGGTTCGTCCAGGAACAGGATGCGCGGCTGCGCGGCCAGCGCCACACCGATCTCCAGCGCGCGCCGCTCGCCGTAGGACAGGCGGCGCGCCGGCGTGCGCTCCTTGCCGGCCAGGCCGATGCGGGCCAGCACCTGAGCCGCCTGGTCGTACGCGGCGCTGTCGCGGCCGAGGTCGCGGAAGGGCGAGACCGCGTGCTCGCGCACCGCGGGCAGGGCGATGACGATGTTGTCGATGGCCGTGTCGTCGTCGAACAGGTTCATGATCTGGAAGGAACGCGACAGGCCGCGGCGCGCGATCTCGCGCGGCGACAGGCCGGTGATGTCCTGGCCACCGAAGTGCACACGGCCGCGGTCGGGTTTGTAGCGGCCGGTGAGCACGTTGAAGCAGGTGGTCTTGCCGGCGCCGTTGGGGCCCATGATCCCCGACAGCTGGCCTTCCTCGAAGCGCAGCGAGATGTTCTCCAGCACCACCTGGTCGCCAAAGCGCTTGTGCAGCCCTGCGGCTTCGAACAGCGCCATCTTCAGGCCTCCTTGCGGCGCGCGCGCCAGGCGCCGGCCACGCCGTCGGGCTGGTAGATCACCATGGCCATGAACAGCAGGCCGTACCAGAGCAGCCAGGTCTCGGTGTAGGCGCCCAGCAGGTCGCGCGCCAGGATGAAGACCAGCGCGCCGATCACCGGCCCCCAGAAGCTGACCAGGCCACCGCCGATCAGCACCATCATCACCACGAAGCCCGAGTTGTGCAGGCTCATCACGTTGGGGTAGGCCGACTGCTGCGCCATCGCGAACAGGCTGCCCGCCAGCCCCGACAGCCCGGCCGACAGCACGAAGGCGCAGAACTTGTAGAGCCAGACGTTGTAGCCCACGAAGGCCGCGCGCATCTCGTTCTGCTTGATGGCGCGCAGCACGCGGCCGAAGGGCGAGTGGATCAGCCGCCACAGGAACACCAGCACCACAGCGAAGAGCGCGAGCACGAAGTAGAAGTAGGCGTTGTTGCTGGCCAGGCTGATCTCCAGGCCCGGCAACTGCAGCGGCGCACGCGCGATCTTCAGCAGCCCGTCTTCGCCGCCGGTGACGCCGTGCCACTTGATGGCCACGAACCACATCAGCTGGCCGAAGGCGATGGTGAGCAGCGCGTAGTAGATGCCGCGCCGGTGTGAGATGAAGGCGGCGACGAGGGCACCGGCCAGTGCTGCGCACAGCACGGCGCCCAGCAGGCCGCTCCACAGGCCTGCATCGGCGCGCTGTTGCAGCAGCCCGAAGGCGTAGGCGCCGACGCCGAAGTAGGCGCCATGCCCGAAAGAAGGCAGGCCGCCGTAACCCAGCAGCAGGTTGTGCGCCAGCGCGAACAGCATCCAGATCACGATCTCCAGCGCCAGGTACTGGTACAGGCCCACCGCGCCCAGCCACAGTGGCGTGCTGGCCAGCAGCAGCACCGTCGCCACCATGGGCAGGGTGACGGGTGGGGCGGCTTGGTGGTGGGTGCTCATCAATCAGAACAAACGATGCGGGGACTGGACAGGCGAGAATGTATGTTCTATTCTCGCGACACGCAAGCAGGTTTGTTCTGCCTTCAGCCCGAGCTTTCACCCATGTCCCGCGCCTCCACCTTCGAAGAGTTCGCCGATGCGCTGAGCGCGGCCTACCCGCGCCTGTCGCCGCAGCAGCAGCAGATCGCGCAGTTCGTGCTGGAGCACCCGGACCAGCTGGCGCTGGGCACCGTGGCCACGGTGGCGGAAGCCGTCGCGGTGCAGCCTTCGGCGCTGATCCGTTTCGCCAACGCGCTGGAGTTCGGCGGTTTTACCGAGATGCAGCAGGTCTTCCGCAGCCGCCTGCTCGACCGTTCCAGTTCCTACCGCGAACGCATCGCCACCTTGCGACGCAAGCAGCCAGCGGGTGCGGGTGTGCTGCACCAGTTCGTGGCCGAGGGTGTGGCCGAGCTCAGCCAGCTCGAAGACAACGTGCGTGCCGAAGACCTGGCGGCTGCGGCTGACCTGATCTGCAAGGCCACCCGCGTGCACGTGCTGGCGCAGCGGCGGGCCTTCCCGGTGGCCGGTTATCTGTCCTACGCGCTGGCGCAGCTGGACGTGAAGGCCCAGTTGCTCGACGGCGTGGGCGGCATGCTGCCCGACGTGCTGCGCCAGATCGGCAGCGACGAGCTGCTGCTGGTGACCAGCTTCAAGAACTACTCGCCGGATGTCATCGCCGCGGCCGAGGGCGCCCACGCGCGCGGCGTACCGGTGGTGGCCATCACCGACTTCGCGCTCTCGCCGCTGAAGCCGCACGCCCGCATCTGCTTCGAGCTCGGCCAGGGCGCCGACGCCGCCTTTCGCTCGCTGGTGGGCCCGCTGTGCCTGGCGCAGGCGCTGGTGGTGAGCGTCGGGCACCGGCTGGTGGCGCCGAAGAGCGCCCCGTCGCGCAGGAACGGCAAGGGAAGGAAAGCATGAGTCGAAGCCTGGACCTGGTGTGCATGGGCCGTGCCGCCGTCGACCTGTACGGCGAGCAGATCGGCGCGCGCCTGGAAGACGTGCAGAGCTTCGCCAAATACCTGGGCGGCTCGCCCACCAACACGGCGGTGGGCGCCTCACGCCTGGGCCTGCGCGTGGGCCTGGTCAGCCGTGTCGGCGACGAACACAACGGCCGTTTCGTGCGCGAGACCTTGTTGCGCGAAGGGGTCGACGTCTCCTTCCTGGCCACCGACCCGCAGCGCCTGACGGCCCTGGTGTTCCTCAGCCTCAAGGACGCCGACACCTTCCCGCTGCTGTTCTACCGCCAGAACTGCGCTGACATGGCCCTTTGCGTCGATGACATCGACCCCGCGTACATCGCTTCGGCCCAGGCGCTGGTGGTCAGCGGCACGCACCTGTCCACGCCCGGCACGCGGGCGGCCTGCCTGAAGGCCATGCACGCGGCGCGCGCGGCCGGCACACAGGTGGTGCTGGACATCGACTACCGCCCGGTGCTGTGGGGCCTGACCTCGCCGGGGCTGGGCGAGCGGCGCTATGTGGCTTCTGCCGCCGTCAGCGAACAGCTGCAGGCCGTGCTGCCGCTGTGCGACATGGTCGTCGGCACCGAAGAGGAAGTGCACATCGCCGGCGGCTCCACCGACAGCGGGGTCGCGCTGCGCCGCATCCGGGAACTGAGTGCGGCGCTGCTGGTGATGAAGCGCGGACCGATGGGCTGCGTGGCCTATCCGGCGGCGATTCCCGACGATCTCGACGCCGGCATCACCGGCCCGGGTTTTCCGGTCGAGGTGTTCAACGTGCTCGGCGCTGGCGACGCCTTCATGGCCGGCCTGCTGCGCGGCTGGGTGCGCGGCGAACCGCTGCCGGACGCGCTGCGTTATGCCAACGCATGCGGCGCCATCGTGGTGTCGCGCCACGGCTGCGCGCCGGCGATGCCGAGCTGGGACGAGCTGTCCCACTTCCTCAGCCAGGGCTCGCCGCAGCGGCGCCTGCGCGAAGACCGGCTGCTCGAACAGCTGCACCGCAGCACCACACGCGACCGGTCGCGGGCCTCGCTGGCCATCCTGGCCTTCGACCACCGCGCGCAGCTCGAAGACCTGGCGGCGCGCCACGGCGCCGCTCCGGAACGCATCGCGGCCTTCAAGGCGCTGGTGGCGCGCGCCGCGGCACAAGGCTACGCGGCCGAACGCGCAGTGCAGGGTGCCAGTGCCGACTTCCCGCGCGCCGGCGTCATCCTCGACGGCCGCTATGGCGGCGCCGAGCTCTGTCGCCTCACTGGCAGCGGCACCTGGATCGCGCGCCCCGTCGAACGCCCCAGCTCGCGACCGCTGGCCTTCGAGGACGATGCTCAGCTCGGCCTGGCGCTGCGCACCTGGCCGCGCGAGCACGTGGTGAAGTGCCTGCTGTCGCACCACCCCGATGACGATGCGGCGCTGGTGCGCGAACAGCTGGCCCGTGTCGCGGAACTGGCGCGCGCCTGCCAGGACACCGGCCATGAACTGCTGCTGGAGCTGATCCCGCCGCGTGAGATGCCCACTGCGAGCGACACGCTGGCGCGTGGCCTGGCCCAGGTCTACGCCGCCGGCATCGTGCCCGACTGGTGGAAGCTGCCGCCGCCCGATGCCGCCGGCTGGGCCGCCCTGCGCGAGGTCATCCAGCGCCACGACCCGTACTGCCAGGGTGTGCTGCTGCTGGGCCTGGAAGCCAGCGAGGCGCAGCTGCGGCAGGGTTTCCAGGCCGCCGCGGCACAGCCGCTGTGCCGCGGTTTTGCCGTCGGCCGCACGCTCTTTGCCGATGCGGCCGCAGCCTGGTTCGCCGGCACGCTGGACGACGCCGGCGCCGTCGCCGACATCGCCATGCGCTACCAGCGCCTCATCGGCCTGTGGCGCCAAGCGCGACAGCTTTCAAAGACTCACACGGAGACCACGTCATGAGCACGAACATGGGCCCCATCGGCTTCATCGGCCTGGGCATGATGGGCCACGGCATGGCGAAGAACCTGCTCGCCAAGGGCTACGGTCTGCGCTTCACGGTGCACCGCAACCGCAGCAAACTCGCCGACCTGCTGGAAGCCGGCGCTGTCGAGGTGGGCAGCCGCGCCGAGCTGGCCAAGGGTGCCGAGGCGGTAATCCTGTGTGTCACCGGCTCACCCGAGGTGGAGCAGATCGTGCACGGCGAAGACGGCCTGCTGGCCGCGGCGCAGCCCGGCCTGCTGGTGATCGACACCTCCACCGCCGAGCCGGCCCTGGCCGCGCGCACCCGCGAGGCCTTTGCGGCGCGTGGCGTCAGCTACATCGATGCGCCGCTGGCGCGCACGCCGCAGCACGCCGAAGCCGGCACGCTCAACACCATGGTCGGCGCCTTGGCGGAGGACTTCGCGCGGGCGCGGCCCATCCTGGCCACCTTCTGCGAGAACATCGTGCACGTCGGCCCGCCCGGCCACGGCCATGTGCTGAAGTTGATCAGCAACATGCTGGCCATGACCACCGCGGCGGCAATAGCCGAAGCGGTGGCCACTGCAGCCAAGGCGGGGCTGGCGCTGCCCAAGATGTTCGAGGTGATCGGCGCCGGCGGCGTCAACTCGGGCATCTTCCAGATGACCCTGGGCCGCATGCTGCAGGGCGACCTGGGCGGGCTGCAGTTCACCATCGCCAACGCGCGCAAGGACCTGCGCTACTACACCCACCTCACCGAGATGCTGCCCACCAGCAGCTTCATCGCCGAGGCCGCGCACCAGAGCTTCGTGCAGGCCGGCAACCTGGGCCTGGGCGACCGCTACATCGCTTCGATGTTCGAAGCCCAGGAAAAGCTCAACGACGTGCAGATCGTGCCGCGCTAGGCACGCACTGCCCCACCCGATGTGAGCGGCGCAGACCGCATCCACAACCCCGGAGACAAACCATGAACACCACCCCCCGCAGCCGTCGCCGCTTCCTCGTCACCAGCGCCGCCGCCGGCGCCGCCAGCTTCTACGGGCCCTGGGCCCACAACCGCGTCTGGGCGCAGAGTGCGGCCGCCAAGCCGCTGGTCATCGGCCTCACGATGGACGCCTCGGGCCAGTACGCCGCCAGCGGCGGCGAAGAGCGCCTGGGCGCGATGATGGCCATCAAGGAATTCAACGACAAGGGTGGTGTGCTGGGGCGGCCCATCGAGGCCATCCACATGGACACCGAGACCACGCCGGCCACCGGCTCGCGCGTGGCCGAACGCATGATCAGCCGCAACGACGCGGCTTTCCTCATCGGCGCCGTGCACTCGGGCGTGGCCAATGCCATCTCGCAGGTGGCGCAGAAGTACGGCTGCATCTTCCTCAACACCAATTCGAGTTCACCCACCGAGTCGGGCAAGGACTGCCACCGCGTCAAATTCGTGTGGGACGGCAACGGCAACAACTTCGCCCAGGCCACGGTGCGCAACGCCATCAAGACGGGTGGCAAGGACTGGGTGCTGCTGACCAACGACTACGTCTGGGGCCACAGTACCAGCAAGGCCACACGCGCCATCGTCGAAGCCAGCGGTGGGCGCGTCGTTGAAGAGCTGCTGGTGCCGCAGAACACGCGCGACTTCTCGTCCTACCTGCTGAAGCTGCAGCAGCTGAAACCACAGGTGGTGGCCACCGCCATCGGCGGCGACGACATCAAGGCGCTGCGCCAGCAGGTGGTGCAGCTGGGCCTGCAGAAGAAGATGGCCTGGGTCAACAACCAGCAGGACTGGCCCGATGTCTACGGCCTGGGGCCGGAGCAGATCTTCGGCGTCTTCGGCACCACCTGGTACTACCGGCTCGACCTGCCGGGCGTGAAGGAGTTCGTCGCCGCCTACCAGAAGCAGTTCCCGGGCATGGCCATCGCGGTGCCGGGCAACGTCTTCCACAACGGCTACATGGCCACGCGCGAACTGCTGCGCTGCGTGCAGGAAGCGGGCACCACCAACAACCTGGCGGTGATCCGGAAGCTGGAAGGCCGCAAGATGAGTGCGCGCGACCGGCTGCAACACTTCGACGCCTACATCGACCCGGCCACGCACCAGTGCCAGCAGACCATCTACCTCGCCAGCTACAACGACACGCCGGCCGAGAAGAACGACATCTTCAAGGTGCTGGCGCAGAGCGAGCCCAAGGACGTGGTCGACGCGGGGTCGGCGGTGTGCAAGCTGGAGACCTACGAGGCCACGCCGAGCTACGAACGCTGAGCACCCATGCTCGACCTGCTGCCCTACCTGGTGAACGGCCTGGCCCTCGGGCTGCTGTTCGCGCTGATCGCGCTTGGCTTCATGCTCATCGTCGGTGTGATGGAGACCATCAACCTGGCGCACGGTTCGCTGTTCGCCCTGGGCATGTACGCGGCGCTGTTCATCGCGGCGCCGAAGCTGGGCTGGTTCCCCGAGGCGCAGGCGGCGTACCTGGCGCTGCCGGTAGGGCTGCGCTACGCGATCGCGCTGTTTCTGGCACCGGTGCTGGTGGGCCTGTTCGGGCTGGTGCTGGAGCTGTGCCTGCGCCGCACCTACGGGCGCGATCCGCTGTACGGCCTGCTGCTCACCTTCGGCGCGGCGCTGGTCATCGAAGAAGGCATCCGCCTGATCTGGGGCAGCAACGAACAGCAGCTGCCGCTGCCGGCAGCGATCTCGGGCGCCTTCCTGATGGGCGACCTCATCTACTCGACCTACCGCTTCTACGCCAGCGCCTTCGCCATCGTCGCCATCCTCGCGCTGTGGGCCTTCCTGGAGAAGACGCCCTACGGCGCCATCATCAAGGCCGGTGCACACGACAGCGAGATGGTGCGCGCCCTGGGCATCAACCTCGGCCGCCTGCGTTCGGCGGTATTCGCCCTGGGCGTGGCGCTGGCGGCGCTGGCGGGTGTGGTGATGGCGCCGATCTGGGGCATCCGGCCGCAGGTGGGTGTGGATGCCGTGGTGCCGGCCTTCCTGGTCATCGTGCTGGGCGGCGTGGGCTCGCTGTGGGGCGCGGTGATCGCCGGCCTGCTGGTGGGCATGGTGGTGGGCCTGAGCGCGGCCTTTGCGTCGGAGTGGTCGCTGATGTCGATGTACATCCTGTTCATCGCGGTGGTCACCTTCCGCGCCCGTGGCTTGTTCGGCCGCAAGAGCATCCTGGACACCTGACGATGGAAGTGTTGAATGACAAGGTGGCCGTGGTCACCGGTGCCGGCGGCACGATGGGGCGCGCGGTGGTCGACGCGCTGCTGGCGCGCGGCTGCAGGGTCGCGATGGTCGACGTCAATGCGCAAGCGCTGGAAGCACGGCGCGGCGAACGCACGCTGCCGCTGCCCTGCGACATCCGCAGCGCCGACGAAGTGGCGCGCGCGCACGCCGCCATCGTCGAGGCCTGGGGGCCGGTGGCGGTGCTGGTGAACAACGCCGGCATCCTGTCGAACCACAAGGTCGAGGCCACGACGGCCGACGAGTGGCGGCAGGTGCTGGCGGTGAACCTGGACGGCGCGCTGTTCTGGTCGCAGGCCGTGGTGCCGGGCATGAAGGCGGCGCGCTGGGGCCGCATCGTCAACGTCGGTTCGCTCGCCAGCAAGACCGGCGGGTTGACGGCGGGCACGGCCTACTCGGTGTCCAAGGGCGCCTTGGGTGCGCTGACCTTCTCGCTGGCACGCGAACTGGCAAGCCACGGCGTGACGGCCAATGCCATCGCGCCGGCTTACGTGCGCACGCCCATGGTCACCGAGCAGCTGAGCGAAGCGCAGCGCCAGGCGCTGCTGCAGCAGATTCCCGTCGGCCGCTTCTGCGAGCCCGAGGAGTTCGCGCATGTCGTGAGCTTCCTGGCCTCGCCGCTGTCCGGTTTCATCACCGGCGAGATCATCGATCTCAACGGTGGCCTGCACATGGATTGAACGATGAGCGACTCGAGTCCTTTCGACCTCAGCGGCCGTGTCGCCTACCTGCCCGGCGGTTACGGCGACATCGGCCGCGCGCTGGCCTGGGGGCTGGCGCGGGCCGGCGCCAAGGTCGCCGTGTCCGGCCGTGACAAGGACAAGGCGCAGGCGCTGGTGTCAGCGCTGCAGGCGGCGGGTTACGACGCGCTGGGCCTGCAGATGGACGCGCACGAAGTGGCCAGCATCCGGCGCTCCGTCGATGCGGTCGCCGACCATTTCGGCCACCTCGACATCCTGGTCAACTGCGTCGGCATGCAACGCGAGGAACGTCTCGCCAACGTCAGCGAAGACGCCTTTGACGAGATCGTCCAGGTCAACCTGAAGGCCGCGATGTTCCTGGCCCAGGCCTGCGCGGTGCACCAGGCCAAGGCCGTTGCGGCCGGGCGCGCGCCGGGGCGGCAGGTGCACATCCTGTCGGTGCGCGCGCAACTGGGCATGCGCGACCGCGGCTACTCGGCCTACTGCGCGACCAAGGGCGCGCTGGTGATGCTGATCAAGCAGCACGCGGTGGAACTGAGCGCGCAGGGCATCACCGTCAACGGCGTGGCACCGACGGTGGTGCGTGGTGAGATGGCCCAGCACTGGCTGCAGAACACCGAGGTGCGCGAGCGGCTGCTGCAGCGCATCCCGCTCGGGCGCGTGGCCGAGCCCGAGGATGCGGTGGGGCCGGTGCTGTTCTTCTGCAGCCCCTCGGCCTCGTTCGTTACCGGGCAGGTGCTGTACCTCGATGGCGGATTGACGGCGACGCAATGAACGAACTTCAGCATTGGATCGCCGGCCGCTTGACGGCCGGCAGCAGTACGCGGCGGCAAGGGGTCTACAACCCCACGACAGGGGAGGTTGCACGGCAAGTCCTGCTGGCCAGCGTGGACGACGTGAACGCCGCCGTGGCCGCCGCCCGCGCCGCGC
>CAYREA010000084.1:0-18717 GCA_964423075.1 uncultured Rubrivivax sp. | reverse complement strand
GCGTGATGAGCCGTGGCGAGGCCAAGCGCCGCTTCACGCTGGCCGACCACCGCGCTGCGACCGAAGGTGTTGAATGCCGCAAGGACAAGGACGTCATCGACGAGACGCCCGCGGCGTACAAGGACATCGACGCGGTGATGGAAGCGCAGCGTGACCTGGTCGACGTGGTGCACACGCTGAAGCAGGTGGTGTGCGTGAAGGGATAGTGGCACTTTGAGCGGCCTCGTTGCGTTTGCAGCGAGGCCGCTTTTTTGTTTCTTCACGTCTGCCATACGGTGCTGCGCGATGTCGAATGGACGCCCCTTCTTTCGTCGATGGGGTACGGTGCGCCACAGGTTGACGCACCGACCTGCCAGACCAACAGGAGCGAAGTTATGTCCTACATCGACGGTTTTGTGATCGCGGTCCCCACCGCCAACAAGCAGAATTTCATCGAGCACGCACGCCACTTCGACGCGATGTTCATCGAGCTGGGTGCGCTCCGTGTCATCGAGTCCTGGGGCAACGACGTCCCGGACGGCAAAGTCACCGATTTCCGCCGTGCGGTGCAGGCGACGGCCGAGGAGACGGTGGCCTTTTCGTGGGTCGAGTGGCCCGACAAGGCCACGCGTGACGCCGGCATGAAGAAGATGATGGAAGACCCGCGCATGGATCCGTCCACACCCGGCAACCCGCCCATGCCCTTCGACGGCAAGCGGATGATCTTCGGCGGATTCGAGCAGGTGGTCGAAGTGAAGGCCTGAGTCGGGTCCTGCAGCATCTCGCGCCGCTGCGCGACGAACTCGGTCCGGTCGTCCCCTTGCTCCATCACGCCGGGATCGGACGGGATCCCACGAGACAGTGGCGGGCATGAAAAAAGCCCCAAGTGCTTGACGCTTGGGGCTTTCTAGACTTTCCGGGACCGTCTGGAGCGTCCTGGAAAGAGGGGTCTGGTGGCCTGGGGCGGAATCGAACCACCGACACGCGGATTTTCAATCCGCTGCTCTACCAACTGAGCTACCAGGCCTGGAGAGCCGACGATTATATGCCGGCGGAATTCAGGCCGCACCGCGCTTGTTGCGCGACAAGTCCACGCCCAGCTGCTTGAGTTTGCGGTACAGGTGCGTGCGCTCCAGCCCGGTCTTCTCGGCTACGCGCGTCATCGAGCCGCCTTCCTGGGCCAGGTGGAACTCGAAGTAGCTTTTCTCGAAGGCGTCGCGCGCTTCGCGCAGCGGGCGGTCGAGGTCGAAACTCTGTTCCGAGCGCGGGCCCTCTGCCGGGGCCACCAGGGCCGCGCCGCCGTGGGTGGGGGACGCGTGGTTGTCGGGGTGCAGGTGGTGGGCGCCGACGCCGGCCGTGTCCAGTGCCCTTGCCGTGCCGGCCAGACCCTGGGCCAGGCGCTGCGTGGGTTTCACCAGGGCCTGTTCCACCGCGCGCAGCAGCTTCTGCAGCGTGATGGGCTTTTCCAGGAAGGCGCTGGCGCCGAACTTGGTGGCTTCGACGGCGGTGTCGATGGTGCCGTGGCCGCTCATCATGATCACCGGCATCGTCAGCTGGCCACTGGCCGACCATTCCTTCAGCAGCGTGACGCCGTCGACGTCGGGCATCCAGATGTCCAGCAGCACGAGGTCCGGGCGCAGCGCCTCGCGCACCTGGCGCGCCTGCGCGGCGTTCTCGGCCAGCTCGATCGTGTGTCCCTCGTCGGTGAGGATCTCGGACAGCAGGGCGCGGATGCCCAACTCGTCGTCGACTACCAGGATAGTTGCCATGCAGGGTTCAGTGGGTCACGCTGCCAGGGGCTGCGGCAATGGTGCCGGCACCCTCTGCGGAGGCGGGTGCCTCGGCAGCGAAGATGGAAAATGATAGCGAAACACGCGCCCCGGTCACCGGCGCGTCGGGTTGGTCGCCCTGGTGCAGGTTCGCGGCCCGCAATCGGGCGCGGTGTTCGTCGGAGATCTTCTTCACCACCGCCAGGCCCAGGCCGGTGCCCTTGGCCTTGGTGGTGACGTACGGTTCGAAGGCCCGCTTGAGCACCTTGTCGGCAAAGCCGGGCCCATTGTCTATCACCGTCAGGCGCACCGCGCGCAGCTCGCCTTGCTCGCCGCGTGCGGTGCGCGTGATCAGCTCCACCTGGCCGTCGGGCCGGTCGGCCACGGCGTCCAGGCTGTTCTGCACCAGGTTGTGGATGACCTGCCGCAGTTGCGTCGCGTCGCCCATGATGTGCGGCAGGCCGGGTTCTAGCTGCGGCAGCAGCAGGTGGTTGTCCAGCGCCTGGCCGTAAAGGCCCAGCACTTCGGAAGCCAGCGCGTTCAGGTCCAGCGGCCGCATCTGCGCGGCGGGCAGGCGCGCGTAGTCGCGGAACTCGTTGACCAGGGTCTGCATCGCCTGCACCTGGGCCACGATGGTGTTGACGCTGCGCTGCAGCAGCGACTGGTCGGCGCCTTCGAGCTTGTGGCCCAGGCGGTGCTGCAGGCGTTCGGCCGACAGCTGGATGGGTGTGAGCGGGTTCTTGATCTCGTGCGCCAGGCGGCGCGCCACCTCGGCCCACGCGGCGCTGCGCTGGGCCGACACCACCTCGGTGATGTCGTCGAAGACCATCAGGCGCGACTCGCTCGGCAGCCAGGCGCCGCGCACCAGCAGCGTGAGCGTGGCGCCGTCGCCGCGCGTGAGCTCGAAGCTCTCCTGCCACTGGTCGCGTTCGCCCGCCTCGGGGCTGGTGGCCAGCAGCTCGAAACGCTGCTCCACGCCCTTGGCGAAGTCTTCCAGCTCGGGCAGTTCGGACAGCCGGCGCCCGCGCCAGGAACCCAGCGGCCGTTGCAGGATGCGCGTGGCGCCGGGGTTGACGGTGTCGATGCGGCCTTCGCGGTCGAACACCACCACGCCGGCGGTCAACGTGTCCAGGATGGTCTGCAGCCGCGTGCGCGCACCTTCCAGCTGGGCGATGCCGCGCTGCACCTGCTCGCGTGCGTCGGCCACCTGCGCCGTCATGGCGGCGAAGCTGCGCGTCAGGCCGCCCAGTTCGTCGCCGCTGGCGAACACCGGTTTGGCGGTCAGGTCGCCGGCGGCCACCTGGCGCACACCGTCGGCCAGCAGCAGCAGCGGCTTGGCCAGCTGGTTGCCCAGCACGATGGCCAGCAGCACGGCGGCGAACACGGCCAGGATCAGCGCCAGCGTGAGCGTGCCCACGTACATGCGGCGCAGCGCGTCGCGCGCCAGGAAGCGCTGCTGGTATTCGCTGTAGGCGGCCTGCACCGCCAGCGCGTCCACGGCCAGCTTGCGCGGCAGCGGCTGCACCACCATCAGGTAGCGCTCTTCGTTGCCGGCCAGGGCCACATCGCTGCGCGGCACGCGGGTTAGGGCGCGCACGCGCGGGCCGGCGCTGTTGGGGCCCAGCGATTCTTCGTCCAGGCCCTCCACCTGCGTCGCCGTGCCGGTGGTGCGGGCCTGGCGCAGCAGGGTGGCGCTGGGGCGCTCGGGCGGGCCGGCCATGGCGCTGCCGCCGGCGGCGAACAGCACCTGGCCGCCGGCGCCGATCAGCGCGGCTTCGCTGGCGCCGATCTGCTCGCGCTGGCGCTCCAGCGTCAGTGGCAGCACGGCACTGCCGGTGTCGGCCATGCGCTGGGCGGCCACGCGGGCCTTGGCGGCCAGGTCGGCCGCCAGCGTTTCCAGGGTGCCCTTGCCCAGGGCCAGGCCGGCGTCCAGCGCACCGGCCACGCGCACGTCGAACCAGGCGGCGATGCTGCGGTTGGCGAACTGGTAGCTCACGGTGTAGATCACCAGCCCCGGCAGCAGCCCCACCAGCGCGAAGATGCCGGCCAGCTTGATGAGCAGCTTGCTGCCGAACTTGCCGCGCCGCACGCGCACCGCCAGCCGGATGGCGACGATGGCGATCACCAGGCTCAGCAGCACCGCCACCGCGACGTTCACGCCGAACAGCCAGACGAAGTGGCGTTCGTAGAAACCACCGCCCTGGCTGCTGAACGACAGCACGAAGGCCAGCACCAGCGCCGCGCCGGTGGCGGCCACGGTGGCGATGATCCAGGCCCAGCGGGCCGAGCGGGTCATGGTTGTGTGCTGCTCAGGTCGACCTTCAGGGTGCGCGTGGCCCCCACCGCCCACTCACCCTGGCCGCCGATGCCGAACTGCATGGGCCCGGGCAGCTGCGAGGTGTCCAGCTTGTAGCTGAACTCGACGTAGTAGCTCTTGTCGGCGTCCAGCTGCGACAGCTCGGCCAGCTTCCAGGCGCTGCTTCGCGACGCCGTGGCCAGGGCCTCGCCGAGCGAGGGGAAGGTCTGGTACAGGCCGCCCAGGCTGACGCGCCAGGCCCCGGTGAGCGGCTGGTAGGCCACGCGCCACGAGCGCGACAGCCGCGCCACGCGCTCGTCGCGCCAGTACCATCGGTTGCGCAGCAGCTGCGCTTCGGCCACGAAGTAGATCGGCACGCCGCGCTGCAGTGCTTCTTCCACCGCCCGGGTGAGCGTGACGCGCGCGTTGAACTCGAGGTTCAGGGCCCCTTCAGCGCGCTGCAGCTGCAGCGTGCCCAGTTCCACGCCCTGGCCGCGTGCCGCGCCCAGGAACGACAGCGCCAGCAAGATGGCCAGCAGCTGCAGCAAGCCCTGCATGTAGTGACGGCGAGCCGGCGGCAGGTGCATGGGCAGGTGCGTGCGGAATGGCTTTTAGGGGCTTTGGGCTTTGCGGATGAGTGCGTAGTAGAAGCCGTCCTGCAGCACCATGCTGCGGCCGTCCGCCCCGATCGGCGCATTGTCGGGTAAGGGCAGCAGGTGGCCCGGAGACTGGGGTTCCAGCAGGGCCGTGCCGGGGCCTTGGCGTTGCAAAAACGCGTCGATCTGGCGCTGGCCCTCGTCCGGGAACAGCGAACAGGTGGCGTACAGCAGCCGCCCGCCGGGTTTCAGCAGCGGCCAGAGCGCGTGCAGCAGCTCGGCCTGCACGCGGGCCAGGTTGTGGATGTCGTCGGCGCGGCGCAGCCAGCGCACGTCGGGGTGGCGGCGCACGATGCCGCTGGCGGTGCAGGGCGCGTCCAGCAGGATGGCGTCGAAGGGCCGGCCGTCCCACCAGCCCTTCGGGTAGCGCCCGTCGCCGGCTTTCAGCTCGGCCTTCAGCTGCAGCCGGTTCAGGTTGTCCTGGACGCGGGCCAGGCGCAGAGGGTCGCTGTCCAGGGCCAGCAGGTCCAGGTCAGCCAGCTCCAGCAGATGGGCGGTCTTGCCGCCGGGGGCTGCGCAGGCGTCCAGCACGCGGGCGTTCGGCGGCAGCTCGGCGCCGTCCAGCAGCAGGCGGGCTGCGCGCTGGGCGGCGGCGTCCTGCACCGAAACCTCGCCCTCGGCGAAACCGGGCAGCAGGGTGACTGGCACCGGCTGCGCCAGCACCACCGCCTGGCCGCCCAGGCCGGGGTCGTTCAGCAGCGTGGCGTGGCGGCCTAGTGCCGCAAGGCCGTGCACATAGCTGGCGCCAGTGCCGCGGCGGGCGTTGACGCGCAGCGTCATTGGCGGGTGCTGGTTGGCTGCCAGCAGCAGCGCCTGCCACTGCGCCGGCCAGTCGCGCTTGACACGTTCGATCCACCACAGCGGGTGGTTGTAGGCACCCACCGCGTCGTGGCTGACGGCCGCCACCAGCGTGTCGCGCTCGCGGATGAAGCGGCGCAGCACGGCGTTGATGAAACCCGCGGCCGCCGGCACGCGCACGCGCGCGGCGCCCACGGCCTGGTCCACCAGCGTGTGTTCGGGATAGGGCGGCGCCTGGCCCGGCGCCGGCCACAGCAGGGCCAGGGCGGTGACCAGCAGCGCGTCCACCGCAGGCGGCGGTGTCTTGGGCGCCAGTTCAGCCCGCACCGCGGTGGCGCTGCCCAGCCAGCGCAGGGTGTGGAAGGCCAGGGCCTGCACGCCGGGCCGTAGATCGGCCGGGCAGCGTGGCAGCGCGTCGGTGAGCGAACGTCCGCCGCGCACCGCGGCCACGGCGTCGGCCGTGTGTTCCAGAAGGCGCGCCAGCGGCGCTGAGTGGGGCGGCGACGAAGCGGCGGTCATTGCGGGCAGTCTATCCGCGCTGCCTGCAAGGACAGGCGGGCCAGCGCACAATGCGCGTCCCCTGGCCCGCCCTGGTGCACATTCCGCATGGCCCGCAATCTCAAGCCCGTCGCGAGCGACGGCGCGCGCATCTTCCGCAGCGAAGAAGAACTGGCGGCCCTGCCCGCCAGCGAACGCATCCGCTACCGGCTGGTGAATGCCGGCCAGCGTTACCACGCCAACGACAACATCGCCGGTTTCGTGAAGGACGGCGAGCTCGCCGAGCTGAAGGCCGAGGTGCAAGGCAAGATGCAGGAGCTGCTGGAGTCGCTGGTGATCGACACCGAGAGCGACCACAACACCCACGAGACCGCCCAGCGCGTGGCCAAGATGTACGTCGACGAGGTGTTCCGCGGCCGCTACGTGCCCATACCCAACGTCACCGAGTTCCCCAACGTCGAGCGCCTGAACGAGCTGATGATCGTCGGCCCGATCACCGTGCGCAGCGCCTGCAGCCACCACATGTGCCCGATCTTCGGCAAGGTGTGGATCGGCATCCTGCCCAACGAGCACAGCAACCTGATCGGCCTGTCCAAGTACGCGCGCATCGCCGACTGGATCATGAGCCGCCCGCAGATCCAGGAAGAGGCCGTCACGATGCTGGCCAACGAGCTGCAGGAACGCGTGCGTCCCGACGGCCTGGCCCTGGTGATGGAGGCCGACCACTTCTGCATGCACTGGCGCGGCGTGAAAGACACCGACACTGCCATGACCAACAGCGTGATGCGCGGCGCCTTCCTGAAGGACGCCAACCTGCGGCGCGAATTCCTGTCCCTGCTGTCCCGCAAGACCGCCTGAAAGCCCGCCATGCTCGTGAGACTCATGTACGCCAGCCGCGCCGCCGCGGGCGTCGACCAGGACGAACTCGTGGCCATCGTGCGCAAGAGCAAGGCCAACAACCCCGCACTCGGCATCACCGGGGTGCTGTGCATGTGCCTGAACGAGCGCATCTTCATGCAGGTGCTCGAAGGCGGGCGCACGCCCATCAACCGCCTGTACAACCGCATCGCCACCGACCCGCGCCACACCGACGTCGAGCTGATGAGCTACGAAGAGATCGGCGAGCGCCGCTTCGCCGGCTGGAGCATGGGGCAGGTGAACATGTCGCGCCTGAACCCGGCGCTGCTGCTGAAGTACTCCGAGCGCCCGGCGCTCGACCCGTACGGCGTGTCGGGCACGGTGTCGATGGCACTTTTCAACGAGCTGATGGCCACGGCTTCCATCGTCGGCCAGCCCTGAGGCGGACAGTCGGGTTCAGCGACGCTGCGCGCTGCCAAGCCCCCCCCGCAGGCGCCTGATCTAGCATCGGGCTCCATGGCCAACACCCATCTCATCGCCTTGCCCCGCCTGCAGGAAGCCATGCGCCTGGTGGTGCGCGGCTTCGGCAGCCGCCCCGCCGAAGTGGAGGCCGTCAGCGGCAACCTGATCGAGGCCAACCTCACCGGCCACGACTCGCACGGCATCGGCATGCTGCCGCGCTACGCCGCGGCCTACCTGGAAGGTGGCCTCAAGCCCAACGCCGGCGTGGCCGTGCAACTGGACGCCGGCAGCCTGCTGCGCCTGGACGGCCAGCGCGGTTTCGGCCAGGTCATCGGCCAGCAGGCCATGGCACTGGGCATCGAACGCGCCAAGGCCGGCGGCAGCTGCATCGTCGCCATCGGCAACTCGCACCACCTGGGCCGCATCGGCGCCTGGGCCGAACAGGCGGCGGCGGCCGGGCTGGTGTCGATCCACTTCGTCAACGTGATCTCGCGCGCCATCGTGGCACCCCATGGCGGCGGCGACGCGCGCTTCGGCACCAACCCCTTCTGCGCCGGCGTGCCCCTGACCGGGCGGCCACCCGTGATCCTGGACTTCGCCACCAGCGTCATCGCCCAGGGCAAGACGCGCGTGGCGATGAACAAGGGCGAGGCCGTGCCCGAGGGCTGCCTGATCGACGACCAGGGCCGCGCCACCACCGACCCGCGCTATTCCGTCGTGCCGCCGTTCGGCGCGCTGCTCACCTTCGGCGGTGCTTTAGGCAGCCACAAGGGCTACGGCCTGGCGCTGATGTGTGAACTGCTGGGCGGCGCCCTGGCTGCCGGCATGACGCAGCGCGATGGCGATGCCAGCCAGAAACGTGTGCTCAACGGCATGTTCAGCGTGCTGCTGGACCCGGCCGCGCTCACCGACCGCGGCGCCTTCGAGGCCGAAGCCCTGGCGTTCCTCGACTGGGTGCAGGCTTCGCCCCAGCGCGAAGCTTACGGCCCGGTGCAGGTGGCCGGTGACGCCGAACGGGCGCACCGCGCGCGGCGCAGCGCCGAGGGCGTGCCGGTGGACGCCACCACCTGGCAGGAGATCCTGGACGCTGCGGCCTCGCTGGGCGTGGCGCCGGCAGCCGTCAACGCGGCAGCCGGCCTGGCCTAGAGGCGCCCGGCGATGCCGAAGCGGAACATCGGCGCCAGCAGGCGCGTCGGGAACAGCGTCACCGCCTCGTTGTAGGCCACGGCGGCTTCGTTGAAGAGCTGGCGCGCGAAGCCCAGCCGTGTGTGCGCCTCGCGCCAGGCGGTGGCGGGCGTGGTGATGGCCTCCTGGCTGCGCAGCTCGATGTCGTGCTCGAACAGCGCGAACACCCGCGCCGCCGCGGCCGAGAGCGCGGCCTCGGTGGCCATCCAGGCTGCCGCATGCGCCTGCACCACCGGGCGCGCCGTCATGGTCGTCGCGGCCTTGGCGGCTTCGGCCAGCGCGGCCTGCAGGGCGTCCAACGCGCCCTGTTCGGCCGCCAGCGGTTCCCGCAGCGCGGCCAGCAGCGGCTCGGCCGCGGTGGCGCGCTGGCGCTGGGCTTCGTCCACCTTGGCCCAGGCCTGGCCGATGGCGTTGCGCAGCGCCACCAGCCGGTTGTAGGCGCCCACCATCCAGAACACGAGCAGGGCCGCGACGCCCAGGGTCACCAGCTGCGTCGTGCTCAGGGGCATGCTGTGCTGTCAGGCCAGTTTGAAGGGCAGCTCGCGCAGGCGCTGGCCGGTGAGCTTGGCCACCGCGTTGGCAAAGGCTGGCGCCAGCGCCGGCAGGCCGGGTTCGCCCATGCCGGTGGGGGCGTCGGTGCTGGGCACGATGTGCACGTCCACCACCGGCATCTGCGGCAGCCGGGCCACGGTGTACTGGTGGAAGTTGGTCTGCTCCACCTGGCCGTCCTTCAGCGTGATGGCCGATCCCGGCAGCGTGGTGCCCAGCCCCATCAGGGCCGCGCCCTGCACCTGGCCCTGCACCGCCAGCGGGTTGACGGCGAAGTTGCAGTGCACGCCGGCGGTGACGCGGTGCAGGCGCGGTGTCTTGTCCGCGACCGAGGCTTCCACCACGTAGGCCACCACCGAACCGAAGCTCTCGTGCACCGCCACGCCCCAGGCGCGGCCGGCCGGCAGCGTCTTGCTGCCGTAGCCCGACTTCGCCACCGCCAGCTCCAGCGCCGCCAGGTGGCGCGGGTGCTTGCCGGCCCAGAGCGCCTTGCGCAGCGCCACCGGGTCTTGCCGGGTGGCGCTGGCGATCTCGTCGACCAGCGTCTCCATCACGAAGGCGGTGTGGGTGTGGCCCACCGAGCGCCACCACAGCACCGGCACGTTCTGCGCCGGGGTGTGCAGCGAGGCCGTGATCGGCAGCGCGTAGCCGGTGTCGGCCACGCCTTCGACGCTGGTGGCGTCGACGCCGTCCTTCACCATCCACTGCTCGAAAGGCGTGCCCTTGAGGATGCTCTGGCCGGCGATGCGGTGTTGCCAGCGCATCACCTTGCCGTCGGCGGCCAGGTCGATCTCCACGCGGTGCAGATAACTCGGGCGGTAGTAGCCGCCCTGGATGTCGTCCTCGCGGCTCCACATCACCTTCAGCGGCGTGTTCTTGCCGCTGGCCTTCCAGGCCTTGGCGATCTGCGCGGCTTCCACCAGGTAGTCGCTGGTGGGCACGGCGCGGCGGCCGAAGCCGCCGCCGGCCATCTGCGTCTGCAGGTGCACGGCCTCGGGTTTCAGGCCCAGCGTGGCGGCGATGGCGCCCTGGTCGACGGTCTGGAACTGCGTGCCGGCCCAGACGCGGCAGGCCTCGCCGTTGAACTCGATGACGCAGTTCAGCGGCTCCATCGGCGCGTGCGCCAGGTAGGGGAAGTGGTACTCGGCGCGGATCGTCTGCGCCGGCGTGCCGGCCAGTGCAGCCGGTTTGCCCTCGGTCTTCACCGGCGTGCCGTCCTTCTGCGCCAGCGCCTGGTAGGCGGCGCGCTGCGCCGTGCTGTCCACACGCTCGACCCCGGCCAGGTTCCACTCGGGCTTGAGCGCCTCGCGGCCCTGCTTGGCGGCCCAGTAGCCCTTGGCGGCCACGGCCACGCCGCGGCCGCCGCGGTCGAGGTCGATCTCGAACACGGCCGACACACCCTTCACCGCGCGTGCCGCGGCGGCATCGAACTTCGCGATCTTGCCGCCGAACACCGGCGGCCGCGCCACCACCACGGTCTGCAGGCCGGGCAGCAGGGCCTTGGTGGCGGGATCGACGCCGTAGTCGATGCCATAGGACTGGCGGCCGCGCACGATGTCGCGCGCGTTCTTGCGGCCCTGCGGCTTGCCCAGCAGCTTGAACTGCTCGGGCGTCTTCAGTACCACCTTCTCGGGCACCGGCTGGCGCATGGCTGCGGCGGCCAGTTCGCCGAAGCCGGCGCGCTTGCCGTCGGGGGCCGTCACCATGCCGTCGGCCACCTTCAGCAGGGCCGGGTCGGCGCCCCATTGCGCGGCGGCGGCGCCCACCAGCATGGCGCGCATGCGGGCACCGATCTCGCGGTACTGCAGCCAGGAATTGGCCACGGCCGACGAGCCGCCGGTCATCTGCATGCCGAAGTTCGGGTCGGCGAACACGGCGTGGGCCGGGGCCAGCTCGCCCTTCACCTTGCTCCAGTCGGCATCCATCTCCTCGGCCACCAGCATGGGCAGCGCGGTGGCGGCGCCCTGTCCGAAGTCGAGCCGGTTGACCTGCACGGTGACACGGCCGTCGGCCGCGATGGCGACGAAGGGCCCGGGGATCTGGTTCGGCTTCAGGCCGGCCGGGGCCGTGCCGTTCTGCGCGAAGGCGGGGGCGAAGGCGAGCGCGAAGGCGCCGGCGCCGCCGAACTTGAAGAAGCTGCGGCGGTCCAGGCCGGGCTGCGGGCCCGACTGGGCGGCGATGCGGCGGGCCAGCGGGGCGAAGTCGAGGGTGGCAAAGCTCATGGCGGCCCCTTTCAGCCCAGCGACGCGGCGGCGTCGTGGATGGCGGCGCGGATGCGCTGGTAGGTGCCGCAGCGGCAGATGTTGCCGGCCATGGCGGCGTCGATGTCGGCGTCCGTCGGCTTGCGGTTCTTCTTCAGGAAGGCGGTGGCGCTCATCACCTGCCCGCTCTGGCAGTAGCCGCACTGCGCCACGTCGTGCTTGACCCAGGCGTCCTGCACGGCCTTGCCGACGCGGTCGTTTTCCATCGACTCGATGGTGCTGACGCGCTTGCCGGCGGCGGCCGCCAGCGGCGTGACGCAGCCGCGCACGGCCTGCCCGTCAACGTGCACGGTGCAGGCGCCGCATTGCGCCATGCCGCAGCCGAACTTGGTGCCGGTGAGGCCGAACTCCTCGCGCACCACCCACAGCAGGGGCGTGGAAGGGTCGACGTCGGGTTTGACGCGCTGTCCGTTCAAGGTGAAGGTGGTCATGGATTGTTTCCTGCGGATCGCCAGGGCGCCGACGATACTGCGCCGCCGCGATGCCTGCTGTGACACGCGGAAATCGGCCGCGCGCGGACAGGGTAGGTGCCGCAGGCAGCGCCATTGAGGTGGCGCAGTGCGTCGCGTTGCAGGCCGGCTAGGCTGAAGACGGAAGGGGGTGTGACATGCGAGTTCACCTTCTGCGTGGCTTGGTGTGTGCCTGCGCGGCGGCGCTGCCGCTGCTGGCCGGCTGTGGTGGCGGCAGCGAGGGCGTGCCGCAGGCCGCGGCGCCCGTGGTGGCGCCCGCAGCCGACTACTACCCGCTGGGCGCCGGCGACCGCTGGCTCTACGGCGACACCACGGTGCGCGTCTGCGGCACCCGCGCGGTGGGCGGCGAGACGGCCACCGTGCTGCACACCCTGGACAGCCTGGGCGCCGTGCTCGACGAGTCGCTCTTCGTCAAGGGCGAAGGCGGCGTGCGCAAACTGGTGGCCGACGACGCCGGCGCCTTCGAACGCGCCGTCGGGCCGCTGCAGCAGATGCGCTGGCCGCTGGTGGTGGGCAGCGCCTTCACGCAGCTGGACAAGACCATCGAATCGGGCCTGGACCTCGACGGCGACGGCCGCGGCGAGCCGATGAAGATCCTGTCGGTGGTGGTGGTGCAGGGCCTGGAGGCGGTGGACGTGCCGGCCGGCCACTTCGAGCAGTGCGTGCACCTGCGCACCCTGGTCACGCAGACCCTGCAGCCCGGCGCGCCGGCCGCGCCCATCGTCTTCGTCAGCAGCGGCGACGAGTGGTTCGCGCCCGATGTCGGCATCGTCAAGGGCGAGTACCTGGTGGTGCAGCCCGGGCAGATGTGGTCGGGCGCGCGTGCACTGTCGGCCTACGCGGTGGCGGGACGGCGCAGCGAAGACGGCGCGCCCACGGTCACCAGCCTGTCACCGGCCGACGGCAGCCGGGCCGGCGCCGGCACGGTGGTGGCGGTGGGCTTCAGCGAGGACATGGACATCGTGTCGCTGCGCGAAGGCGGCCTGCAGGTCATGGACGCCAGCGGCCAGCCCGTGGCCGGCAGCATCAGCGGGGGCAAGCTGCGCGCGAACTTCGTGCCGCTGGCGCCCTGGGCCGCCGGCCGCTACACGGGCCTGGTGACCACCACGGCCACCGACCGCGTCGGCAATCCGCTGGGCGCTGCGCGGGTGTGGAGCTTCGAGGTCGACCCGGCCTATCACCCGTGGCCCGACAAGGCCCTCAGCCGCGCACCTCGCCCTGCCCCAGCACCACCCACTTCAGCGAGGTGAGGCCTTCCAGCCCCACCGGGCCGCGGGCGTGGAACTTGTCGGTGCTGATGCCGATCTCGGCGCCCAGGCCGTACTCGAAGCCGTCGGCGAAGCGGGTGCTGGTGTTGACCATCACGCTGGCTGAATCCACTTCGCGCAAGAAGCGCATCGCATTCGGGTGGTGCGTGGTGAGGATGGCGTCGGTGTGGTGCGAGCCGTGGTGGTTGATGTGCGCGATGGCCTCGTCGAGGCCGCCGACCACCTTGATGCTGATGATGGGCGCCAGGTATTCGGTGGCCCAGTCTTCTGCGGTGGCGGCCAGCACCTTCGGCAGGCCGGCCAGCAGCGCCAGGCTGCGCGGGCAGCCGCGCATTTCCACGCCCTTGGCCGCGAACACCGCGCCGATGCGCGGCAGGAAGGCCGCTGCCTGCGCCGCATGCACCAGCAGGCTCTCGGCCGCGTTGCAGGGGCTGTACTTCTGCGTCTTGGCGTTGTCGGTGACCTTCAGGGCCAGTTCCAGGTCGACCGGGTCGTCGACGTAGACGTGGCAGTTGCCGTCCAGGTGCTTGATGACGGGCACACGCGCTTCGGCGCTGATGCGTTCGATCAGCCCCTTGCCGCCGCGCGGGATGATCACGTCCACGTACTGCGGCATCGTGATCAGGCGGCCGACGGCGGCGCGGTCGGTGGTCTGCACCAGCTGCACCGCGTCCACCGGCAGGCCGGCGTCGGCGAGGGCCACCCGCACCAGCGTCCACAGCGCGAGATTGGAATGCAGGGCCTCGCTGCCGCCGCGCAGGATGGCCGCGTTGCCGCTCTTGATGGCCAGCGACGCCGCTTCGATGGTGACGTTGGGCCGGCTCTCGTAAATCATGCCGAACACGCCCAGCGGCACGCGCATCTGGCCCACGCTGATGCCGCTGGGCCGGCGCTTGACGCCGCTGATCTCGCCCACCGGGTCCGCCATGGCGGCGATCTGCTCGCAGCCTTCGGCCACGGTGGCGATCACCTGCGGTGTCAGCTTCAGGCGGTCGACCAGGGGCTCGGCCAGGCCGGCTGAACGGGCGGCCGCCAAGTCTTGCTGGTTGGCGGCGGCCAGCTCGGGGCCGGCACTGCGCAGGCGCTGTGCCAGGGCGCGCAGGGCAGCGTCCTTGGCGGCGGTGGGCGCGGCAGCCATGGCGGTGGCCGCTGCGCGCGCGGCGGCGCCCACCTGGGCCATGTAGGCGGGGATGTCGGTGACCAGATCGCGGGGGGCGTTCATCGCGGCGCGATTTTAGGGCGCCACCACGCGCAGCAGCGCCAGCCACAGGGAAGCCGTGGCGGCAAAGGCGACGGTGGAGAGCACGATGGTGGCCGTCACCTCGGCCTGCAGGCTGTCGTAGCGCTGCGCGAAGATCAGCGCATTGCTGCCGGCTGGCAGCGAGGCCATCACCACGATCACGGCCAGCGGCTGGCCTTCCAGCCCGAAGCCCCAGCGCGCCACCACCAGCACCAGGGCCGGCATCAGCAGCAGCTTCAGCGCGCTGAGCATCAGCGCGCCGCGCAGCCGGCCGCGCACGCCGTAGGCCGCCAGCGTGACGCCGATCAGCACCAGGCACACCGGCACCACCGCGCTGGCCAGCGTCATCAGGGCCTCGTCGACGATGGGATGGATGCCCAGGCCCGTGGTGTTCCACAGCAGCCCGGCCACCACCGGCAACACCACCGGGTGGATGACGGTGTTGCGCGCCGTGGTGGCCAGCGTCTGCAGCAGCGCCGACGGTTCGGCATGGCTGTGCTGGGCGCGCGCCAGGTCCAGTTCCACCAGCAGCGTCAGCACCGACAGCAGCACCAGTGCGTGCAGGCTCACGAGCGTGACGTGGATGGCCAGGCCGGCTTCGCCGAACAGCGCCGCGGCAAAGGGGATGCCCACCTGCACCGAATTGCCGAAGGTGGCGGTGATGGCGCGCACGGCGGGGGCGGCGGCGCCATCCACCGTGGCGCGGCGGCGCTGCCAGAGGTAGACGCCGAACAGCATCAGCAGCGCCGGCACGAAGAAGGCGGCCAGGGTGCGCCAGGGCATATGCGCCAGGTCCAGCCGCGCCGTGGTGCGGAACAGCAGTGCCGGCACGAAGAGGTAGAACGCCAGGTTGCCCAGCACACGGGCCGGGTCGCCGTCTTCGGGCCGGCCCAGCCAGCGCTGGCGCGCGGCCACGTAGCCCAAAGCCACAGTGACGAACATGGCCAGCAGCTTGGCCAGGACGGCGGCGGTCATCGCGTCGCCCTCTCGCACGCAGGGCCGTGGCCCTGCGCGGTGCTCAGAGGCCGGTGCTGCGCGCGGCGGCGGTCTGCGTGGGCGCCGCCGGCGTGGCGGGCGCCGCGGCGGTGCGGCCGTCGTTCCACAGGCCCAGCCAGGCGCCCAGGGTCAGCAGCGCGGCGCCGTCGTAGGTGGCATAGCCCTTGATCTTGATCGGCTCCAGCTTCTTGCGGCCGGCCTCGGTGCTGTCCAGCGTGGTGAGGTACTCGCGCACCTTCTCCACCATCTCGGGGCTGATGGCGGGGCTGGCGATGACGTGCTTGATGGGCACCGGCTTGCTGCGGAACAGCACCTTGCCGCCGGACGCTTCCCACTGCTTGACCACCGCCGTGGCGGCGCTGGCGCCGGCCTGCGTGAAGGTGTGCTCCACCATGAAGGGCACGGCGTCCTGGTAGCGCGTGTAGTTGTAGGTGACGGCCTTGGCGTCGCCCAGGGCGTCGCGCAGCGTGGCGCGCACCATCCACGAGGTGATGGAGTCCTCGTCGGGGGCGCCGACCTTCTTGCCGCGCAGTTCGGACAAGTCCTTGAACGGCGCGTCGGCGCGCACCATGAAGGCCGCGCGGTAGTTCTCCCAGCCCTTGGTCACCGCCACCAGCTGGTAGCCGTTGTTCTTCATCGCGCCGATGGAGATGTGCGCCGGGTGCACGATGGCCAGGTCGTAGGCCTTGTCGGCCAGGCCCTTGCGCAAGGTGGGGTAGTCGCCTATGGGCTCCACGCGCACCGGCTGGCCCAGCAGTTTGGACAGGTCGGCGGAGATCGCGGCATAACGCGCACGGATCTCCTCGTTGCTGACCCGGTAGGTCACGCCTTCGTTGACGGCGAAGGTGAGGGCGTGGGCCCAGTTCGCAGCCAGCAGCAGACTCACGGCCAAGGCGCGGCCCCAGAACGACGATTTCATCGGTAGCCCGTACAGAAGTATCGGATTGACGGATCATAAAAGCGTTAGCGGGCGGCTTATCCGCGGAAATGCACGGTTCATGCCCCCTTGTTTACAGGTGCTTGCCCGCTGTGGGGTCCAGGGCCCCCGCGATCCAGTGGGCAACCGCCTGCGCGGGTACATCCAGCGCCACCTGCTTGCGGCGCGTGCTCTGGCCGCGCAGCAGCCGCACGGCGCGCTGGGGCAGGCTCAGTTCGGCCGCCAGCCAGGCCAGCAGCGCCGCGTTGGCCTTGCCGTCCACGGGCGGCGCCACCAGGCGCACACGCAGGCAGCCGTCGTGCAGGCCGTGCACGCCGGTGCGGCGGGCGCCCGGCACCACGGCCAGGTGCAGCACGCAGCCCTCGCCGCTGGCCACCAGGCAAGGCGGCAGCGCCGATGGCTGCGTCTGCGTCAAGCCGGCGTCTTCTTTGCCGCTGCTTTCTTGGCCGCCGGCTTGGGCGGGAACTTCGAAGCGCGCGGCTCGAACTCGAAGCTCACCTTGCCTTCCTTGGCGTCATAGGCCAGGTAGGCCTTGAACTTGCGCCGCGTCTTGTTGCTGACGAAGTTCTCCAGCAGGCTGGTCTTGCCGGTGACCAGCAGTTTGCTGATCTCGGCCCGCTCCACCGGCTGCTGCAGGATGATCTTGCCGCTCTTGAAGTCGCAGGTGACGTGCGCGCCGACCGCGTGCTCGCAGACGTAGTTGCTGCCGTGTTCGTAGACATGGCCCTTGCACTTGGGGCAGGCGCCCAGGCTTTCCTGGCCGCTGAAGTCCACCGGCTCGCCGTCGCCTTCGCCGTTCTTGGCGTCGTCGCCGAAGTCGAACTCGAGCTTCCAGTTCTTGATCTCGTCGTCGTAGGCCAGCTTGATCTCGGCGGTGAAGGGCCAGCCGGCCTTGCTGCGAAAACCTTCCAGCGGGCCGATCTTCTTGTCGCGCACCAGGCCTTCCGCTTCGGCCGTCTCGAAGGCACGGCCGGCGGGGATCTTGGTGATGGAGAAGCCGCAGCCTTCTTCGGCACCGCCCGCGGCGCCGGAGGCGACGCCTGATGATGCCCCGGTGCAGGCAAAGCGCCGGTAGTTCTCCTTCACCACGCCGCCGCAGTTGGGGCAGGGCACGGCCAGGGTGGCGTAGTCGCCCGGGATGGTGTCGCGGTCGTACTCCTTGGCCTTGCGCACGATGCGCTCAGCCATCTTGGCGATCTCGCCCATGAAGGCGGTGCGGCTCAAGCGCCCGTGTTCCATCTCGGACAGCTGGTATTCCCAGTTGCCGGTGAGATCGGGCCGGGTCAGGTCTTCGATGGCCAGGCCGCGCAGCAGCGTCATCAGCTGGAAGGCCTTGGCCGTGGGCACCAGTTCACGCCCGTCGCGCAGCATGTACTTCTCGGCGATCAGGCCTTCGATGGTCTGGGCGCGCGTGGCCGGCGTGCCCAGGCCCTTTTCCTTCATCGCGTCGCGCAGGTCTTCGTCCTCGATCAGCTTGCCCGCGCCTTCCATGGCGCTCAGCAGCGTGGCTTCGGTGTAACGCGCCGGCGGCTTGGTCTTCAGCGCGGCCACGTCCACGCTTTCGGTGCGCACCTGCTCACCTTGCGCCACGGCCACGAGATTGGCGTCCTCGTCCTGCGCTTCCTTGCCGTAGACGGCCAGCCAGCCGGGGTTCACCAGCACCTTGCCGTTGGTCTGGAAGCTGTAGTCCTTGCCGCCCGTGCTCACCGTGCTGATGCGCGTGGTCACCATGAACTCGGCGCTCGGGTAGAACACCGCCAGGAAGCGCTTGACCACCATGTCGTAGAGCTTGAGCTCGATCTCGGTCAGCGACTTCGGCGCCTGCAGCGTGGGGATGATGGCGAAGTGGTCGGACACCTTGGTGTTGTCGAACACGCGCTTGATCGGCTTGACGTAGCCGTCTTTCAGCCCCTTCTTGGCGTGCGCCGAGAGCTCACGCAGCGGGCCGGGCAGGTCTTCCTTCGCCAGCATCTCGAAGGTTTCCTTGACCGTGGGCAGGTAGTCCTCGGGCAGGGCGCGGCTGTCGGTACGCGGGTAGGTCAGCACCTTGTGCTTTTCGTACAGGGCCTGCGCCAGGCTCAGCGTGGTCTTGGCGGAAAAGCCGAAACGCGAGTTGGCCTCGCGCTGCAGCGTGGTCAGGTCGTACAGCAGCGGGCTGGCCTGGGTGCTGGGCTTGGCCTCGTCCACCACCGTGGCGGGCTGGCCGAGCACGGCCTTGCGGATCGCGTCAGCGTCCTCGGCATTCCACAGCCGGTCGGCGCGGGCCTCCACGTCGTCGGGGTTCTTCTTCCACTTGGTGTCGAACCACTTGCCGTCGTACTGGCCGGCCGTGGCGTCGAAGCTGGCCTTCACCTCCCAGTAGGCGCGCGGCACGTGTTTGCGGATCTTCTCCTCGCGTTCCACCACGATGGACAGCGTCGGCGTCTGCACCCGGCCCACCGTGGTGAGGAAGAAGCCGCCGTCGCGCGAGTTGAAGGCCGTCATCGCGCGCGTGC
>CAYREA010000083.1:0-18911 GCA_964423075.1 uncultured Rubrivivax sp. | reverse complement strand
GCCATCTTCATCGCCGGCGACAGCGCCACCACCATGGGCAAGGTGCACTTCACCGGCAAGGACGGCAAGGTCACCTCGGTGGACAAGACCTGGAAATTCGTCAAGGACGATGCCGGCAAGCTGCGCATCGTGGTGCATCACTCTTCGCTGGAGTACAGCGACAAGTGATGGTCCGCGTGTCTGGCCTTGGCCGCTGCGTGCAATCGGAACGGGCCAGGCACGCAACCCATGTCGAACCCAGTCTCTGGATTCGAACTTATCGGACGTCCACGCGTCGCCAACATCCTTGAAGCACACGGGCCTTGGGGCCCGTTTGTCGTTTCTGGGCGCCTTTTTCGGTTGTCCGGGCTCAAGTCAGGCTCCAGTCGGTCGAAGTACCGGTCAGGCCACCACCAGTCCGAAGTCCGCGCCCGTCCCATGCTCAAGAAGATCGCTGTCGACCAGCTACGCCTGGGCATGCATGTCCACAAGCTGGAAGCGAAGTGGATCGACCACTCGTTCTGGAAGACCCGCTTCGTGCTGGAGTCCACCGACGACATGCAGCGCCTGCGCGACAGCGGCGTGGCCGAGTGCTGGATCGACACCGCCCAGGGCCTCGACGTGGCGGCTCCGGTGGCCGACTCGACACCTGCCGCGGCCAACGACGCGGCGCTGCCCGCATCGCCGCTGCCGCTGCCCGCGACCACCGCCACCACCGGCGACCGCCCGCTCAGCGCCGAGCTGCGCCAGGCCGCCGACATCTGCAAGCGCGGCCGCGAGGCGGTGGTGGCGATGTTCAGCGAGGCCCGCATGGGCCGCAGCGTCGACGCCGAAGGCTGCATGCCGCTGGTCGACGAGATCACCGGCTCGGTGCAGCGCAATCCCGGCGCGCTGGTGAGCCTGGCGCGGCTGAAGAGCCGCGACGACTACAGCTACATGCACTCGGTGGCGGTGTGTGCGCTGATGGTGGCGCTGGCGCGCCAGATCGGCCTGGACGAAGCTGGTTGCCGCCAGGCCGGCCTGGCCGGCCTGCTGCACGACATCGGCAAGGCCGTGATGCCGCTGGATGTGCTGAACAAGCCCGGCCGGCTGACCGATGCCGAGTTCACCGTCATCCAGACCCACCCCGAGCGCGGCCATCGCCTGCTGGCCGAAGGGCAGGGTGCCGTGCCCGCGGTGCTGGACGTGGTGCTGCACCACCACGAGCGCGTCGACGGCAAAGGCTACCCGCACAAGCTGCAGGGTGACCAGATCACCCTGATGGCCCGCATGGGCGCCATCTGCGACGTCTACGACGCCATCACCTCCAACCGCCCGTACAAGGTGGGCTGGGACCCGGCCGAGTCCATTGCCAAGATGGCCTCGTGGAAGGGCCAGTTCGATGACACGCTCTTCGCCTCTTTCGTGCAGAGCCTGGGCATCTACCCCACCGGCTCGCTGGTGCGGCTGGCCTCGGGCCGCCTGGCCGTGGTGGTGGAGCAGAACCCGCACAGCCTGGTGCAGCCGGTGGTCAAGGTCTTCTTCTCCACCAAGTCGCAGATGCGCATCACGCCGCTGCGCCTGGACCTGTCGGACAAGCACTGCAGCGACCGCATTGCGGGCCGACATGCCGCCGAGATCAACAGCTTCGGCCACCTCGACGAACTCTGGGCCGACCCCGATCTGCTGCGTCACCTGCAGCGCTGAATACACTCGCGCTCCAGCCCCGAGGAGCACGAGCACATGAAGTCACCCTGGATCGTCGCCGCCCTGGCGCTGGCGCTGTCCGCCCTGTCACCTGCACAGGCCCTGGCGCAGACGCTGCGCTGGTCGAGCCAGGGCGACCCGCTGACGATGGACCCGCAGTCGCAGAACGAGTCGCTCACCAACGCGATGAACGGCCAGGTGTACGAGACCCTGGTGCTGCGCGACCGAAAGCTGGCCATCGTGCCCGGCCTGGCCACCAGCTGGGAGCAACCCAACCCGCAGGCCTGGCGCTTCAAGCTGCGGCCTGGCGTGAAGTTCCACGACGGCGCCGCGCTCACGGCCGACGACGTGGTGTTCTCGGTGCAGCGCGCGCAGCTGCCCACCTCGAACATCGCGGTCTACGCCAACGCCTTGGGCACGCCGGTGGCGATCGATGCACTCACTGTCGAATTCCGTCTCCCGCGCGTGAACCCGGTGTTCCTGCAGCACCTGAATGCGGTCTTCATCATGAACCGCGCCTGGTGCGAGAAGAACAAGGTCACCCGGCCGCTGGACTTCAAGAACAAGGAAGAGAGCTACGCCTCTTTCAACGCCAACGGCACCGGGCCCTTCATGCTGGTGAGCCGGCAGCCGGGCGTGAAGACCACCTACAAGCGGAACGCCGGCTGGTGGGGCAAGTGGGAAGGCAATGTGCAGGAGATCGTCTTCAGCCCCATCGCCAACGACGCCACGCGCCTGGCGGCGCTGATCTCGGGCGAACTCGACTTCGTCATCGACCCCGCGCCGCGCGACATCGTGCGCCTGCGCAACACGCCGGGCGTGAAGGTGGTGGAAGGGCCCGAGAGCCGTGTGCTCTTCATCGGCATGGACCAGTTCCGCGACGAGCTGCTCTACAGCAGCGTGAAGGGCAAGAACCCGTTCAAGGACATCCGGGTTCGCAAGGCGCTGTACCAGGCCATCGACATCGAGACGCTCAAGACCAAGCTGATGAACGGCCTGGCCCAGCCCACCGGCAGCCTGCTGCCCAACATGCTGGCGCAGTACAACGACGCGAGCTTCGAGCAGCGCCTGCCCCATGACCTGGCCCGGGCACGCGTCCTGATGGCCGAGGCGGGTTATGCCGATGGCTTCGAAGTCACCATCGACTGTCCCAACAACCGCTACGTCAACGACGAGGAGATCTGCATCGCGCTGGCCACGATGTGGGCGCAGATCAAGGTCAAGCTCAAGGTGAACGCACAGCCGCGCGCCACCTGGTTCCCGAAGATGGAGAAGCTCGACACCAGCCTCTACCTGCTGGGCTGGGGCGGCGCCGTCACCGACGCCGAGACCACGTTCACGCCGGTGATGCGTTCACAGGGCGAGAAGGGCGTGGGCTTCTACAACTGGGGCCGGGTGAAGAATGCGAAGTTCGACGAACTGGCCATCGCGTCCGGCACCGAAGCCGACCCGAAGAAGCGCGAAGGCATGATCAAGGCCGCGCTGCGCGAATACATCGACCAGGTGCACCTGATCCCGCTGCACCGCCAGGTGATCCCCTGGGCCACGCGCAGCAACGTGGACGTGGTGCACCGCTCGGACAACTGGTTCGAGGTGCCCTGGGTGACGGTGCGCTGAGCCCGGTTCAACGCGTCGCGCGGCGGCGCACGGCCTCGATGTAGGCCGGCCCGTCGGGCGGCAGGCCGCTGCGCTGCGAGGTCCACAGCATCTCACCCAGGCACTCCATCACCTCGTGGTGAGCCGCGTGCAGCGAGTTGCGCTTGGCGGCCAGCAGCGACACGGCCTGGCGGATGCCCGTGGGCTGGTCGATGGCCACCTGCTCGTGGATGGACAGGTGCATCGACAGGTGCAGGAAAGGGTTGGTGCGCCCGTCTTCCACCGTGTAGACGGCGGCCAGCGCGGCGGCCTCGTCGGCCAGGTCGGCGTGGTATTCCGGGTGCTCGGCGATCCAGCGGCCGGCGATGTCTTCCATCGGGTCGAGCGGCACGCCGTCCCGCTGCTTGGCATAGGCGGCGCAGAAGAAACGGCGCACATCGTTCTGGCTGGGCTGGAACATCGCAGAATTGTCGCCTCCCCGCCCTGCGCCGCGCGCGCCATCCTCCTTGCTTGAATCGCTGCCGGTCATCCACGACCCCTGGTTCTACGCCGTCGCGGTGCCCGCGGCCTTGCTCATCGGCCTGTCCAAGAGCGGTTTTGCCAGCGGCTTCGGCGCGCTGTCGACCCCGATGGTGGCGCTGACGCTGCCGGTGCCGCAGGCCGCGGCCATCATGCTGCCGCTGCTGCTGGTGGCCGACGCTTTCGGACTGCAGCAGCTGTGGCGCGAGCGCAGCCCGGCCTTGCTGCGCGAACTGCTGCCCTTCGGGCTGCTGGGCATCGCCATCGGGCTGGCCCTGTTCGGCGTGTTCACCACCGCCGCGGTATCGGGCGTGGTGGGCGCGCTGACGCTGGCCTTCCTGGCGCAGCGCCTGCTGTTTCCACCGCGCCGCGACGCGCCGCGCCCGCCGCACTGGGTGGGGCCGGCCTGCGCCGTGGCTTCGGGCTTCACCAGCTTCGTGGCGCACGCCGGCTCGCCGCCGATCAACGCCTACGTGCTGCCGCTGCGTCTGGACCCGCTCGTCTACGCCGGCACCATGGCCGTGTTCTTCGCCGTGCTCAACGTGTCGAAGATCCTGCCCTATGCCTGGCTCGGGCAGATCGACCTGCGCAACATGCTCACTGCACTGCTGCTGCTGCCGCTGCCGCCGCTGGGCGTGCGTGCCGGGGTGTGGTTGACGCGGCGCGTCAGCCCGGCCTGGTTCTACCGCCTGGCCTATGCCGGCATGGCGCTCACCGGCGCCAAGCTGCTGTGGGACGGGCTGCGCTAGGCCTTCAGGCCACGTGGCCCAGGCGCACGCCGGCGGCGTACAGGTCGGCGGCGAAGGCGTCGCTGTCCAGATAGGCCAGCTCGCGCCGGCGCGCCGCGGCCAGGCTGTCGCCCGCCGCACCTTCACCTGGATGGCAGAACAGCAGCGCGCCGCTCGACGGAACCGCGGCCAGCCAGCGCTGCACCAGGCTGCGGTAGTCGGCGGTGGCGAAGTCGTAGACGCCCACCAGCTCCGGGTTGGCCTGCCGCTGCAGGGCCTGCAGCGAACGGCGCAGCCGCCTGCCGCCGGAGTGATGGATGGCCCAGCGCCGAAAGCCATGCCCAGGGGCGATGACCGAGCCGGTGTCGCGCACGCGCAGCCCCGGCCGCACGGCGGCGGCCTCGAGCACCAGGTCGCGCAGCAGCGGCAGGTGGTGCACATGCTGGCGGCCGTCCAGGTGCGCGGGCGTGCGGCCGGCCCATGCCTCGAAGGCGTCGAATTGCGCCTGCAACTCGTCGCGCAGCGCGGCCTGCGGCAGCAGGCGCAGGTGCGCCAGCGCCAGCAGCTGCGGCAGCGTGGGCAGTTGGTCCCAGTGCTGGCGCAGGGCGCGCGAAAGCGGCTGGCCTTCGGTCAGGTTCAGGTGCAGGCCCAGGCGCAGGGCACCGCGCGCCACCAGCGGCACCGCCACCAGGGCGCGTGCGCCGGCGGCCCAGGCCGGGCCGTTGACGGTGCAGGACACCGCCGTGACGCGGCCACGCCGCGCCAGGCGCAGGATGCCGTGGTTCACGCCGGGGTTGAGCCCGAAGTCGTCGGCGCAGATGGACAGCGTCCTGGCGCTCATGGTGGTTCGCATCGGTGGAAAGGACGGGAATGTAAGTCGCAGTCAGCAAACGCAACGGCTCGTTTTCCCATCCACCCCGCGCTCGCGGTGGCGAGCTTTTCACGCCGCAGGGGCGATCCGGGGCCGTTCAGTCGTCGTCGGCCGCCTGGTCGGCAAAACCCGCGCCGCGCCGCGCCATCGCTTCCTGGCGCTGCTCGCGTTCGCGCGACCACTGCTCTTCCAGCTGCTGGCGGCCCTGCTTGGCCAGCGCGATGAGCTTCTTCTCGTCCTGGCGGTGCGGCGCCATCTGCAGCAGCAGCTCGAGGTTGTGGCGCCGGAAGCGCTGCGCCAGGTTGCGCGCAGCGTGCGGCTGCCAACCCATCAGTTCCAGCACCGTGCGGCCGCTGTGCAGCGCAGACTCGAAGGTCTCGCGCTCGATGTGCTGCACGCCGCGATCATGCAAGCCGTACCAGTGCGTGACGTCGCGCGCGCGCGCCACGATGGCGGCCTGCGGGAAGTGCTGGCGCACCAGGTCCACCACCTTCAGGCTCTGCTCGACGTCGTCGATGGCCACCACGATGACGCGCGCGCGCTCGGCGCCGGCGGTGCGCAGCAGGTCGAGCCGCGTGACGTCGCCGTAGAAGGTGGGCCAGCCGAAGCGGCGCAGGCTTTCCACGGCGTCGGCGCTGTGGTCGAGCACGGTGGCGCTGAGACCGTTGGCGTTGATGAGGCGGCCGACGATCTGCCCATAGCGGCCGAAGCCGCAGATGATGATGGGCGCTTCCTGCTGCTCGTTGATTTCGTCCATGGGCGGCCCGCCCTCGTGGCGCGACAGGTGCGCGGCCCACCAGCGGTCAGCCGCCAGCAGCAGCAGCGGCGTCAGCAGCATGCTGAAGCCCACCGCGGCCACCAGCAGCGAGGCGGCTTCGGCGTTGATGACACCGGCGCCCAGCGCCGTCTGGAACACCACGAAGCCGAACTCGCCGCCCTGCGCCAGCAGGATCACGAACACCGGCCGCTCCTTCAGGGGCAGCGGCATCAGCCGCGCCATCGCCCACAGCACCAGGGTCTTCAGCAGCAGGAAACCCGCCACCACCGCGGCCAGCACCAGCGGGTGCGCCATGACCACCGCGAAGTCGATGCTCATGCCCACGGCGATGAAGAAGAGGCCCAGCAAGAGGCCCTTGAAGGGCTCGAGGTCGGTTTCCAGCTCCTTGCGGTACTCGCTCTCGGCCAGCAGCACGCCGGCCAGGAAGGCGCCCAGCGCCATGCTCAGGCCCACGCTCTGCATCAGCGCCGCCGTGGCCACCACCAGCAGCAAGGCGGCGGCGGTGAAGATCTCGGGCGTGTCGCTGCGGGCGATCCAGCGCAGTGCCGGCCGCAGCAGCAGCCGGCCGCCGAAGACGATGAGCGCGATGACGCCGAAGGCCTTGGCCGCGCCGAGCCAGCCGCCGCCTTCGGTGGCCGCGTGCGTGGCCGCCAGCAACGGCACCACGGCCAGGATGGGGATGGCCGCGATGTCCTGCAGCAGCGCCACGCTCAGCACGCTCTGGCCGGCGCTGGTGGCCATCAGGTTGCGTTCGTTCAGCACGGCCAGGCCGATGGCGGTGGAGCTCATGCCCAGGCCCAGGCCCGCCACCAGGGCCAGCCGCCAGTCCACGCCTGCCAGCACGCCGGCCGCCATCACCAGCGCGGCCGAGCCGAACAGCTGCACGCTGCCCCAGCCGAAGATGGGCCGGCGCAGCGCCCACAACCGGCGCGGCTCCAGCTCCAGCCCCACCAGGAACAGCATCAGCACCACGCCGAACTCGCTGAAGTGCAGCATGGCCGCCGGGTCCACCACCAGCTTCAGGCCCCAGGGCCCGATGGCAATGCCCGCGGCCAGGTAGCCGATGATCGAACCCAGGCCCAAGAGGCGCGCCAGCGGCACGGCCAGCACGGCGGCGCCAAGGTAGATCAGCGTCGAATGCAGCCAGCCGGCGCCGTGTTCCATGGTTTCAGTCCTGCGGCCGTGCGTCGGCCGGCACGGCGCATTCGGGTGGGCCTTCCATGTCCTCGATCTCGGGCCAGGCGGGCCAGTTGCGCAGGCGCTCGACGAAGGTGGCGGCGTGGGTATTGATGGCCGCCTCGGTGGCCCGGTGCGCCCCATGCAGCACCAGCGGCGGCAGCCAGCGCATGCCCACCAGCGCGGCGGTCTGTTCGTAGGGGTGCAGGAAGGCGTCGAAGAAGTAGCGGTTGTAGCCGTCGGGGCGGTAGCTCTGGCCCGGCCCGCCGGTGGAGGCCGCCAGCCACAGGTCCTTGCCGTGCAGCGCGCTGCCACCCGGCCCGTAGGCCCAGCCGAAGGCGAACACCTCGTCCAGCCACAGCTTCATCAGCGGTGGCATCGAGTACCAGTGCACCGGGTGCAGCCACACCACCAGCTTGGCGCTGGCGAGCAGGGCCTGCTCGGCGGCGACATCGATGTAGTAGTCGGGATACAGCGCGTACAGGTCGCGCACTTCCGCCCCAGGGGCTTCTTTCCGGGCCGCGTTCATCAGGGCGCGGGTGACGCGGGAATGTTCCAGCGTCGGGTGGGCGGCGAGGATCAGGAGGTCGGCCATCGCTGAAGGCTTGGATTCGGGCTTGGGTTTGCCCGCGCGGGGCCGGCGTGCTGCGCCGCTACCATACCCGACAAACCTACCGCAGGCAGGAGAGGAGCTGACCATGCCCGTCATCGTCGTTGCCAACCCCAAGGGCGGCGTCGGCAAGAGCACCCTGGCCACCAACATCGCCGGCTGCCTGGCCGCCGCTGGCCACAGCGTGATGCTGGGGGACGTGGACCGCCAGCACAGCAGCCGCCAGTGGCTTGCCGCCCGCCCGCCGCACTTACCCAAGATCATGGGTTGGGACGTGGCCGAAGACGAGATCGTGCGGCCGCCCAAGGGCACCACGCATGTCGTGCTGGACACCCCCGCCGGCCTGCACGGCAAGCGCCTGGACGCCGTGATGCGCATCGCCGACCGCCTGCTGGTGCCGCTGCAACCCAGCCTGTTCGACATCCAGGCCACCCATGCCTTCGTGCTGGCGCTGCGCGAACACCGGCGCGCGCACGAGGTCAAGCTGGGCCTGGTGGGCATGCGCGTGCGCGAGCACACGCTGGCCAACGAGCAGCTGCACCAGTACCTGAGCACGCTGCCGGTGCCGGTGGTGGGCTGGCTGCGCGACACCCAGAACTACGTGCAGCTGGCCGCCCGCGGGCTCACGCTGTGGGACGTGGCGCCCAGCCGCGTGGAGCGCGACCTGGAACAGTGGGCCCCGCTCTCGGCCTGGATCGCCTGATGCAGCGTTATCCCCACCTGGCGGACATGGCGGCCCTGGTCGGGCAGGACATCGGCACCAGCGACTGGCTGCAGGTCGATCAGGCCCGCATCGATCTCTTCGCCCAGGCCACGGGCGACCACCAGTGGATCCACGTCGACCCCGACCGCGCCGCCGCCGGGCCCTTCGGCACCACGGTCGCACACGGTTTCCTCACGCTGAGCCTGGTGCCGCAGCTCTTTGCCACGGCCTTCGCCATCGACGACGTGCGCATGGGCGTCAACTACGGCCTCAACCGCGTGCGCTTCACGAACCCGGTGCCAGCGGGCGGGCGGGTGCGTGGCCACTTCAAGCTCATGGCCTACGAGCCGCTGCCCGGCGGTGCCCAACTCGACGTGCTCGCCACGCTGGAGCTGGAAGGCAGCAGCAAGCCGGCCTGCGTGGCCGAGACGGTGTCGCGCCGCTACACCTGAACACCCCCAAATTGGGGTTGCGATGGCGGCCTGCGGCTGACTCACAATGCCCCGATCACGGGGCGTGGAGAAGACATGAAAGTGCTGCTGGTCGACGATCACCCGCTGGTCCTGTCGGCCTTGCAGCAGGTGATCCAGCGCGTGGGCAACGACACCCGGGTGGTGGGTGTCGACAGCGCCGCCGCCGCGCGCGCCGCGCTGGCCGCCGATTCCGATTTCGACCTGGTGCTGCTCGACCTTTCCCTGGGCGACGCCGACGGTTTCGACGTGCTGGTGGAATTCCGCGCCGCCTACCCGGCGGTGCCGGTGGTGGTGGTGTCCGCGTCAGACCGCGCCAGCGACGTCATCCGCGCCATCGACAGCGGCGCCATGGGTTTCGTGCCCAAGCGCAGTTCGCACGGCGAGCTGAACGAAGCCCTGCGCATGGTGATGACGGGCTCGATGTACGTGCCGCCCTCGATGCTGGGCCTGGACTTCAGCCGCCGCGTCGAGATGCCCGAGCGCGACCCCAACGCGCCGATCCCGGCCGACCCCGGCTTTTCCACGCCCCTGGGCGATGCCCCGCTGGGCCCCGCCGCGCGCCCCGACCCGCACCAGAAGGTGCCCAAGCTGGAAGATGTGGGCCTCACGCCGCGCCAGGCCGAGGTGCTGTCGCTGCTGCTGCAGGGCCTGCCCAACAAGCTCATCGCGCGCCAGCTCAACCTGTCGGTGGAAACGGTCAAGGACCACGTGGCCGCCGT
Source organism: uncultured Rubrivivax sp. (assembly GCA_964423075.1). GTDB lineage: Bacteria > Pseudomonadota > Gammaproteobacteria > Burkholderiales > Burkholderiaceae_C > Rubrivivax. The sequence goes on along the minus strand of CAYREA010000083.1, from coordinate 9,073 downwards.
GCTGCGCGCCCTGGGCGTCAGCTCGCGCACCCAGGCCGTGCTGGCCGTGAGCCAGATGACGCAGGGCCAGGGCGGCTCCTTCGCCTGGCGCCTGCCGCCGCGCTGAAGCCGCGCCCCACGCATGGCGGCTGATATCGCCGGGCCCGAGCCCGCAGTGTCCGAAGACCCCGCGCCGCCGGCCGCGCCCCCGGCCGTGCTGCCGATGGCGCAGCGCGGCGACGTCGACCACATCCGCGCGCTCTACGTGCAGACCCCGGCCACGCTGGCCGGCAACCTCATCGGCATGGTGCTGATGAGCAGCATCTTCTGGCCCCTGGCCGAGCGCTGGCGCATCGGCGGCTGGCTGGCGGTGGTGGCCGCGCTGTGGCTGCTGCGGCTGGCGCACTACCTGCGTTTCCGCCGCCAGCGCGACGCCGACGAGGCCACGCTAAGGCGCTGGCGCACCAGCTGGAAGGTCCTGGTGCTGGCGCAGGGCGCGATGTGGGGCCTGGCGGTGTGGTTGTTCTGGGGCCTGGGCACGCCGTACCACAGCCTGTCGGTGATCCTCATCGTCTATTCCTACTGCCTGGGCTCGGTGCAACTGCTGGCCACCCAGCCGCGTGTGTTCCTGGTGTTCCTGAGCCTGGTGCTCACGCCCACCATCGTGCGCATCGCCAGCGACAGCACACACCCCTGGCACCTGCAGCTGGCGGTCATCCTGACGCTGCTGTTCTGCCTGACGGTGCTGATGGCGCGCACCTACGGCAGCGCCCTGGGCCAGGCCATCACGCTGAAGTCGCGCACCGACGAACTGGCCGGGCGGCTGCGCGTGGAGATGATCGTCACCGAAGAGGCGCGCCGCGTGGCCGAAGAGGCGCGCCGCAACGCCGAGGCCGCCAACCGCGCCAAGACCCAGTTCTTCGCCGCCGCCAGCCACGACCTGCGCCAGCCGCTGCACGCCATGGGCCTGTTCGCCGAAGCGCTGCGCCAGCGCAGCCATGACCCCGAAGTGGCCTCGCTGGTGAACAGCATCAACGAGAGCGTCGACGCGCTCGAAGGCCTGTTCGGCGAACTGCTCGACATCACGCGCATCGACACCGGCGGCGTCGACGTCAACCCCGCGCCCGTGCGCCTGCGCGACCTGTTCTCGCGCCTGCGCCTGCACTTCGAGCCGGTGGCCTTCGAGAAGGGCCTGATGCTGTCCTTCCGCGGCGAGCAGCACGTGGCGCATGCCGACCCCGTGCTGCTGGAACGTGTGCTGCGCAACCTGGTGAGCAACGCCATCCGCTACACCGACGACGGCGGCGTGCTGGTGAGCTGCCGCCCGCGTGGTGGCCGTCTGCTGGTGCAGGTGTGGGACAGCGGCATCGGCATCAGCGAAGCGGCACTGCCGCGCATCTGGGAAGAGTTCTTCCAGGCCCAGATCAACCGCCCGCTGGAAGCGCACCAGCGCAAGGGCCTGGGCCTGGGCCTGGCCATCGTCAAGCGCCTGGCCGGGCTGATGGACGCGCCGATCTGGGTGCGCTCGCGGGTTGGCCATGGCACCGTGTTCAGCCTTGAAGTGCCGGTGGGCAAGGCGCCGCGCAGCGCGCCCGAAGCCGCGCCCGGCGTGGTGAAGCTGCCGCTGGGGCTGACGCTCGAAGGCCGCCTCATCGTCGTCGTCGAGGACGAGATCGCCGTGCGCGAAGGCCTGGTGGTGCTGCTGCAGGCCTGGGGCGCACGCGTGGTGTCCTTCGACACCATCGCCGGTGTCGAAGCCTGGCTGGCCGCACCCACCGCCGAGCCGCCCGACCTGATGCTGGTGGACTACCGCCTGCCGCAGGGCCGCACCGGCATCGACGCGCTGGTGGCCATCCGCGCGCGCTGGGCCGAGCGCAAGCTGCCCGCCATCGTCATCACCGGCAGCAGCCTGGGCGGGCACGAGGACGAAGCCGTCACGCACGACTACCACCTGCTGATCAAGCCCGTGCTGCCGAACAAGCTGCGCGCGATGATCGCCTTCAAGCTGGGCGTGCGTTAGCCTCGCGCGCATGCAACGCCGAACCCTGCTGCTATCGTCCGCCGCCTCGCTGTTGATGGAGGCTCCCGCCATGGCCGTGCGTCGCGCGCCACCCCCGAACCAGAGCCTTGCCGAGATGGACACCACCGTGCTGGTGCGCCTGCTCGCCGAGGGCAAGACCAGCAGCGAGAAGCTGGTGGCCAGCTGCCTGCAGCGCATCGAGACCATCGACCGCCACGGCCCGCGCATCAACAGCATCATCGAACTCAACCCCGAGGCCACGGCGCTGGCCAAGGGGCTCGACGCCGAGCGCAAGGCCGGGAAGATCCGCGGCCCGCTGCACGGCCTGCCGGTGCTGCTGAAGGACAACATCGCCACCGGCGACCGCATGAGCACCAGCGCCGGTTCACTCGCCCTGGCCGGGGTGCGCGCGGCGCGCGACGCGCACATCGTCAGGCGCCTGCGCGAAGCCGGCGCCGTGGTGCTGGGCAAGACCAACCTCAGCGAGTGGGCCAACATCCGCAGCACGCGCAGCACCAGCGGCTGGAGCGCACGCGGCGGCCTCACGCGCAACCCCTACGCACTCGACCGCAACACCAGCGGCAGCAGCTCGGGCACCGGCGCCGCCATCGCCGCCGGCCTGGCACCGCTGGGCGTGGGCACCGAGACCGACGGCTCCATCGTCTCGCCTTCCTCAATCAACGGCCTGGTGGGCCTGAAGCCGACGGTGGGGCGCCTCAGCCGCGACGGCATCATCCCCATCAGCCACACGCAGGACACGGCCGGCCCGATGACCCGCACGGTGGCCGACGCCGCACTGCTGTTCGCCGCGATGCAGGGCCCCGACGGCGCCGACGAGGCCACCGCCAAGGCACCTGCGCCGGTTGAACAGCCGCTTGCCGCCGACGCGCTGAAGGGCGCGCGCCTGGGCATCGCGCGCAACTTCCTCACCGGCTTCGACGAAGCCGACGCGCTGTTCGAAGCCGCAGTGAAGCAGCTGCGTGCCCTGGGTGCCGAGGTCATCGACGACGTCGCCTTGCCCCCGGTGAACTACGGCGACGCCGAACTGAGTGTGCTGCTGTACGAACTGAAACACGGCCTGGCCGTGTGGCTCAAGACCTTCGCGCCGCAAGCGCCGGTGAAGAACCTGGCCGACGTGATCGCCTTCAACCTGGCGCAGCGTGACAAGGAGATGCCCCACTTCGCGCAGGAGCTGTTCGTCAAGGCGCAGGCCCTGGGCGGGCTGGACAGCACCGAGTACCGCGAGGCCCTGGCCACCTGCGCCAAGGCCGCGCGCGCCGACAGCCTGGACAAGGCCTTCGACACCCACAAGCTCGACGCCCTCATCGCGCCCACCGGCGGCCTGGCCTGGCTGACCGACACGGTCAACGGCGACCATTACGGCGCCAGCTTCAGCACGCCGGCCGCGGTGGCCGGCTACCCGCATCTCACCGTGCCCTGCGGGCTGGTGCGTGGGCTGCCGATGGGCCTGTCCTTCGTCGGCCGCGCCTGGAGCGAATGGCGCCTGCTGGCCCTCGGCCACGCCTACGAACAGGCGGCGCAGGCGCGGCGGCCGCCGCGTTTCCTGCGCCGTTCCGTTCCGGTTTAGGCCGCTGCGCGGCGGCGCAGGGCGAAGAGGCCCAGGCCCGCGGCCATCAGCGCCCAGCTGCCGGGTTCGGGCACGCTGCTGACGGGGATGTTGGCCGTGGGGCCGAAGTCGGCGTTGCGCGCCAGGCCGGCGACCGCCAGGTCCTGGCTCCACAGCGCCCAGGTGAAGTTGGCGAAGTCCAGGCCGGTGGTGGGCAGCAGGTCGGCGCTGAAGGTGGCGCTGATGGTGTGGCCGCTGATGGTGGGCGTGACGCCGCCGAGGCTGCTGGTGCCGTCGGCACGCAGCGAGACGACCGTGTTGAACTTCACATCGGGGAAGCCGATGGCCGCGAAGGCCGAGTTGTTCGCGCCGCCGCGGTCGAAACCGAACGCGAAGGCCACGCCCGGCAGACCGGCGATGTGTCCGCCCGTGGTGGCGCTGATGGTGAAGGTGTTGGTGCCGCTGTCGAACACGGCGCTGGACTGCAGGATGTCGAGCGCACCGACCGCCGTGCCGGTGAAGCTGGGCAGCAGGTCTCCGGCGGGGTCGTCGAAGGCGAAGGCGGTGGGTGTGGCAAGGGCAGCGGCCAGCGTGGTGGCGAGGGTCAGCAGTTTCATGATGGTTACTTTCAAAGTGAGTTGACTACGTTTCGGCGTGCCGCCGGCAGGCGGCCGCGGTTTCTCAGTTCTGGGCGGCGACGCGGTTGCCGTTGGCCTTGAACTTGGCGATGGCGTTCTTCAGGTCCGTGTACTCGCTGCAGGGCAGGAAACACGCCTTGTCCAGTGCCGCCAGGCGCTGCTCGGCGCGCGGCAGGTCACCGATCATCAGGAACAGCTCGCCGGAATACTCCAGCGCGCCGCGGTGCTTGGGGTTGAGCGCCAGCGCGGCGTCGTAGTAGGCCTCGGCGGCACCGTAGTCGGGCGTCTTGGCCTTGCGGTGGCTGTAACCCATCAGGTTGTTCCAGTCGGCGTTGTCCTTGGCGTCGACACGCTTGAGCTCGGCGATGGCCGCGGCCCACTTGTTTTCGGCGATCAGCGCACGCGCGCCGGCCAGCGGGTCGGCCGTGGGCGCAGCGGCGGGTGTGGTGTCGGCCGCGTGCGCGGGGGCGGCGGCGGTGGCGGCCAGCAGCAGTGCGGCCAGCAGGGGGGTGAGACGTTTCATCTTGAGGCTCCTCGGTGTGGCGGCCACCGCCTTCGCGATGTCCTGCGGTCACTTACGAGGGGCCATGTTGCGGCGGACGCAGGGTCGCCGCAAGTTTCTTCACCAGAGCTTGACGCAGTGCCCCGACAGCACGAAGGCCGGTGCCGGCGCGCTGGCGTTGGCGTCGGCTTCGTAGGTGACGGCCAGGCGCGCCACGCTGAAGAAGAGTTTCTCGGCCGGCGACGGCAGCGGCAGCGTGGCCTGGCCCTGGGCCGGCACCACGCCCACCTTGAAGGGCGCGGCGCCGTCCTTGGGCAGCGCCCACAGCGTGGCCTGCTGGCCGGCCGGGATCTGGATCGGCTGCAGCATCTTCACCGTCAGCGTCTTGCCGTGGCGGCGCGAGCTGGCCAGCAGCGTGGGCTTGCCGGCTTCGTCGAGCAGCAGGCCCACGTAGCTGGCGGGCAGGGTCTCGCGCGCGGGCTCCAGGCCAACCAGGCCGGGCTGTTCGCGCAGCACCACCACCGCCAGCAGCAGGCCGGCCAGGGCGCCGCCCAGGCTGCGGCCGGCGAGGACGTGGCCGAGCCAGGCCCAGCGTGACGGGGCCGGCACGGCCGCCGCGCCGGTTGCCGGCTGCAGGCGTTCTTCCAGCCGCTGCCACAGCGCCGGGCTGGGCTGCAGCGGCGGCACCGTGGCCGCCAGCGTGGCCAGCCTTTCCTGCCACACCAGCACGGCCAGTTCGGCCGCGCGGCTGGCGCGCAGCACGTGCTCGAAGCGGCGCCGCGCGCCGCCGTGCATGAGGCCGAGCGCGTAGTCGCGCGCCAGCGCGTCCAGGCGTTCGGGGCGCAGGTAGTTCACGCAGTCACCCCGGCCTGTTCCAGGCACGAACGCAGCCTGTCCATGCCGCGCCGCACCCAGGCTTTCACGGTGCCGAGTGGCGCGTCGAGTGCGCTGGCGATCTCGGTGTGCACCAGGCCCTTGTAGTAGGCCAGCGCGATGGCCTGGCGCTGGCTGGCGCCCAGCTGCGCCATGCAGGTGTCGACCTGGGCCCGTTCCAGGCTGGCCTGCATCAGGCGCTGCGGCTCGCGCTCGGGCTCGTCGGCGATGGCGTAGGCCTCGTCGTCCAGCGCCACCGTCGACGCGCGTTCGGCCTTGCCCACGCGCAGCTTGTCGATGGCCTTGTTGCGCACGATGTTGATGAGCCAGGTCATCGGCGTGGCCATGGCCGGGTTGTAGCCGGCGGCGCCGTTCCAGACGTTCATGAAGGCTTCCTGCAGCACGTCTTCGGCGCGGTCGCGCCGGTCGAGGATGCCGTAGGCCAGGCCCAGCAGGTGGGCCGATGTCGCCTGGTAGAGCGCGCGAAAAGCCGCCTGGTCGCGCAGCGCGACACGGGCCAAGAGGCGGGCGAGTTCCTGGTTGCCTTCATCCATGGCGGTCACTTACGAGGATTGCGGCCGCGATGGACGCCTCAGGTGGGAAATGTTCCCGGCAGCAGGATGCTCTGGTCGACCTGCGCCACGCGCTGGCGGCCGCAGAAGGCCATCGTCAGGTCGAATTCCTTGTGGATGATCTGCAGCGCCTTGCTCACGCCTTCCTGGCCCATCGCGCCCAGGCCGTAGAGGAAGGCGCGGCCGATGTAGGTGCCCTTGGCACCCAGGGCCACGGCCTTGAGCACGTCCTGCCCGCTGCGGATGCCGCCGTCCATGTGCACCTCGATCTGGGAGCCGACCGCGTTCACGATGCTCGGCAGCGCCTCGATGCTGCTCTGCGCCCCGTCGAGCTGCCGCCCGCCGTGGTTGCTGACGATCAGCGCGTCGGCGCCGCTGTTCACGGCCAGCTTCGCGTCCTCGATGTCCTGGATGCCTTTCAGGATCAGCTTGCCGCCCCAGCGCTTCTTGATCCATTCCACGTCGCCCCAGTTCAGGCGCGGGTCGAACTGCTGCGCCGTCCAGGCGCCCAGGTTGGCCATGTCGGTGACACCTTCCACGTGGCCCACGATGTTGCCGAACTGGCGCCGTTTCGTGCCCGCCATGCCCAGGCACCAGCGCAGCTTAGTGGCCATGTTGATGATGTTGGGCAGCGTCAGCTTGGGCGGTGCCGAGAGACCGTTCTTCAGGTCCTTGTGGCGCTGGCCCAGGATCTGCAAGTCGAGTGTGAGCACCAGGGCCCCGCACTTCGCGGCCTTGGCGCGGTCGATCAGCCGTTCGATGAAGCCGCGGTCGCGCATCACGTAGAGCTGGAACCAGAACGGCGCCTGGGTGTTCGCGGCGATGTCCTCGATGGAGCAGATGCTCATCGTCGACAGCGTGAAGGGGATGCCGAAGGCCTCGGCCGCCTTGGCGGCCAGGATCTCGCCGTCGGCATGCTGCATGCCGGTGAGGCCGGTGGGTGCGATGGCTACCGGCATGGCCACGTCCACACCCACCATCTGAGTGGCGGTGCTGCGGCCTTCCATGTCCACCGCCACGCGCTGGCGCAGCTTGATCTTCTGGAAGTCGGCGCTGTTGGCGCGGTAAGTGCTCTCCGTCCAGCTGCCGCTGTCGGCGTAGTCGTAGAACATGCGCGGCACGCGCTTCTGTGCCAGCACGCGCAGGTCCTCGATGGTGGTGATGACGGTCATCGCGTTCGTCTTCTTCTAGTAGTCGTATTCGCCCTTCGGCCGCGGCGGCGGCCGGCGGCGCGGCGTGAAGTTGAGCTTGCCCTCGGCCGTGGCGGTGCCGGCCATCTGCACCCGCAGCGCCGGCTGCTCGGTCAGCTGGTCGGGGTGCCACAGCTTCACCTCGGCCTGGCCGTCGGGCACACCTTCGATCTTCACCTGCCCCTTGTCGTCGCTGACGGCGTACCAGGGCGTGGTGCTGATGTAGACGTGGCCGCGCATCGAGTTGTGCAGGTGGCAGCCCAGCAACACGCTGCCGGCCACCTCGAACTTCAGATCGGGGCTGACGTTGTTGCCCTTGCGCCGGGGCGCCAGGCGGAACTCGAACTCCTTGGCCGGCGCCACCGAGCCCAGCGGCCCGCCGGGCTGCGAACGCACGTGGTGGTCGTAGCTGTCCAGGTTGGTGAAACGCACGCTGCCGCCTACCGGCACCACGGTGACGTAGGGCACGAAGCGGATCTCCTTCTGCTCGATCACCGCCACCGGCGGCAGCGCCTGCGCCGGCCAGCTGGCCGTGGGCTGCACCAGCACCACCGTGTCGGGTGCGGGTTTGCCGTCGGCGTTGGTGACGGTCATCTGCAGCGTGGCGGCCGGGGCCGAGGCGGCCAGCGCACACAGCGCGGCGGCAAGGAGGCGGTGTTTCATGGCGGCGGATGATAGGCGGCTACAGCTTCACCAGCGACCCCGCACGCACCCCCAGCAGCCGCAGCCGCTTCTTCAGCTCCACCCGCTTCAGACACAGCCCCGCCGCGTGGCGTATGGCCGCCGCATCGGCCACCGGCTCGGGCAGCGTGAGGTCGCGCGTGACGGTCTTGAAGTCGTCGAAGCGCAGCTTGATGCCGATGGTGCGGCCGGCGTAGCCCTTGCGCTGCAGGTCGGTGGCCACCTGCGTGGCCAGTTCGGTAAAGATGCGCGTGAGCTCGGCGCGGTCCTGCACGGCGTGCAGGTCGCGGTCGAAGGTGGTCTCGCGGCTCATCGACACCGGTTCGCCGTGCGTCACCAGCGGCCGGTCGTCGATGCCGTGTGCCGCCTCGTGCAGCCAGCGGCCGTAGCTGCGGCCGAACTGCTCCACCAGGAAGGTCTTCTCACGCTGTGCCAGGTCGCCGATGGTCTGGATGCCCAGGGCCTGCAGCTTCGCGCCTGCCTTGGGCCCGATGCCGTTGATGCGCCGCACCGGCAGCGGCCAGACGCGCGTGGGCAGCTCGTCCTGCGCCAGCACCGTCAGGCCGTCGGGCTTGTCCAGCTCACTCGCGATCTTGGACAGCAGCTTGTTGGGCGTGACGCCGATCGAGCAGGACAGGCCCGTGGCTCGGCGCACGGTGTTGCGGATCTCCTGCGCCACGCCGCGCACGCCGCCGGCAGCGTCGTGGCCCACGGCGTCCTGCGCGCCGGGCACCTCGGTGAGGTCGATGTAGATCTCGTCGATGCCACGGTCTTCGATCACCGGCGCCACCTCGGCCACGGCGGCCTTGAACATCCTGGAGTAGCGGCGGTAGCTGTCGAAGTCGGTGGGCAGCAGCACGGCCTGCGGGGCGCGCTGCGCGGCCTTCATCAGGCCCATGCCGGAGTGCACGCCGTAGTCGCGCGCGGCATAGGTGGCGGTGGTGACCACGCCGCGGCCCGCGTACCCCGCGAGCGTGGCGTAGCGGCGCGTGCCGTCGGGCTGCAGCACCGGCTGGTGGCGCCGGCCGCCGCCGATGACCACCGGCTGGCC
>CAYREA010000082.1:0-18917 GCA_964423075.1 uncultured Rubrivivax sp. | reverse complement strand
CGCGGTGGTGGCCGAGCGCGATCTTGGTGGCGCCGAGTTCGCCCGCCACGCGGTACAGGATGCCGCGCCGCAGCCGCGAGCACAGGCTGCACATGGTCTGGCCCTCGGGGATGAGCTTCTTCACCACCGAGTAGGTGTCCTGGTTCTCGATGTGGAAGGGCACGCCGCGGCTCTTCAGGTAGGCCGGCAGCACCTCGGCCGGGAAGCCGGGCTGCTTCTGGTCGAGGTTGACGGCGATCAGCTCGAAGTCGATCGGCGCGCGCTCGCGCAGCGACAGCAGGATGTCGAGCATCGCGTAGCTGTCCTTGCCGCCGGACAGGCAGACCATCACCTTGTCGCCGGCCTCGATCATGTTGAAGTCGCCGATGGCCTGGCCCACCTGGCGGTGCAGGCGCTTGCTCAGCTTGTTGGCTTCGAAGGCCATCTTGCGCACGGCCTGGGCGTCTTGCGGCGCATTCATCTCAGTGTTCCTCTTTCATGCCGAAGACTTCCACGCCCACCTCGGCGCAATCGGGGTAGACGTCGGGCTTGGACGTGGACACCCGCGCGGCGCGCACCTTGGGGTGGGCCAGCATCAGCTGCAGCAGGTCGTCGGCCAGCGTTTCCTGCAGGTGGATGTGGCCGCGCGACACCCGTTCGGCCACGCTGCGGCGGATAAAGTCGTAGTCCACCACCTCGTGCAGTTCATCGGCCTTGGGTGTCGACGCGATGAGCGGCACGTAAAGATCGACGTTGATCAGCACCCGCTGCGCGCCCTGTTTCTCGAAGTCGTGCACACCGATGTCGATGTGCACCGAATAGTCGCGCAGAAACACGCGCCGGCAATCCATCAGGGAGGGGTGGTTCAGCAGGCTTTGCATGAAAGGGGCTCAGGTTGGCTCGCGCGCCAGGAACATCACGTCACGGGCCTGCGGCATCAGGTGCTGGCCACCGTCCACCAGCAGCGTGCTGCCGGTGATGGCGGGCGATTCGAGCAGGAAGTGCACAGCGCGTGCGACATCCTCGGGGGTGGAACTGCGCAGCAGCGGCGTCATGGCGTGCGCAGCCTTGAATTCAGCGTCGTTCATGTCGCCGGACAGCATCGTCACGCCCGGCGCCACGCCGCACACGCGCACACGCGGCGCCAGCGCCATGGCCAGCAGCGTGGTGGCCGATTGCAGCGCGGCCTTGCTGAGGGTGTAGCTCAGGTGGTCGGGGTTGGGGTTCCACAGCTTCTGGTCGAGCAGGTTCACCACGCAACCGGTGCGGCCCTCGCCGAGAGCGCCATGCAGCGCACGCGCCAGCAGGATGGCTGGCGCGGTGTTGGCGCGCCAGTGCGCTTCCATCGCCTTCATGCTGAAGCTGGCGACATCGTCGTGCTCGAACAGCGAGGCGTTGTTGACCACCGCGTCGATGCGGCCGAAGGCCGCGCGCACGGCGGGCACGAGGGCGTTGCACTGGGCCTCGTCGGCCAGGTCGGCCGCAAAGGCCTGCGCGGGTGCGCCGGACTGGCGCGCGGCGGCCACGGTCTGCGCGGCCGCGGCGTCGGAATGGCGGTAGTGCACGGCCACGCCCCAGCCATGCGCGGCCAGGTGCAGGGTGATGGCGCGCCCGATGCGTTGGGCGCCGCCGGTGATCAGCGCGATGGGGGTTGTTGGCATGCGGGTGGGGCCAGGAGCGGGCAGACCTACGGTTCCTACAATGCCGCGGATGCATCCAGCCGGGGCCGAGAGTTTATCGGCGCGACTCCAAGCGCGCCTGCGCAAGCTCATCGCCCATGCCGGCGGCTGGCTGGCCTTCGACCGTTTCATGGCCGCCGCGCTCTACGAGCCGGGGCACGGCTACTACGCACGCGGCAGCCGGCAGTTCGGCACCATGCCTGCCTCGGGCAGCGATTTCGTCACCGCGCCGGAGCTGTCGCCGCTGTTCGGCCAGGCGCTGGCGCGCCAGGTGGCGCAGGTGCTGGACGCGGCCGGCGCGACCGAGGTGTTCGAGTTCGGCGCCGGCTCCGGCGCGCTGGCGGCGCAGCTGCTGCAGGCGCTGGGTGATCGGATCACGAGTTATTCGATCGTCGACCTGTCCGGCACGCTGCGTGCCGCGCAGGCCGAACGGCTGGCAGGTTTCGAAGGCCGTGTGCGCTGGCTCGACACCTGGCCCGAGGCGATGCACGGCGTGGTGGTGGGCAACGAGGTGCTGGACGCGATGCCGGTGCAGCTGCTGCATTTCGACGGCCGCGGCTGGTTCGAGCGGGGCGTGGCCGAAGGCGAAGGCGGCTTCGTCTGGGTCGACCGGCCGACGGACCTGCGCCCGCCGGTGGACCACAACTTCGTGCCCGGCACGATCACCGAGATCCACCCGCAGGCCGAAGCCTTCATCCGCACGCTGGCCGAGCGCCTGCAGCGCGGCGCCGCCTTCTTCATCGACTACGGTTTTCCCGACAGCGAGTACTACCTGCCGCAGCGCCACGGCGGCACGCTGATGTGCCACCGCGCGCACCGGGCCGACATGGACCCGCTCGCCGACGTGGGCGACAAGGACATCACCGCGCACGTCAACTTCAGCGGCATTGCACTCGCCGCGCAGGACGCTGGGCTGGACGTGATCGGCTACACCTCGCAAGCCCGCTTCCTGATGAACTGCGGCCTGCTGGACTTGCTGCAGGGCGCGGACATCCGCACCACGGCCGCGGCGCAGAAGCTGCTCACCGAGCACGAGATGGGCGAACTATTCAAGGTGCTGGCATTGGCCAAGGGCGTCGACATCAACCCCATCGGCTTCGCCCAAGGCGACCGCAGCCACACCCTCTAGATGCGCTGGCTGCTCGTCTTCCTTCTTGCCAGCGTGCTGTTCAACGTCCTGCACGACTGGCTGCGCAAGATCGGCCTGGGCAAGCTGCCCGGCGACTTGAGCTTCCGCATCCGCGGGCGTGACTGGTACCTGCCGCTGACCAGCTCCCTCATCCTGAGCCTGCTCTTCATGCTGATCGGGCTCTTCATCTGATGTCCGCGGGTGTGCTGCTGGCCTTCGTGCTGGGCTACTTCGGCCTGCTGCTGGGCGTGGCCTGGTGGACTTCGCGCCGCGCCGACAACGAGGCCTTCTTCATCGGCAGCCACGCCAGCCCCTGGCCGCTGGTGGCCTTCGGGATGATTGGCACCTCGCTGTCGGGGGTCACCTTCATCAGCGTGCCGGGTGCGGTGGGGCTCACGCAGTTCGGCTACCTGCAGGTGGTCATCGGCCAGCTGCTGGGTTATGCCGTCATCGCCTTCGTGCTGTTGCCGCTGTACTTCCGCCTGCGCGTCACCTCCATCTACGGCAGCCTGACGCAGCGCCTGGGGCCGCGCAGCGGGCGCACCGGCGCGGCCTTCTTCATCGTCTCGCGCACGCTGGGTGCCACGGCGCGCCTCTACCTGGTGGTGAACGTGTTGCAGGACATGATCCTGTCGGCCTTCGGCGTGCCTTTCTGGCTGACGGCAGCGGTGATCCTGCTGTTGATCCTGCTCTACACGGTGGAGGGCGGCGTGCGCACCATCGTCTTCACCGACACGCTGCAGACCGCCGGCATGCTGCTGGGCCTGCTGGTGTGCACCGGCTTCCTGCTGCAGCAGCTGGACCTTTCCATCCCGCAGGCGCTGGCGCAGATGCACGAGCGTGAGCTGTCCACCCTGTGGCACACCGACTGGCTGGCGCGCGACCACTTTGCCAAGCAGCTGTTGGCCGGTGCCTTCATCGCCATCGCGATGACGGGCATGGACCAGGAGATGATGCAGAAGAGCCTGTCGGTGGCGCGCCTGGCCGACGCGCAGAAGAACCTGCTGGTGCTGGGCTTCGTGCTGCTGGCGGTGGTGGGTGTGTTCCTGTTCCTGGGCGGCCTGCTGTACCTGTACGCGCCCACCGTGGGCCTGGCGGCCAGCGGCGACCGGCTCTTCCCGGCCGTGGTGCTGTACTACCTGCCGAGCTGGGTGCAGGTGCTGTTCGTCATCGCGCTGGTGTCGGCCCTGTTCCCCAGCGCCGACGGCGCGCTCACCGCGCTGACCAGCAGCACCTGCATCGACCTGCTGGGCTTCCAGCAGCGCACCGACCTCGACGAGGCGGCGCGCACGCGCCTGCGGCGCACCGTGCACCTGGGCTTTGCGCTGCTCTTCATGGCCCTGGTGATGGGCTTCAAGGCGCTCGATGACCCGAGCATGATCGGCCTCATCCTCAAGCTGGCCGGCTACACCTACGGGCCGCTGCTGGGCCTCTTCGCCTTCGCGCTGCTGGCCCGGCGCCAGGTCAACGACCGTTGGGCCCCGGCCGTGGCGCTGGCCGCACCCGTGCTGTGCTGGGTGCTGGACGCCAACCAGCAGCGCTGGCTGGGCGGCTGGCAGATCGGGCTGGAGCTGCTGGTGCTGAACGGCGCGCTCACCTTCGCGGGCCTGTGGCTGCTGTCCAAAACAAAACGCCGCCCGTAGGCGGCGTTTTCAGCAGCACCGGTTGAAGCGGTGCTTCAGGACATCACACCGGGCAGCGCACGCCGATGGTCACGCGCTGCGAGATGAAGGCCAGGTCGCGGATGTCGACGATGCCGTCACCGGTGACGTCGGCGCGCGGGTCGAAGCCCGGCTGGCCGACCACGGTGCCGAAGGCAGCGCGCACGATGGCGAGATCGGCGCAACCCACGGCGCCGTCGCCGTCGAGGTCACCCACCAGGCGGATGGTGAAGTCGGCGTTGGACACGTCGAAGAACACATTGCCCACCGCTTCCACCTTGATGCGGGCGGTGGTGGTGTTCCAGTTCGGCAGCGTGAAGGTCTCGGCACCGTCGTTGGGCGTGCTGGCGGCCAGCACGGTGGGGTAGGTCAGGCCGCCGTCCCGGGACAGGCTGATCTTCACGTTGGCGGTGCTGACCGGCGCGACGTTGGTGTTGGCCACGCTCCAGGTGATGGCCAGTTGCGAGCCGCCGTCCACCGTCACCGCGGTGTTGGGTGCGGTCACCAGGAAGGGGCCGGCACCGGTGGCCAGCTGCAGCTGCGTGGTGGCGCTGTTGACGCCGCCCTTGCCGTCACGCGCGGTGACCTTGAAGTTCAGCGCCAGCGGGCTGGCGTTGACACCGGCAAAACCCACGTAGTCGATGGTCGGCAGGAACTCCGAGAAGCAGTCGATCTGCGGGATCGTCGGCGTGGCCGAAGCGGCCGGGCAGGCGCCGGTTTCGGCGTTGGTGTTGTTCAGCAGGATCTGCGGCAGGTCGGGGAACACGCGCGTCGGGTTGGTGCCCACGATGTTCTCGCCCGGCGAGTTGTACAGCAGCGTGTTGGTGGCGCTGACGTTCGCATAGGTGCCGAACTGGCGGAACAGCGGACCGTTGGTCTTGGTGTTGCTGATCAGCGCCGTGCCGGTGCTGCCGCCGCGGTCGGTCTGCTCCCACAGGTAGGTGATGGTGTCACCGTTGGCGTCGGTTGCATTGCCGGTCAGTGCGAAGGGCGTGCGCAGCGGGATGGTGTAGACCGCGGCCGGCACCGTCACCACGGGAGCGCTGTTGCCGGTGGCGGTGACCACGTTGCCGCCGCGGCTGGTGAGGCCACCCTTGGCGATCTCGCCGATGTAGCCGGCGGCGCCGGCGCTGATGTTCACCAGCTGCAGCTCGGCCACGTTGGTGCCGGCCAGCGTGCCGCCGAAGGTCATCGAGAAGCCGGCGTCGGTGAGCGCGCTCACCGTCACCGTGCCACCCGCGGGCCAGCCGGCGATGGCCTGCACCGCAGCCGCAATACCGGCGGTGGTGAAGCTGGTGCCGCGCACGATGGGTGCACTGTCGGCACCGTTGTAGCGAAGCACGAACTGCAGACCGTCGGTGCTGAAGTTCGTCAGCGCAGCCTGCTGCACTTCGTTGATGTTGGTCTCGGCACCGGCCACGAAGGTGGTGATCTCGTCGAAGCTGCGCTGCGACCAGTAGGCGTCGCTGTGCGGCTGCGTGTTGTCGGTGCTGCAGATGCCGGCATAGGCCATGATGGACGTGCCGCTGCCCGGTTCCACCGAGTTGGCCGCGCTGCGGTTGCCGCCCGAGCAGCTGCCGGCGACGCCGTTGAACGTGTGGTTGCCGGCGAACTGGTGGCCCATCTCGTGCGCCACGTAGTCGACGGCGAACAGGTCACCCACCGGCGTCGGCAGGCCCGTGCAACCCTGGGCCTTGTTGTTCCCGCCCACGACACCCAGGCTGGCGATGCCGCCACCGCCGGCGCCCACGCCGATGTGGCCGATGTCGAAGTTGCTGGCACCCACCAGCAGGCCGATGACGACGCGGTTGCGCGTCAGCGTGGCCGACGAGCAGCTGACGGCGGCCGAGGGGAAGCAGGCCGTGGCGCCGCAGGGGCCGTTGGTGCCGTTGAACTGCGCCGCGGTGTTCAGGTTCAGCGCGTCGTTGGCGGCGATCAGCACCAGGCGGATCGAGGTCTCGTCTTCATAGACCTGCGTGACGCGGTTGATCAGCGCCACCTTGGCTGCGGTGACGTTGGCCGCGCCATGGTAGGTGGCGTAACCCGGGTCGGACAGCAGGGCCAGGCGGTAGGTGCGCAGTTGCGGGCCCACCGAGGCGTTCAACGGCTCGTTGTCGGCCACGACCTGGTAGCTGCCGCTGCCGCTGCTGCGGCCGTCGCTGGCGGTGACGCTGTAGCTGCCGATCGTCTTGTACGGGTCGGCCTTGATGCGGGCCGACACGGTGCCGTCGGCGCTGGCGGTGGCGTGCACCACCTGGCGCGGCGCGACGTCGTTCTGCACGTTGCGCACGGTGATGGCCACCAGCGCACCCGGCGCAAAACCGGCGCCGCGCACTTCCACGGAATCACCGGCGTGGTACAGGCCGCGCGCCAGCGTCACCTGGCCTTCGCTCAGCAGGCCTTCCTTCAGGAAGGTGTCGGGCCGCGGCACGTGGCGGCGGTAGAAGCTGGCGTAGAGGCTGTCGTCCTTCTGGTAGTACGGATCGATGTACCAGGAGCCCTTCTGCGAACGCACCGAGGCGTGGAAGCCCAGCTGCGAGATGTCCATGCGCAGGCTGGCCGTGGGGTCGTCGATGCCGCGGCCGGCGTAGGTCTTGATCTGGGGGTGCTTGGCGGCGAGGCCGGGTTCCATTACCGGCGACTCGACAACGGCAAAGCGCTGGAAGCCGCCGTCAGGATCGGGCAGCGACAGCACCACGGGGTTGCTGCGCGCGGCGTCGGTGCGCTCCATCGGCGCGGTGGCCACCATGGCGGCGATGCTGCTGCGGTCGAGCGACAGCGCCCGCAGCGTCCGGGCCTGCACGGCGCTGGGCGTACCCCGGGCCGAGGTGGCGGGCGGCGTGCCCTTCATGTCCAGCCACAGCGCGCGCGACGGGTGCGCCATCGCTGCGCTGGGCTGCGCGGCCTGCGCGCGCGCAGCCGCCGCCTGGGCCAGCGGCGGCGCGGCGATGCCGGCCAGCGCTAGCACGACGGCGGCTGTGTTGAAGAACGGTGCTTTTCCCATGGTGTGTCCTTGTTCGAGCCAGGCTGGCATGTGGATCATCAAGAGCGGTTGCGCGACGCGCATGCGATTCCGCGGCTAGCAACAACCATGCTCTCGTGGGGAGGGCGTCGACCGGAATCGAACTGCGGCAGGGCACCGCAAGCCTCATCCATACGAAGCGGCGAGCCTACGCTTAAGATGCCCGAACGGCCAATAGGGTGTGGCGCGCAAGGACCGCAAAGATGGCCCGCAAGCACCCCTCGATCAAGGGGTTGATGATCACGAAGCACCTCAAACGAATGGTCCGAAGCCTGTGCGCATGCACCGCCTTCGCCGCACTGGCTGCGTGCGCACAACCGGCAGGCACCGCGATGAACACGATCAGCGAGATCTCGATCGAGCGCGACTGCTCCGGCTGCGCCACCGGCTCGGTGCTGGTGCTGCGCAGCGACGGCACGGCCACGCTCAGCACCATCGGCAAGGCCCGCCATGCCACCACCGACAGCGCCTCCAGCGGCACGCTGCGGCGCGAGGACTTCGAGGCCCTGGCGCGGCTGGCGCAGGGCAAGGGCTTCTTCGAGATGAAGGACATCTACGAAGACCCTGACGTGCAGGACGGCGCCTGGGTCACCACGCGTGTGCTGCGTGGCAAGCAGGACAAGCGCGTGATCCGCCGCGACGCGGCCGGCCCCGAGGCGCTGAAGCAACTGGAAGCGGCCATCACCACGCTGCAGGCTCGTCTGGCGTTCACACCGGTGCGGCGTTAGGCCGTTACGGTTCAGGCGGCGGCGACCCACCGGAACAGGGGGTGTGCCGTGCACCTTCGGGGCCGATTCGGGCTCGCCATCGGCCCCTGTTCTGGCATACATTGGTTGATCGATGCAGGGCTCGCAGTTCGCGTGCCTTCAAGGAGCAGGATTCATGGCGAGTTGGCAAGCTTGGAAGAACAGCCTCGGCGCTGCGCTGGTGCTGGGCGCAATGGCGTCACCGGCGGCAGCCGATCCGGTGGTGTCGTTCACCACCACGGGTTCGGCCACTCAGGGCCAGCCTCTGGGCCTGGACGTGGTGATCACGGGTGTGGTCGATCTCTACGCCTTCCAGTTCTCTCTGAGCTTCAACCCGTCCATCCTGCAGGCCGCCAGCGTCACCGAGGGCCCCTTCCTGCCCACCGGCGGCAGCACCTTCTTCAGCCCCGGCACCATCAACAACACCACCGGCATCGTCTCGTTTGCGTTTGACAGCCTGTTGGGCAGCCTGCCTGGCGTGAACGGTGGCGGCGTGCTGGCCCATATCGACTTCACCACGCCCGGCGCGGGCACCAGCCCGATCACGTTCTCGAACGTGGTGCTGCTGAACGCAGCGCTCGGTGAGATCCCCTTCACGGTCACCGGCGGCAGCGTTGCGGTGAGCCCGATCCCCGAGCCCGCGCCCTTCCTGCTGCTGGCCGCCGGCCTGGCCGGCCTGGCGCTGCGCCGCCGCCTTCAGTCGGCCTGAACCGGCACCGGTTTTCTCAAGCTGGCCGCGCCTCGTGCGCGGCCAGTTCTTTTTGGACGGCCGCCACCCGCACCGCGCGCACGGCGGCGCCGATCTCCGGCCCCTGTTTGCCCTGTGCCGCCGCGGCTTCGGCCACGGCGGCGGTGTTGATGCCGCGCGCCGCGGCCAGCAGCGGCGGCAAGCGTTCGGCCGGCTCGTAGGGCCGGTCCTGCAGACCGGTGCGGCCGCGCGCATCGCAGGCGCAGGCCAGCAGCACCTGTTCAAAGCGTGCCGGCTTGCGCAGCGCATCGCAGCGCTCGAACAGGCGCACCAGCGCCGCCGCGGCGAGCACACCGCTGGCGTGCAGATGGGTGTGCTCACGCGCCACCACGTCGGCCAGTTCGCGGCAGTCGGTGGGCACGCGCAGGCGTTCGGCCAGTGCCTCGGCCAGGCTCGCGCTGCGCCCCTCGTGGCCGATGTGGCGCGGCCACTCTTCGCGCGGCGTGCTGCCCTTGCCCAGGTCGTGGCACAGGCAGGCCCAGCGCACCGGCAGCGGCGCACCGGCGCGCGCGCATTCGTCCAGCACCAGCAGCAGGTGCACGCCGGTGTCCACCTCGGGGTGGTGCTGCGGCGGTTGCGGCACGCCCCACAGGCGGTCCAGCTCGGGCAGCAGGCGCGCCAGCGCGCCGCATTCGCGCAGCACCTCCAGCATGCGGCTGGGCCGCGCGGTCATCAGGCCGCGCGACAGCTCCTGCCACACGCGCTCGGGCACCAGCGCGTCGACCTCGCCATCGGCCACCATGCGCTGCAGCAGCGCCAGCGTCTCGGGCGCCAGCGTGAAGTGCGGGAAGCGCGCCGCCAGCCGCGCCAGGCGCAGCAGGCGCACCGGGTCTTCGACGAAGGCCTCGGAGACATGGCGCAGCACACCCGCCTGCAGGTCGCGCTGGCCGCCGTAGGGGTCGATCAGCGTGCCGTCCTCGGCCTGCGCGATGGCGTTGATGGTGAGGTCGCGCCGGCGCAGGTCTTCTTCCAGCGTCACGTCGGGCGCGGCGTGGAAGGCGAAGCCGTGGTAGCCGCGGCCGGTCTTGCGTTCGGTGCGCGCCAGCGCCACCTCTTCGCCGTTGTGCGGGTGGATGAAGACCGGGAAGTCCTTGCCCACCGGGCGGAAGCCCTGCGCCACCAGCTCTTCGGGCGTGACGCCCACGGCCACCCAGTCGCGGTCGCTCGCCGGCAGGCCCAGCAGCGCGTCGCGCACCGCGCCGCCGACGATGAAGAAGCGCGCGTTCATCGGGCGTTCAGCAGCGGCACCAGGGCCAGGCGCACGCCGTCGGCGATCTCGTCGTCCTTGTCGAAGAGGTCGGTGCGCAACTCGAACTTCCTGCCGGTGATGTCGGCCCGGAAGGGCAGCGAGGCGCCGCCGAAACTGCGCAGCACCAGGGTGCCGTCGGCCGCCAGGCCCTGCAGTTCCACGGACAGGGCGTTCATGGTTCCTTCGCGGAAGCTCCATGAGTCTCCGCCGGTGCCGGCCACGGGCTGGTGGCGGCGTTGCCCGTCCCATTCGGCGGTGGTGCCGCCCAGCAGTGCCGGGCGCGTGGCCAGCCGGTAACGCAGCAGCAGCGTGCAGCCGGCTTCGGCGCAGATGCGCCGCGCCAGGCTCGACACGGCCTGGGCATAGGCCGCCGGGCGCAGCGCGCCGCTGGCCGGGTCGTAGATGCCGCCGGCGGCATCGATCTCCTGGCGCCACACCGTGTCGTGGTTGCTGGCCTCCAGGGCGGCCACGCGGAAGCCGGCGCCGGCCAGTTGCCGGTGCAAGGCCTGCAGCACCAGGCTGTCTCCAGGTTTCAGGTAGGCATCGTGCTGGTCGGCGGGGGCCAGCACCACCAGCGCGCTGGCCGGCAACCGGCCCAGCGTGGGCGCCACGAGGGTGTCCTTGGGAGGCGCCGGCGCGACGGCCGCGCAGGCGGCCAGGACCAGCATCAGGATCAGCAGGGCGACGGTACGCATCGCCCGCGATTGTCCAGCTAACGGTGCTTGCGGTAGGGCTCCTCGAAATCGAGGAAGTCCTGCTCGGCCAGCGCGTCGGTGATCCAGGCCGCGACGCCGGGCGCGGCGCAGATGCGCTGCGCGTAGGCCTGCACCGTGGGCGACATCGGCAGCGCGTAGCTGCGCAGGCGCAGCACCACGGGGGCGTACATCGCGTCGACGGCGCAGAACTCGCCGAACAGGAAAGGGCCGCCGCTGGCATTGAGCGCGTCGACCCACATCACCTCGATGCGCTCGACGTTGGCGCGCACCGCGGCCTGCTCGGCCCAGATGCGCTGGCCCACCTCCGGCAGATGGCCTTCGACGTTCATCGGGCAATGGCTGCGCAGCGCGCCGAAGCCCGAGTGCATCTCGGCCGCCAGGCTGCGCGCGCGGGCGCGCTGGCGCATGTCCTCGGGCCACACGCCGCGGCCGGGGAACTTGTCGTGCAGGTACTCGACGATGGCCAGCGTGTCCCACACGGCGAAGTCGTCGTCCAGCAGCACCGGCACCAGGCCGGTTGGCGTGTAGTGGGCCACGGCGCGGCGGAAGGGCGAGTTGGGTTCGAAGTCGAAGCGCAGCTTCACCTCTTCGAAGTGCAGGCCGAGCTGGCGCATCAGCACCCAGGGCCGCATCGACCACGACGAGTAGTTCTTGTTGCCGATCACCAGTTGCATGCAGCGCTCCATGTCACACAGGCCCTCATGCTACGGGCACGGCGCACGGCGGCTGATGCAGCTTTCGCATCGGCGCCATGAGGCGCCGACATCGCTGATGCAGATCAACCGCGGCGCGCCAGCGCGCGCAGGCGGTCGAGCCGTGCGCGGCCGTTCTGGCTGCCCAGGTACTGCGGCGCCACCGCCTCCAGCGCGGCGGGCGTGATGCCGAGGGCCGCCAGCCCCGGCAGCTGCCCGCTGGCGACGTTGGGCACCTTCATCGATTCGATGTTGTCGCGTGACATCAGCGGCGTGCCCGGCAGCATCTCGAGCGCCAGCGCCTGCAGGCGGCCGATGAAGGCGGGCAGCGGCAGCTGCACACGTTCATGCCCCGACCACAGCCCCGCCAGGTAGACCAGGCGCGACAGGGTGTAGACGCCGGGGCCGGCGCATTCGTAGGTCTTGCCGATGGTCTCGGGCCGCTGCAGGCAGGCGGCGATGGCCGCGGCCACGTCGTCCACCCACACGGGCTGGAAGCTGGCCGTGCCGTCGGCCAGCGGCATCAGCGGTGCTACCGCCTGCAGCGTGGCGAAGAGGTTCAGGAAACGGTCTTCGGCACCGAAGATCACCGAGGGCCGCAGCAGCGTCAGTGCCAGCCCCGACTGCTGCAGCACCGCCTCGCCCGCGGCCTTGCTGGCCAGGTACTTCGACGGCGCGTTGGCCGCCACGCCCAGCGCGCTGACGTGCACCACGCGCCGCACGCCGCTGGCCATGCAGGCCTGCACCAGGCGCCGCGGCAGGGCCACGTGCACGCGGTCGAATTCGGCCGCGCTGCCGTGCAGGATGGCCACCAGGTTCACCACCGCGTCGGCGCCGGCCAGCACCTGCGCCAGCTGCGCGTCGTCGTGCACGTCGGCCTGCAGCACGTCCACCGTGGGCAGGGCGCGCAGGGTCTGGGCATTCTGCAGGCGCCGCGTGGGCACGACGATGCGCAGGCTGGCGCTGCCGGCGGCGAGCTTCTCGCACAGCGCGTGGCCGACGAAGCCGGTGCCACCCAAAACGACGACGCGGTTCATGGAATGTCCTTGTCAGGCACGGCGGCGCTCGGTTCGCGCGGGCCGATGGGGGGGCCCAGCCGCGCCTTCAGGCTCGGGTTCTGCGCGCCCAGCAGCGCGGCGTAGTAGACGCTGTTGGCCAACACCTTCTTGACGTAGTCGCGTGTCTCGTTGAAGGGGATGGTCTCGGCCCAGGCCGCGGGCTCCATCGTGCCGCTGCCTTCGCGCCACTTGCGCGGGCGGCCGGGGCCGGCGTTGTAGGCCGCGGCGGCCATCGGCAGCGAGCCGCCGAAGTCGTCGAGCACGCGCTTGAGGTAGGCGCTGCCGAGCTGCAGGTTCACCGCGGTGTCGGTGATCATCTCGCCGCGGTAGTCCAGGCCCACCTTCTTGGCCGTCCAGCGCGCGGTGGCCGGCATCAGCTGCATCAGGCCGCTGGCGCCCACGCCCGAGCGCGCGTCAGCGACGAAGCGCGATTCCTGCCGTATCAGCCCCAGCAGCACCGGCGTGTCGAGCCCGGATTCGCGCGCGCGGGCCTGGATCTGCTCGCGGTAGGGCGTGGGGTAGCGCTGCGCCATGTGCACCTCGTTGCGGGTGCGTTCGCTGGTGTTGATGCAGCGGTCCCACACCTCGCGTTCGCAGGCCAGCTGCGACGCGGCCATGAGCTCGCGGTCGGCCAGGCCGCGCAGCGTGAAGTTCCATTCGCGCACGCCTTCGTTGCGCAAGCCCAGGCTCATCAGCTGCAGCGCGCGCACGAAGCCGGGCACGGCGCGTGGCGCTTCGCGCTCTTCGGCCGTCAGCGGCGCGGGCGTGGGCGGCAAGGCCAGCGGCTGGCCGAGTGTTTCGCCCGCCAGCAGGCCGTAGAAGCCGGGCTGCGCGGCGGCGCTTTCGAGCAGCACGCGCGCTGCGTCGCGCGTCGGCTCGCCCTCGGCGCCGGCGGCAGCCTGCGCTTGCAGCGCGCGCGCCTTCCAGTAGGCCCAGCTGGCATCGCGCTGCTCGGCGGCAGGCATGGCCTCGATGGCCCGCAGCAGCAGTGTCCAGCGCCGCGGGCTGGCCAGCGGCTCGCGCAGCGCGGCGCGCACATGCCAGGCCAGCAGCTCGTCGCTCCACGGCGGCTGCATGCCGGGTTTGTTGGCCGCGTCCCAGCGCTTCCAGGCCTCGCGCGCCCAGTCGCCCGCCTGCGGCATCTGCTTCAGCGCCGCCTGCTTGGCGACATGGGCCCAGGCGGTGGCCTCCAGCACCATTGGCAGGCGGTGCGTGGCGGCCTCCTGCAGCCGGCCGGCGGCGTACTCGGGCTCGTTGGCGGCGCTGCGCATCAGCGCCAGCAGCAGCAGTTCGTGGCCGTTGCGGCCGTCGCCGGCACCGCGCTGGTTGAGGAAGCGCGCCGGGTTGTCGATGATCGCGCCCACCGCGTCGCCCAGGGCCGGGCTGATGAAACCGGCGGCGGCGCGCGCGGCGCGCGGGCGGTTGTTCTCGATCGACAGGCGGGTCTCGTGCCAGACGTCGTCGTTGTTCAGCACCTTGGCGTCGAACAGCGCCTTGGCCATCAGGTTGCAGCCGTCGTCCAGATCGCGCTGCGCCCACCAGGCGCTGCGTGCCGCGGCCTTGACGTCCTGGCCGTCGAGGTGCTGCGTGAGCAGCGCGTAGCAGCTGACCTCGCGGTCGTCGTTCATGCGGAAGCGCGGGTACTCGGCGCGGAAGTTGGCCCAGTCGCGGCGCCGGCCCAGCTCAAGCAGCCAGTCGTTGCGCAGGCGGTCTTCGACGTAGGTGCCGGCCCAGCGCCGGGCGAAGGCATCCAGCTCGGGCTGCTGCGCATCGGTGAGGCGGTTCTGCAGCTCCCAGTAGTCGACCCACATCGCCAGCGGGTGGCGGGCCTTGTTCACGGCCACGCTGGCCGCGGCCAGCGCCGTCTTGTCGCGCTTGCGCAGCGCTTCGCGCGCCTGCACCACCGTGTCGTCGGCACTGCCCTGCGCCAGGGCCGACAGGGCCACCAGCAGGGGGGCGAACGCGATCAGTGTGCGGCGCAACATGGCTTCGAATTTAGCGCAGGGAACGGGCCGGCGCGCGATGGTGTTGTTCATGCATGCTGGCGCGATGCGGGCAGCATGTCGGGCGCCGCCAGCGCCTCGCGCGTGAGACGGGCCTGTTCGAGCAGCCAGGCCTCGAAGGCCGCCAGCGCCGGGCGTTCGCGCCGCGAGGGAAAGCGCACCAGCCAGTACCCGTAGGGCGAGATCACGCGACCGGCGGCGCCGAAGGGTTCCACCAGTTCACCGCGTGCCATCACTTCGCACACCAGCGGCATGCGCCCCAGCGCCAGGCCCTGGCCGGCCACGGCGGCCTGGATCTGCTGGTAGGTGAAGTTGAGGTACAGCCAGCCGCGCGGCTCGAGCTTGGGTTGCTGGTTGACCCGCAGCCAGTGGCGCCAGCTGAGGTAGGCGGTGCTGGCGCGGTTGTCGTCTTCTTCCAGCAGCGTGTGCTCGGCCAGTGCGGCCGGGCTGCGCAACGGCAGGCGCTGCAGCAGGGCGGGGCTGGCCACCGGGGTGAGCACCTCGCCGAACAATTCCACCGAGCCGGATGGGGCGTCGTCGGGGTGGCAGTAGCGGATGGCGAGGTCGATCTCGGGGTCGTCCAGGTCGGCCAGGGTGTCGCTGGCCGAGATGCGGATGTCCGACTCGGGATGCTGGTTCTGGAAGCCCTGCAGCCGCGGCAGCAGCCACAACGAGGCCAGCGAGGCGAAGGTGGTCACCGCCACCGGCTGGCGGCGCTGCGAGGTGCGGATCTGGCGCACCGTGCCGTCGAGCTGCGTCAGCAGCGGCGCCACGCTGCGCAGCAGCTGGGTGCCGGGGCCGGTGAGTTCGACATGGCGCGTGCCGCGCAGGAACAGTGGCGCGCCCAGCTCTTCTTCCAGGCCGCGGATCTGGCGGCTGATGGCCGGTTGCGTCAGGTGCAGCTCTTCCGCGGCGGCGCGGAAGCTGAGCAGCCGCGCCACCGCCTCGAAAGCCCGCAGCGGGCCGATGGCGAGCGGGCGCTGGCGCTGGATATTCATGACGATGCATTATCAATCAGGCCCTGGATCCTCATTGGACGATGGCCGGTACTTCACCGAGACTGCAAGACATCGGAAAGACCCGACCGGAGCCTGTGATGAAGCAGCCTTTCATGACCGAATCGCATCAAACCAGCCAACCCTGGGCGTTCCAGCTCGACGGCCGGCAGGCCGTCACCCTGCTGGCCGAAGGCGCCCCGCGCTGGCTGCGCGTGGACAGCGGCCGGGTCTGGATCACCGCCCGCGACGGTAGCCCCGACAGCGAAGACATCTGGCTCGACGCCGGCCAGAGCCTGGCCCTGCCCGCGGGCAGCGCCTGGGTGCTGGAAGCCTGGCCTGACGCGCAGCTGAGCCTGCTGCAGGCCGCGCCCGCCGCCTTCAGCCGCGCCGCGAGCGCTTCGCGGCCGGCCCGGCGCGGCTGGTGGCCGTGGTCTTCGTGGACTTCGCCTTCGCTGCACGGGGTTTGAGCGGCGCCTTGGCAGCGCGCGCCGCCAGCGCTGCCTGCACCGCCAGGCGCGCCCAGGGCAGCATCAGCGCAGGCGAGTCCATGGCCTCGGCCGGGGCCGACCAGTAGGACAGCGAAACCTCCTCGCCGTCCTTGCTGAAGCGGAAGGGCTCGCAGCCCTCGGCCTCGAAGCGCGCGCGGCTCTCGGCCGTGGTCTTCAGGTACAGCCGTT
The DNA here is from genome assembly GCA_964423075.1 of uncultured Rubrivivax sp. Lineage (GTDB taxonomy): Bacteria > Pseudomonadota > Gammaproteobacteria > Burkholderiales > Burkholderiaceae_C > Rubrivivax. The sequence continues at coordinate 2,560 of CAYREA010000082.1, read as the reverse complement.
CCCAGCCGACGATGGCGACGAAGAGTCCGTCCACATACAGGCCCCAGCCGCCGAACATGCGCTTGACGCGCACCGTGCCGGCGCCCGAGAGCAGCTCGACGCAGTGCAGCACGAAGTCGGGAAGGGCAGCGGCCATGGCGCGACAATAGCGCCATGACGATGGACATGCCCCCGCTGGAACCGTCCCGTGACAAGAAGGTGCTGCGGCGCCAGCTGCAGGCCGAGCGCCAGACGCTGATAGACCGCCACCAGCGCGCCATGCACCTGCAGGAGGTGCTGCGCGTGTGGCTGATGGGGCGCCAGGACGTGGCCGTGGGCGCCTATTGGCCCATCAAGGGCGAATTCGATGCGCTGCCCGCGCTCTACCGCTGGGCCGAGGCCGACGAGCGGCGCTGCATCGGCCTGCCGGTGATGGACAAGGCCACCAAGCAGCTCAGCTTCCAGATGTGGTTCCCGGGCTGCGAGATGGAAGAAGACGCCTACGGCATCCCGAAACCCAAGGACACGCCCGCCTTCCACCCCACGGTGCTGCTGGTGCCCTGCGTGGGCTACGGCCCCCAGGGTGTGCGCCTGGGTTATGGCGGCGGCTTCTACGACCGCACGCTGGCCGCGCTGGCGCCGCGCCCCACCACCTGCGGGCTGGCCTACGCCAACGGCTACGTGCCCTGGCTGGCGGCCGAGCCGCACGACGTGCCGCTGGACGCCATCCTCACCGACGAAGGCCTGGCCTGGCGGGCCCCGGCGGCAGCGCCGCCGGGCTGAACGCTCAGAACCGCTTGCCGACGCCCAGGCTCACGAGAGTCGGGTCGACCTTGAAGGTGCCGACCTTGGTGCCGGACGAGCTGACGTCGGTCTTGATCTGGACCTTCTTCACGTCCAGGTTGACGAGCCAGCCGCCGCCCACCGGCACGTCCACGCCCACCTGCAGCGCCAGGCCGGTGCTGCTCTTCTTGATGGTCGGGTGCAGCGCCGCTTCCACGGCCGGGTTGAAGCTCACCGACGAGAACAGCGTCACGTTGATGCCGGCGCCCACGTAGGGGCGGGCGGCGCCCAGGCCCGTGAAGTGGTACTGGGCCAGCAGCGAAGGCGGCAGGTGCTTCAGGGTGCCGATGTTGGTGCCGCCGCTGCGGATGTCGTGCTTCTGCGGGTAGGTGAGCACCAGCTCGACCGCGAAGTTCGGGGTGTAGAAGTAGCTGAAGTCGATTTCCGGGAAGGTCTTGTCGTTGACGCTCAGGTTGAGGCCCGTGCTGTCCTTGTTGGCCGACTGCAGGTTCAAGGCGCGGCCGCGCACCAGCCAGTTGCCGGTGTCCTGTGCCAGGGCGGCAGGTGCGGCGAGCGCCAGGGCCAGGGCCACAAAGCCGATCTTCTTGCTCATGTCATCTCCGTCGAAAAAGGTGCCGGCCACGTGGCCGTTCGCCCATTGGGCGCCGGCTGGAAGCACCGGAACCTGACGTGAGATCGAAGAGAAGCCCTGCCTTGACCGTGGTCAAAAATCAGGGACCCGGGCTGTTGCTGCGCCGCATCAAAACCGATGCTTCAGGGCGCGAGGCCGAGCCGGCGGCAGATCTCCAGCGTCACCGCCGACTGGTTGAGCGCGTAGAAGTGGATGCTGGGCGCGCCGCCTTCGATCAGGCGTTCGCACAGCCGCGTGACCACCTCGATGCCGAAGGCGCGGATGCTGGCCGCGTCGTCCATGTAGCCCTCCATCTTCAGCGCCACCCAGCGGGGGATCTCGATGCCGTCGCGGGCCGAGATCTGCGCGATGCGCCCGTAGTTGTGGAAGGGCATGATGCCCGGCACGATGGGCACGGTGACACCCAGGGCCCGCACCTCGTCGACGAAGTGGAAGTAGGCGTCGGGGTTGAAGAAGAACTGCGTGATGGCCGAGTCGGCACCTGCCTTCACCTTGTGGGCGAAGTGCTCCAGGTCGCGCTTGATGTAGCGCTGCTGCGGGTGGTACTCGGGGTAGGCGGCCACTTCGATGTGCCAGTCGCCGCCCTGGGTCTTGCGGATGAACTCGATCAGCTCGCTCGCATAGCGGAACTCGCCGGCCGTGGCCATGCCGCTGGGCAGGTCGCCACGCAGCGCCACCAGCCGGCGTATGCCCTGCGCACGGTAGGTGGCCAGGATCTCGCTGATGCTCGCCTGCGTGCTGCCGATGCAAGACAGGTGCGGCGCGGCCTCATGGCCCAGGGCCGCGATGTCACGCACCGTCGCCAGCGTCTTGTCGCGCGTGGAACCGCCAGCGCCATAGGTGACGCTGAAGAACTCAGGCTTCGCAGCGCTGAGTTCCTGCACGACGGTCTTGAGCTTCTCGCTGCCTACGGGTGTATTGGGCGGGAAGAACTCGAAGCTGACAGGGATGCGTGCGCTCATCGCGGCCTTTCGACGCAGCGGCTCAGTACCGGTAGGTCTCGGGCTTGTACGGGCCCTGCTTGGGCACGCCGATGTAGGCGGCCTGTTCGTCGCTCAGCTCGGTGAGCATGGCGCCGACCTTCTTCAGGTGCAGGCGCGCCACCTTCTCGTCCAGGTGCTTGGGCAGCACGTAGACCTTGCCCAC
>CAYREA010000081.1:0-19711 GCA_964423075.1 uncultured Rubrivivax sp. | reverse complement strand
TCATCGACCGCTTCAAGGCCAAGGCCAGCAAGGCCAAGCAGGCGCAGAGCCGCGTAAAGGCGTTGGCGCGCATGGAAAGGCTGGCGCCGGTGATGACGGCCGGCGACTTCAACTTCGAGTTCCGCGAGCCGCTGAGCCTGCCCAACCCGATGCTCAGCTTCGACGGCCTGGGCTGCGGCTATGGCACGGCGGAGATCGTCAGCGGCTTCAGCCGTTCGGTGCTGGCCGGCCAGCGCATCGGCATCCTGGGTGCCAACGGCCAGGGCAAGAGCACGCTGGTGAAGACCATCGCCGGCAGCCTGGCGCTGATGTCGGGCCACGTCACGCAAGGCAAGGGCCTGGTGATCGGCTACTTCGCGCAGCAGGAACTCGACGTGCTGCAGCTCGACGATGGCGCGCTGATGCACATGGTGCGCCTGGCGCGCGACGTGGGCCCGGCCGCGCGCGAGCAGGAACTGCGCGACTTCCTGGGCAGCTTCCGCTTCACCGGCGACATGGTGCAGCAGGCGGTGGGCAGCCTGTCGGGTGGCGAGAAGGCGCGCCTGGTGCTGGCCATGCTGGTGTGGCAGCGCCCCAACCTGCTGCTGCTGGACGAACCGACCAACCATCTTGATCTGACCACGCGCGAGGCGCTGTCGATCGCACTCAACGAGTTCGAAGGCACGGTGATGCTGGTCAGCCACGACCGCGCGCTGCTGCGCGAGACCTGCGACGAGTTCTGGCTGGTGGCGCGCGGCAGGGTCGAACCCTTCGACGGCGACCTGGACGATTACCAGAAGTGGCTGCTGGATGTGTCGCGCGCCGCCGCCAAGGGCCAGCCTTTGCCCGACCCGCCACGGCCGGCCGTCGCCGCCACGCCGGCACCGGTGGCCGCCGCACCGGCACGCAAGGCCGCACCCGCCCCGCCGCCCGCATCGCGCGAAGACCGCAAGGGCGCCAAGCAGGCGCGCGTGAAGCAGTCGGAAGCCACGCGCCCGCTGCGGGTGGAGCTGCAGCGCATCGACGAGCGCATGGCCAAGCTCAATGCCGAGAAGGCCGAGATCGAGAAGCAACTCGCCAAGCCGGCCGCCGGCGGCGACGACTATGCCGAACTCGGGCGCCGGCTGGCCCACGCCAGCGCCGAGATCCACGTGCTGGAAGAGCGCTGGCTGCAGGTGCAGACCGAACTGGAATCGCTCACGCCGCCGGCGTGAAGTCCATTTCCCAGTTGGTTTCCCAGGTCGCGCCACCGTCGGTCGAGAAGGCCTGCTCCCAGCGCGGCGAGGGGGTATCGGTGCGGCTCCACAGGAAACGAACGCGGATCGGCCGGCCCTCGAAGTCCTCGTCGGCGAAAAACGTGCCCACGCCGCCTTCAAAGCGGCCGACCATGGGCACCCCGATGCTGTCGGGGTGGCGCGCGTCCAGCCACCAGATCTGCCAGCTGCGCGTGGCCGGGTTCCAGCTGCGCAGCGTGGCCGCGCGGTAGCTGCCGGCGGGCAGATCGATCAGGTTGTCGTCGACGTTGCCGGCGCCGCCCATCAGCGGCCAGTTGTGGCTACTGCCGCCAAAGGTCTGCCACTCGGTGCAGCCGGCCAGACGCTTCAGCAGACGGCGGTGCTGCACCTGCCAGCGGCCGTGGATGAAGTCGAAGTCGTTTGCGGTGGACATGGATCGTCTCCTTGAGTTTCAGCGCAGGCGTGAGCGTGCGGTGGGGATGAGCGACAGGCGCTCGGCGGGTTGAGACAGTTGCGCCTGCAGGGCCGCAGGCAGCTCGGGTGGCGTGGGCGCCAGGCCCAGCACCCAGGAGCCGCTGCGCACGGGCAGGCGGGGGAAGTCGTTCTCGCTCGGTTCGCTGTCGAGCCAGAAACCGGGCAGGCCACGCAGGGTGGCGCGCAGGGCGTCGTCGGCCGGTTCGTGCAACGCCCCGATCAGCGCGTGCCAGTGGCCGTCCGGCGACGGCGCCGTGGCCGCCGGCCAGGGCGTGATGGGCCGCAGCAGCAGCACGTCGTCGGAATCGATCATCGTGGCATTGGCTTCGTCGCGATGCGTCTGCCACACCGGGCCGCCGTAGAAGGCCTGCAGGCCTTGCAGCCGCTCGGCCATGCCGGCAAAACCACGCAGCCACACGAAGGTGTCGGGCCGCGCCGGGTCCACGAACGTGGCCAGCACCTGAAGGCCGACGGCTTGCTGGGTTTCGACGAACTCGCGTTCGAAGAGGTGGACGAGATCGTCGCGGCGGCCGGGGTGCAGCGTGTAGCGGCGCAGTTCGACCACGCGGGTCGGGGCGGGTGTGGCGGTTTGCATGGGTGGCATCCTGCGCCGGCAACCTTGACACCGAGTGTCAGCGTTCTGCGCGACACTGCCATCCCATGCGTGCAAGCCGCCTGCTCACCATCCTGATGCACCTGCAGGAACGCGGCCGCGCCAGCGCGCCGCTGCTGGCGGCCAAGACCAGCGTCTCGGTGCGCACCATCTACCGCGATGTCGACCACCTCAGCGCCGCCGGCGTGCCCATCTGGGCCGAGCCGGGGCGCCAGGGCGGTATCTGCCTGCGGCCGGGCTGGCGCACGCAACTCACCGGCCTGACCACGGTGGAAGCACGCGCGCTGCTGCTGGCCGGCCTGCCCGGCCCGGCCGCCGACCTGGGCCTGGGGCCGGCCGTGGCCGCCGCACAGCCCAAGCTGCTGGCCGCGCTGCCCGAAGAAGCCCAGGCCGAGGCGCGCCGCATCGGCCAGCGCTTCCACCTCGACACGGTGGACTGGTACCGCGGCAGCGCGCCCCCACCCTGCCTGCACGACGTGGCCGAAGCCGTGTGGGCCAGCCGGCGCGTGGCCATGCGCTACGAGAGCTGGAAGAAGACCAGCGACCGCACGGTCGAACCGCTGGGCCTCGTGCTGAAGGCCGGCATCTGGTACCTGGCCGCGCGCTCGCCGGGGCGCGCCGATCCGGGCATGTACCGCCTGTCCAATGTCCAGCACCTGCAACTGTTGGACGAGACCTTCGTGCCGCCGCGCGACTTCGACCTGGCCGCCTGGTGGCGCGCCAGCACGGCGCGTTTCGAGGCCGGCCTGTACACGGCCAGTGCGCGGCTGCGTGTCACCGAACTCGGCTTCGAGCGCCTGCTGCGCTTCAGCCCCACGGTGGCGGCGGCGGCCCACGACAGCGCCATGCCCTGCTGGCCGGATGGCTGGGTGGAGGTGGACGTGCCCATCGAGTCCGTCGAACACGCCGCGCACGAGATGTTGCGCCTGGGCACCGAAGCCGAGGTGCTGTCGCCGCCCGCCCTGCGCGCCGCCCTGGGCCGCAGCGCGCGGCAGCTGGCCGCCGCCTACGCCGCTTCGGCTTGATGCCTTCAGGGTTATTAGATTGTACGCAATTCAATTGCGCACTACATTAATCCCCATGGCACGCCGCAACACCCCCGACCCCGCAGCCTGGCTGGCGCTGGACCACCAGCTCTGCTTCGCGCTGTACTCGGCCTCGCTGGCGATGACCAAGCTCTACAAGCCCCTGCTCGAGCCGCTCGACCTGACCTACCCGCAGTACCTGGTGATGCTGGTGCTGTGGGAAGGCGACGGTGTCACCGTCAGCGCTTTGGGCGAACGCCTGGCGCTGGACTCGGGCACGCTCACGCCGCTGCTCAAGCGCCTGGAAGCCGCCGGCCTGGTGCAGCGCCTGCGCGACGCGGCCGACGAGCGCCGCGTGCTGCTGCAGCTCACCGCCGCCGGCCGGGCGCTGAAGGCACGAGCAACCGCGGTGCCGCCGGCCATCGCCTCGGCCAGCGGCTGCTCGCTGTCCGAACTGTCCGAACTCACCTCCCGCCTGCAGGCCCTGCGCCAGCAGTTGACCGATTCCACCCCGCGTGCGGCCTGACCGCGCGCCCCAACCCCTGAAAGAGAGAGACGCACCATGGCCATCGACAAAGCCCTCTACACCGCCCACGCCACCAGCACCGGTGGCCGCGCCGGCACCACCGAATCGTCCGACGGTGCCATCAAGCTCACGCTGTCCACGCCCAAGGAACTGGGCGGCGCCGGCGGCCCCGGCACCAACCCCGAGCAGCTGTTCGCGGCCGGCTACTCGGCGTGTTTCATCGGCGCGATGAAGGCCGTGGCCGGGCGCCAGAAGATCGCGCTGCCGGGCGAGGTGTCGATCAAGTCCAGCGTCTCCATCGGCCCGATGACGGGCAAGGAAGGCGCCTTCGGCATCGCCGTGACCATGGCCGTCAGCATCCCCGGCATGGACCGCGCCGCGGCCGAGAAACTGGTGGCCACCGCGCACGAGGTGTGCCCGTACTCCAACGCCACGCGCGGCAACATCGAGGTGGCGCTGTCGGTGGTCTGAAGACCGGCGGCTGTCACAGCGCCGTCATCGGCGCTTCATAAGGTGAGGGGTTGTGCGCCGAAGGGCGCACAACCCCTTCCTTCATTCCGGCCTCAGGAAAACAACCATGAACGTCCGCCCCCTCGCCCTGGCTGTGCTCGCGCTGTTCGGCGGCGCCGCTGGCGCGCAGAACGTCTCCAACGTGAGCTTCGTCAACGGCATCGCCATCAGCGGCGGGCTCACCGACCTGACGGGGAGTGGCTTCGACAGCCGCGTCGGTTTCTTCTCCGACATCACCTACGACCCGCACCGCAACGAGTGGTGGGGCCTGTCGGACCGTGGCCCGGGCGGCGGCACGCTGTCCTACGAAACGCGCCTGCAGCGCTTCACGCTGGACATCAACCCGGCCACCGGCGCCATCAGCAACTTCGCCATCGCGCAGACCATCCGCTTCACCGACGCCGGCCTGGCGATGAACGGCCTGGCGCCCAGCCCCGCCGGCGTGCTGGGCCGCTCGCTCGACCCGGAAGGTTTCGTGGTCAACCCCGTCAGCGGCAACCTGCTGGTGTCGGACGAATACGGCCCTTCGCTGGTGGAGTTCGGCCGCGATGGCCAGCTGCTGCGCCGCTACACCATCCCCGACAACCTGGTGCCCAAGGTCGCCGGCAGCGCCGACTACGGCGCCGTACCGCCCACGCTGAGCAGCGGCCGCGAGCCCAACCGCGGCTTCGAAGGCCTGGCCATCAGCCCCGATGGCCGCTACAGCTACGCCGTGCTGCAGAACGGCACCGTGCAGGACGGCTGGAGCAGCAGCAGCCGCGGCCTGTACACCCGCATCGTCAAGTTCGACAACCAGACCGGCCTGGCGGTGGCGCAGTACGCCTACAAGCTGGAAAGCGCCGGCCAGGGCCGCGGCATCTCGGCGCTGGTGGCCCTGGGCAACGACAAGTTCATGATCCTCGAGCGCAACAACCGCGGCGTGGGCGTCGGCGCCACGCTGGCCAGCGCCGACAAGAACGTGTTCATGATCGACCTGTCGAGTGCCAGCGACGTGAGCGGCATCAGCCTGCCCGCCACCGGCGACTTGCCGGCCGGCGTGCAGCCGGCGGCCAAGGGCGCCAAGGTGATGGACCTGGACGCCGACACGCTGGCCGCTTTGGGCAACCGCTCGCCCGAGAAGTGGGAAGGCCTGGCCGTCGGCCCGCAGCTCGCGGGCGGCCAGTACCTGCTGCTGGCCGGCACCGACAACGACTACAGCGTGACGCAGAACGGCACCGGCACGCAGTTCGACGTGTGGTTCCGCATGAGCGATGCCGACCCCTACGCCACCTCCATCCAGTGCCCGGTGGGCAGCGTGCTGGGCTGCACCTTCACCAATAACGCGGCGCCCGCCACGCTGAGCGCTGCGTACACGCTGCTGCCCGGCGTGCTGCATGCCTACGTGGCAAACATCGACGGCTACACCGCGCCGGTGCCCGAGCCGCAAAGTTGGGCATTGCTGGCCGCCGGCCTGGCCGCGCTGGCGCTGCGCCGGCAGCGCCGCGGCTGAGGCTTCAGGCCAGCGCCAGCTGCAGCATCAGCGCCACGCGCGCCTGCATCGGCGTCAACGGGCCGCCCGAAGGCAGGGCCTCGGCCGCATCACCCACCACGCCGCCCAGCAGGCAGCGCGAGGCGCGCCAGACCACCACGCCGCGTTCAGCCGCACGCCGTGCGGCGTCGAGCAACTCGTGGTGCACGCTGCCGTTGCCGGTGCCGGCGATGACGATGCCGCGGACGCCGAATTGCACCGCCGCATCGAGCAGGTCGCCGCGGCATCCCGCGTGGCTGAACACGATCTCCACGCGCGGCCAGGCGTTGGGCGGCAGGGCCAGCGCGGCGCTGCAATCGCCGCCGTCGGCGGGCCAGTCGCGGTAGCTCCGCACACGGCCATCTTGCAGGCCGGCCAGCGCACCCACGTCGCCGGCGTCGAAGGCCTCGACCCGGTAGCCGTGCACCTTGCGCAGGTCTGCCGCGCCGATCACGCGCCCACCGAAAGCCACCAGCACGCCGCGCGCGCCCGCATGGCGGGCCAGCGTCACGGCATCGAACAGGTTCTGCGGCCCGTCGGCCGAGAGCGCGGTGGCCGGGCGCATCGCCGCCGTCAGCACCACGGGCTTGGCCGCGGCCACGGTGCGGTGCAGGAAGTAGGCGGTTTCTTCCAGCGTGTCGGTGCCGTGGGTCACCACCACGCCCACCACCTCGGGCCGCGCCAGGTGCCAGGCCAGGCGCCGCGCCAGCAAGGCCCAGGTGGCGTGGTCCATGTCGCAACTGTCCAGCCGCGCGACGGTCTCGGTCTCGAGGGCCTGGCCTTGCAGCGCGGGCACGGCGGCCAGCAGGTCGGCCGCACTGAGCGTGCCGGCCTGGTAGCCCACGTGGCTGGCGCTGCTGGCGGCGGTGCCGGCGATGGTGCCGCCGGTGCCCAGGATCACCACGGTGCCGGAATCACTTGGCATCTGCGTCATTTCTGGATGAAAATACAGCTACTGGACAAAACGCCAGGGCCGCCGAGACTCAGTCAACCCATGGACGACAGCCCCAAGCTCACCCCGCGCCAACAACAGGTGCTGGACCTCGTGCAAAGCGCCATCGAGCGCACCGGTGCCCCGCCCACGCGGGCCGAGATCGCTGCCGAACTCGGCTTCAAGTCGCACAACGCTGCCGAAGAGCACCTGCAGGCCCTGGCGCGCAAGGGCGTCATCGAACTGGTGGGCGGCACCTCGCGCGGCATCCGCTTGAAGTCTGACACATTGCGTGCGCTGGCCGAGGCACGGCTGGCGCCCTTCGGCAAGCAGTACATGCTGCCGCTGCCCAGCCTGGCGCAGCTGTCCTTGCCGCTGGTGGGCCGCGTGGCCGCCGGCAGCCCCATCCTGGCGCAGGAGCACGTCGACCAGACCTACCTCGTCGAAGCGTCCATGTTCCCACGCCGCCCCGACTTCCTGCTGAAGGTGCGCGGCATGAGCATGCGCGACGCCGGCATTCTTGATGGCGACCTGCTTGCCGTGCAGAAGGCCAAGGAGGCCAAGAACGGCCAGATCGTGGTGGCCCGGCTGGGCGACGACGTCACCGTCAAGCGCCTGCGCCGCACCAGCAAGGGCATCGAACTGCTGCCCGAGAACCCCGACTTCGACACCATCCATGTGCCGCTGGATGCGAACGACTTCGAGCTCGAAGGCATTGCCGTCGGGCTGATCCGCAACACCATGCTGATGTGATGACCATGGCTGCCGTCTTCCACTGGCGTGGTGAAGCCCGCCCGCAAAATCACCCTCCCAAGGCCCCGCCGCCGCGCAAGGCGCGCACGGCGGCTGAATGCGAGCGGCTGGAGCAACTGCCCAACATCGGCCCGTCCATCGCCGCCGACCTGCGCCTGCTGGGCATCAACCATCCGCAGGAACTGGCCGGGCGCGATCCGCTCGAGCTCTACCAGGCGCTGTGCGCCAAGACCGGCAAGCGGCAAGACCCCTGCGTGCTCGACACCTTCATGGCCGCCACCGCCTTCATGGGCGGCGCCGAGGCACGGCCCTGGTGGGACTACACGGCGGAACGCAAGTCGCGCTTCGGCGTCGTGTAGGCGGCAGCCGGCGTTGCGGGCGCGAACTGGCGCCTCTTCGCCCCCTTCTTCGTGGCTTGGTGCAGGGCCCTGCGCAGCGACGATCTCGTTCAGGTCGAACCCGACTTGTCCGATATCTCCCTCATGCTCCGCTCCCTGTCACGCATCTCGCGCTGGAACCGCCGCACCACCACGCTGCTCGACCCGAGCAGCCTGCGCATGGAGGTGCGCCCGCCCTCGCTGCGCTGTGCGCCCAGCGGCGGCCTGTGGCAACGGCTGCTGTTCTGGCTGATGGCGCCGGCGCCGCATCTGTCGTCGCCGCCGCTGAACCGCCTGCCCGGCGTGCGCATCGAGTTCCTGGCCACCGTCACCGACATCGACAGCGACGAAGCCGAGAACCTGCGTCGCCGAATCAACGACGCCCGCTCGCTGCGCGAGCTGTGGCACCTGCGCGCCGAGGTCTACCGCATCGTCGGCACCTGGCACAGCCAGTTCCAGGCGCAGGAACGCGTCGCGCTGCTGAACCGCCACTTCCCCACGCGCGCCCCGCGCTCGCAATTCGCGGTGCTGTGATGCAAACCACTCTGCCTGCCGCCCAGGCCCCGCGCGACTACACGCCCGGTGCCGGCCTGCCCGGCGACCGCCATGCCCGCATCGCGGCCCGCCAGGCCTTCGTCTCGCTGAAGCTCACCTTCCTGGAAGCGCTGGACCACGTGCCGCACGCCGAATGGCTGCGTGTGCAGGTGGTGGCCGCCGAAGAGCCGGTGGACCTGTGGCTGCTGCGTGCCCCGGTCTTCGCCGCCATCGCCGGTGTCGACGCCGGACAGCGCAGCCGCCGCCAGATGCTGCGCCGCGGCCTCGACTCGATGTTCCCCGACCTCGACGACGGCAGCTGCTTCAACCCGCTGTGATCAGGCCGCCTTTCAGGCCTTGACGCGTTCCTTGAAGACGCGCCTGAACTTCTCCACCTTGGGCGCCACCACGAAGCTGCAGTAGCCGGCATTCGGGTGATTCGCGAAGTAGTGCTGGTGGTAGGCCTCGGCCTTGCTGTAGTTGGCCAGCGGCTTCACCTCGGTCACGACGCGGCCCTTGTAGGCCTCGTTCGCTTCGGCCAGCACCTCGCGCACTACCGCTTCCTGCGCTGCATCGTGCAGGTAGATGCCGCTGCGGTACTGCGTGCCCGTGTCGTTGCCCTGGCGGTTCAGCGTGGTGGGATCGTGGATGTTGAAGAAGATGGCCAGGATCTCGCGCAGGCTGATGCGGTCGGCGTCGAAAGTCACCTTCACCACCTCGGCATGGCCGGTGTCGCCGCCGCACACCTGTTCGTACGTGGGGTTCAGCACCTGCCCGTTGCTGTAGCCGCTTTCCACGGTCAGCACACCGTCGACGATCTCGAACACCGCCTCGGTACACCAGAAGCAACCGCCGCCCAGGGTGATGGCCTGGCTGTTCATGAAGAGCGCTCCTTGTGATGGCAAGTGCCAGTGTCGGGCCGGTGCGGCGACTCCTTACACTCGGGCGGATTATCAGGAGCCCCGGACCATGGCCGCCAAGTTCAACTGGGAAGACCCTTTCTTCTTCGACAGCCAGCTCAGCGACGACGAACGCGCCGTGCGCGACGCTGCCCACGCCTACTGCCAGGAACGCCTGCAGACCCGCGTGCTGATGGCCGCCCGCCACGAGACCTTCGACCGCGAGATCATGTCCGAGATGGGCGCCCTGGGCCTCCTGGGCAGCACCATCGAAGGGTACGGCTGCGCCGGCCTCAACAGCGTCTGCTACGGCCTGGTGGCGCGCGAGGTGGAACGTGTGGACAGCGGCTACCGCAGCGCCATGAGCGTGCAGAGCTCGCTGGTGATGCACCCGATCCACGCCTATGGCAGCGAGGCGCAGCGCCAGAAGTACCTGCCCAAACTCGCCACCGGCGAATGGATAGGCTGTTTCGGCCTCACCGAGCCCAACCACGGCAGCGACCCCGCCAGCATGCTCACACGCGCCCAGCCCGTGGACGGCGGCTACCGCCTCAAGGGCAGCAAGATGTGGATCACCAACAGCCCCATCGCCGACGTCTTCGTCGTCTGGGCCAAGCTGGAGGATCCCGACGGCAAGGTGGGCGGGCAGGAGAGCATCCGCGGATTCATCCTCGAAAAGGGCATGCCCGGCCTGAGCGCCCCCAAGATCGAAGGCAAGATGAGCCTGCGCGCCAGCATCACCGGCGAGATCGTCATGGACGGCGTGTTCGTGCCCGAAGGCAACCTGCTGCCCAACGTGAGTGGCTTGAAAGGCCCCTTCGGCTGCCTGAACAAGGCGCGCTACGGCATCGCCTGGGGCGCACTCGGTGCCGCCGAGTTCTGCTGGATGGCCGCGCGCCAGTACACGCTCGACCGGCAGCAGTTCGGCCGCCCGCTGGCGCAGAACCAGCTGATCCAGAAGAAGCTGGCTGACATGCAGACCGAGATCACCATCGCCCTGCAGGCCGTGCTGCGCGTGGGTCGGCTGATGGACGAGGACCGCGCCGCACCCGAGATGATCAGCCTCATCAAGCGCAACAGCTGCGGCAAGGCGCTCGACATCGCGCGCCAGGCGCGCGACATGCACGGCGGCAACGGCATCCACGACGAGTACCACGTGATCCGGCACATGATCAACCTGGAGACGGTGAACACCTACGAAGGCACGCACGACGTGCACGCGCTCATCCTGGGGCGCGCGCAGACCGGGCTGCAGGCCTTCTTCTGAATGAACGAGATCTTCCTGACGCTGGGCATCGAGGGCTGGAAGCCGCTGCTGTCGGCATTGGTGCTGTCGCCGCTGCCGCTGCTGGTGCTGGTGCTCGCGGGCGCGCGGCTGATGTTCAACCACCGCATCACCGCCTGGCTGATGATCCTGTTCGCCGTGTTGTGCCTGTGGCTCACCACCACCGAGGGCATGGCACGGGCCCTGAAGCTGTGGCTGGTGCGCCCGCCGCCGGCGCTGACCGAGGCTGACATCGTGGTGCTGAAACGCGCGCCCAAGACCGCCATCGTGGTGCTGGGCGCTGGAGCCAAGCGCCTGTCGCCCGAGTACGGCGTGTCCAACCTGAAGCCGGCCGGCATCGAGCGCCTGCGCTACGGCCTGTGGTTGTCGCGCGAAACGAACCTGCCGGTGGCCTTCAGCGGCGGCATCGGCCACGGCGCCGAGCCCGGCCCCAGCGAGGCCGAGATTGCCGGCCGCATCGCCGAGCGCGAATTCGGCCGCCCGCTGCGCTGGACCGAATCGGAATCGCGCGATACGCGCGAGAACGCCATCAAGTCCGTCGAATTGCTCAAGGGCCAGGGCATCGAGCAGATCGTGCTCGTGACGCAGGACTACCACATGAAACGCGCGCTGCGGAACTTCGAGCGCGCCGCCGACGGCAAGCAGATGCGCATCGTGCCCGCCCCCATGGGCCTGCCCAGCGGCGGCCCGCCGAGCCTGGCCGACTGGCTGCCCAGCCGCCAGGCCTACGAATCCAACTGGCTCGTGCTGCACGAATGGGTGGGGCTGCTGTTCGGCGCCTGAAGCCTTTGCACCCTCAGCAGGGGCAAGGCCTTGCAGTGCTGATTTGCCACCCCACATCCCCTTGACCGACACTGTCGGCCTTGTTCCGAGGAAGATCCGATGAAACCCTGGTTGATCGCTGCCCTGATCGTGGCCCTGGCCACCACCGCCCTGCCCGGCACCGCCGACGCCAAGCGGCTCGCCGGCGGCAAGTCTTCGGGCCTGCAGCGCAACATGCCAGCCCGCACCGCGCCCGACGCACCGCCGCCCAAGCCCGCAGCCCCGGCGCAGGGCCAGCAGGCCGCGCCCGCCGGCACGCCGGCCGCGGCCACTGCCGCTGCGGCCACGCCGGCCAAGCGCAGCTGGATGGGCCCGATCGCAGGCCTGGCCGCCGGCCTGGGCCTGGCCGCCCTGATGAGCCACCTCGGCCTGGGTGAAGCCTTCGCCAACGGCCTGATGATGGCGCTGCTGGCCGGCGGCGCCGTGCTGCTGGTGATGTTCCTGCTGCGCCGCTTCCGTGGCGCGTCGGGCAGCCCCGCGTTGGCCGGCGCGGGTGCCGGGGGCATGAACATGCCGATGCCCCTGCAGCGCACCGATCCGCCCATGCAGCGCAGCGCCGAGCCCGTGTTCACGCCCGCCGCCGCCACAGCGGCACCGGTGGCCGCGGCTGCAGCGGCTGACGACACCGTCACGCGCGCCTTCGTGCCCGCCGCCTTCGACTCCGAAGGTTTCGCGCGCACCGCCAAGATGATCTTCATCCGCCTGCAGGCCGCGCACGACAACGCCGACCTCGACGACCTGAAGCGCTTCACCACCCCCGAGATGTTCGCTTCGGTGCGGCTCGACATCCAGGAACGCGGCGCCACGGCGCAGCACACCGACGTCGTTGACGTGGCCTCGGAAGTGCTGGACGTGGCGCAGGAAAGTGATCGCCAGATCGTCAGCGTGCGCTTCCACGGCCACCTGGTCGAAGAGCGCGGCGGCGCGCCCATCCCCTTCAACGAGGTGTGGCACCTGGTGCGCCCGCACGACGACAGCCGGCCCTGGGCCATTGCGGGCATCGAGCAGATGGCCTGAGGCGTGCGGCCGGCTACGATGCCGGCATGAAGCGCATCACTCACCGAACCCTCGCCGGCGCCGCCTTCTGGGCGGCGCTGCTGTTTGCGGGTTGCACCACCACCGCACCCGTCGCCCTGCTGCCCACGCCGGCCGCCCTGCGCACCGAGGGCGTGCCGCCGCTGCCGCGCGCGCAGATTGACGCCGCCCAGCGCTACGGCAACGTCGCCGGCCACAACTTCGTCGACTGGCACCCGACGCGGCGCGAGATGCTGCTGTCGCACCGCGCACCCGGTGCCAGCACCACGCAACTGTTCCTGCTGCGCAGCCCCGGCGCCCGGCCCGAGCCGCTCACCGAGGGCAGCGACCCCGTCAGCAACGCCAGCTGGGAGCCGCGCGAGGGACGTTACCTCGTGTTCTCGCGCGGCAGCGGCGGCGATGAAGCCTTCCAGCTGTTCCGGCTCGATCCCGAGACCCGCGCCGCCACCCAGATCACGCCCGCGGGCCAGCGCCATGTGCTGATGGGCTGGGTCAAGTCGCGCTCACTCGCGCTGGTAAGTTCCCTGCCGCTGGACCGCACCGCCGCCGGCGGCCGGCGCAGCGAGGTGAGCACCACGCTGTCGCTGATCGACCCGCTGAACCCGGCCGCGGCGCGTGTGCTGGCCGAGTTGCCCGGCGGGGGCTGGGGCGGCGCCGATGTATCGCCCGACGAGAAGCTGCTGGCGCTGACCCGCTACGTCTCGGCCACCGAGTCCGAGGTCTGGCTGCTCGACCTGGCCGACGGCCAGCGCCGGCGCCTGCTGCCCGCGGCCGGCGAGAAGGTGGTGGCCGCGCACCTGGTGGCCGAGTGGTCGCGCGATGGCGGCGCGATCTTCGTCGCCAGCGACCGCGCGGGCGAGTTCAGGGAACTGCTGCGCGTGGACGTGGCCAGCGGCGCGCTCACGCGCCTCACCGCCCACACGCCCTGGGACGTGGCCTACGGCGGCGCCAGCCGCGACGGCCGCACCCTGGCGCTGGCGGCCAACGTCGACGGGCGCGAGGAACTGCGCCTGATCGACGCCACCACCGGCACGCTGCGCCCGCTGCCGGCGCTGCCGGCCGGCAGCATCACGCGGCCACGCTTCCACCCGGCGCGCGACGAGCTGGCCTTCGTGTTGAGTGGCACGCAGGGGCCGGCGCAGATCCACACGCTGGAGCCCGCCGCCGCCGGCGCCGTGACGGCCTGGACCGCACCGGTGGGCACCGACGGCCTGGACCTGAAGAGCCTGCCCGGCCAGCAGGTGGTGCGCTGGAAGGGCCACGACGGACGCACCATCAGCGGCCTGCTGACGCTGCCGCCCGAACGGTTCACCGGCCCACGCCCGGTGCTGATGCTGGTGCACGGCGGCCCCGAGGGCCAGGCCAAGCTGGGCTGGCAGGGCCGCAACAACCACATCGTGCTGGGCCTGGGCATCGCGGTGCTGGAGCCCAACGTGCGCGGCAGCGCCGGCTACGGCAAGACCTACCTCTCACTGGACAACGGCCGCCTGCGCGAAGACTCGGTGAAGGACATGGGCAGCGCCATCGACTGGATGGCCACGCAGCCGCGCCTGGACGCCAAGCGCGTGGTGGTGTCCGGCGGCAGCTACGGCGGCTACATGGCGCTGGCCGCCAGCACGCTGCTGGCCGATCGCATCGCCGGCGCCGTCAGCGCCGTGGGCATCAGCAACTTCGTCAGCTTCCTCGAGAACACCGAGAGCTACCGCCGCGACCTGCGCCGCGCCGAATACGGCGACGAGCGCGACCCGGCGATGCGCGCCTTCCTGCAGCAGATCTCGCCGCTGAACCGCGTCGAGCGCATCAGCAAGCCGCTCATGGTGGTGCAGGGCCGCAACGACCCGCGCGTGCCCTGGACCGAGAGCGAGCAGATCGTGCGCAGCCTGCAGCAGCGCGGCAGCCCCGTGTGGTACCTGCTGGCACACAACGAAGGCCACGGTTTTGCCAAGCGCGAGAACAGCGACTACTACTTCGCGGCCATGCTGCATTTCCTGCAGCAGACGCTGAAGCCGTGAAGCCGCAGGCAGCCGCCCTCGCGCTGGTGCTGGCCGCCTGCGCCAGTGCGCCTGCGCTGCAGTTGCGCCAGCCCGTGGTGCTGCTGGGCGAGGTGCACGACAACGCGGCCCAGCATGCGCTGCGCCTCGATGCCTTCAAGGCCCTGCTGGCCGGCGGCGCGCGCCCCGCGCTGGCGATGGAGCAGCTGGACCGTGACAAGCAGCCCGCGCTCGATGCCCTGCTCGCCGGCGCCGCCACGCCCGATGCCGTCATCGCCGCGGCCGGCGGCCCGTCGTGGAACTGGGACTTCTACCGCCCCTTCATCGCGCTGGCTCTGCAGCACGGCCTGCCGCTGATCGCCGCCAACGTGCCACGCGACGAGGCCCGCCGCATCATGAAGGAAGGCCTGGCAGCCAGCGGCTTCGACGCCGCCGTGCCGCCCGCGGTGCTGCAGGCGCAGGCCACCGACATCGAGGCCAGCCACTGCGGCATGCTCGACGCCGCCATCGCCGGCCGCATGGCCCTGGCCCAGGTGGCACGCGACCAGTTCATGGCCCGCGTGCTGCAGCAGAACGCCACGCGCGGCGTGGTGCTGCTGGCCGGCAACGGCCATGTGCGCACCGACATCGGCGCGCCGATGTGGCTGGCGCCGGCGGTGCGCCAGCGCAGCGAGGCCATCGGCGTGCTGGAACAGGGCGACATCAGCAGCGCCTTCGACCGCCGCGTCTACACCGCCCCGCAGCCGCGCCCCGACCCCTGCGAGCGCATGCGCCGCCCCGCCCCGCCGCTGAACCCGGAGATGCGACGATGAACGCAGCCCTGCCGCCACAAGCCACACCCTGGGGCCACGCGCCCACCAGCCGCGCGCCGGGCTGGGTTTACACGCGCGAAGACATCTACCGCGAGGAACTGGAGCGCTTCTTCTACCGCGGCCACTGGTGCTACGTGGGCCTGGAATGCGAGGTGCCCGAGCCTGGCGACTGGCGCCGCAGCGTGGTGGGTGAACGCAGCGTGATCATGTCGCGCGCCAAGGACGGCGAGATCCACGTGGTGGAGAACCGCTGCGCCCACCGCGGCGTGGCCTTCTGCCGCGAGCGCCAGGGCCACGGCAAGAGCTTCAGCTGCCCCTACCACCAGTGGACCTACGCGCTGAACGGTGACCTGCTGGGCCTGGCCTTCAGGAACGGCGTGAAGCAGGACGGCATCGTCAACGGCGGCATGCCGGCCGACTTCAAGCTGGCCGACCACGGCCTGAACAAGCTCAAGGTGGCCCGCCGCGGCGGCGCGGTGTTCGCCAGCTTCGACCACGAGGTCGAGCCCTTCGAAGACTTCCTCGGCCCGCAGGTGCTGCCCTGGTACGACCGTGTCTTCAGCGGCCGGCCGCTCAAGCTGCTGGGCTACAACCGCCAGCGCATCCCGGCCAACTGGAAGCTGATGCAGGAGAACATCAAGGACCCCTACCACCCGGGCCTGCTGCACACCTGGTTCGTCAACTTCGGCCTCTGGCGCGCCGACCAGAAGAGCCGCATGGTGATGGACCAGCACCACCGCCACGCCTGCATGATCAGCCGCCGCAACGAAGCCGCAGCCGGCGCGGCCGTCACCCAGGGCGTGGCCAGCTACAAACCCGGCATGACGCTGAACGACCCGCGCCTGCTCGACGTGGTGCCCGAGCCCTGGTGGGGCGGCCCCACCGTGGTGATGATGACCCTCTTCCCCAGCCTCATCATCCAGCAGCAGGTGAACTCGCTGTCCACGCGCCACATCCAGCCGGTGGCGCCCGGTGTGTTCGATTTCGTCTGGACGCACTTCGGCTTTGCCGACGACGACGACGCCATGACGCAGCGGCGCCTGCGCCAGGCCAACCTGTTCGGCCCCGCGGGTTTTGTGTCGGCCGACGACGGCGAGGTGATCGAGTTCGTGCAGCAGGCCTTCGCCGCCAACGACCAGGCACGCACCATCAGCGAACTCGACGGCACCGCGGTGCGCGAGACCGAACACAACGTCACCGAGACGCTGATCCGCGGCATGTACACCTACTGGCGCCAGGTGATGGGCCTGTGATGGACGCACCCACCCTGCTGGCGCTGCACGCGCTGTACAGCGACTGCGCCGCCGTGCTGGACAGCGGCGACATCAGCACCTGGCCCGACTTCTTCACCGAAGACGGTGTCTACAAGCTGCAGTCGCGCGAGAACTTCGAACGCGGCCTGCCGCTGGCCATGCTGGCGTTCGAAAGCCGCGCGATGCTGAGAGACCGTGTCTACGGCGCGCAGGAAACCATCTTCCACGACCCCTACGCGCAGCGCCACATCGTCGGCCTGCCGCGGCTGCTGGCGCGCGAAGAGAGTGGCACGTTGCGCTGCGAGGCCAGCTACGTGGTCATCCGCACCAAGCGCGACGCGATGCCGGAGATCCTGTCGGTAGGGCGCTACCTCGACCGTGTCGTGCCCACGCCCGAGGGCCTGCGCTTTGCCGAGCGGCTGGTGATCTTCGACAACGACCTGATCGCGAATTCGCTGATCACGCCGATCTAGGCCAGCAGCGCCTTGGCGGCCTGCCAGGTCTCGGCCACCCAGGCCGCCGCGGGTACCGGCCGTGCCAGCCCCGCCCCCTGCCCGGCCCAGGCCTGCATGTGCTGCAAGTCGCCGGCCGCTTCCGCGGCCTTGCGCATGGTGGCCGTGAGGCTGCGCTGCACCGGGTAAGGTGCGGGTTCGGGCGAGCTCGGGTCGGCCGCGGCGCGCACATAGTCGGTGGCGATGCCCCGCCCCCAGCGGCCGGAGAAGGCCCGCGTCAACTGCGTGCCTTCGGGCGCCAGCCCATCCAGCCCCGCGGCCCAGGCTGGCGCGACGCCGGCTTCAGGGCAGCGCAGGAACGCCGTGCCCACCTGCACGGCGCTGGCACCCAGCAACAAGGCCGCCGCCACGCCGCGTGCATCGGCGATGCCTCCGGTGGCCACGACCGGTGTCGCGCCGGCCACGTCCACCACCTGCGGCAAGAGCGCGAACAGGCCCGCGGCCGCATCGCGTGCACGCACGGCCTCGAAGGCGCCCCGGTGCCCGCCGGCTTCGGCGCCCTGCGCCACCAGCACGTCGGCGCCGGCGGCCAGGGCCAGGCGCGCTTCGGCCACGCTGGTGACGTTGGCGAACCAGGCGACGCCGGCCTGCTTCAGGCGCTGGACGAAGGGCGCCGGGTACAGGCCCATGATCGACGATGCGGCCGTGGGCCCTGCGGCCAGCAAGGCTTCGCACTGCGATCCGAAGTCGACCAGCGGCGCATCACCCGCGCCCGGCGGCACCGGCGGACCCTGGCGGCCCAGGAAGTCGCGCAGTGCCGCCTCGTGGGCGGCGTTGCGCAGCGGCGGCGGGTCGGGCACCCAGAGGTTGATCTGCAAGGGCCCACCACCCGCGGCGCGAAACCGTGCCACCCAGTCGGCGATGGCCGGCGGCTCGAACAACAAGGCGCCTAGAGCCGCCATGCCGCCCGCCTGCACCACGGCCGTGGACAAGGCCACCGCCGGCACCCCGGCCATCGGCGCCAGCAGCACCGGCACGCGCAGTCCGTAGCGCTGCGCAAAAGCCTCGGCCCGCGCCAGCGCCGGCTTCATGCCGGCTGCCGCACCGGCGGCGCCAGCTCACCGTGCGCCGCCAGCCACGCGGTGGCGGCGCTGCCGTCGGCCTGCGCGGGGTGGAAGTCGGCTTTCAGGTAACGCCGCCAGGGGCCTATCACCCGCCGCAGCACGCCCACGCGGCCGAACAGGAAACCCGCACCACGCCACCACACGCCGGGCCGCCACCAGCTGCCGTCGTGCCACAGGTTGTTGGCGGTCTGGCGCAGCACGTCCACCATGAAATGCATCGACACCACGCGGAAGATGCGCAGGCGCCAGGCCTCGTTGCCGCCGCCGGCGCGGTAGAGCTCGAAGGCCGTGCTGCGGTGTTCGGTCTCTTCGCTGCAGTGCCATAGCCACAGGTCGCGCAGGCGCGTTTCGGTGTCGGCCAGCAGTTCGGGGTGAGCGAGCAGCAGCTCGGAGAAGATGGCCGTGATGTGCTCGGTGGCCGCCGTCACGGCCAGCCAGTTGCGCGGGCCCACGCCGGCTGCTTCCAGCGCCCGGCGGCGGCGCAGGATGCGTGCTTCCCAGTGGTTCACGAGCCCCTGGTTCGCCAGGTGTGCGTTGAATCGGGTGTGCACGTGGCGGTGCGTGGCCTCCTGGCCGACGAAGGCCTGCACCTCGTCGGCAAAACGCGCCTGCTCGGCGGCTGGCAGCTCGGCCAGGCCGCGCCTCACGGCGTCGATGAAGAGCTGCTCGCCGGTCGGGAAGCTCATCGACAGCGCGTTGAAGAAGGCGGTGCGGAAAGGGCAGCCGCCGTTCCAGTGGCGCGGCAGCGGCGTGTCGAGGTCGATACCCAGGCGGCGGACGGTCAACGCGGTCATGGCGCGATTGTGCGGCGTGTGCGCACCGCCTGCGCCAGCTGTTGCAGCAGCGGCTCGGTGTCGGCCCAGGCTATGCAAGCGTCGGTGATCGACACGCCACGCTTCAGCGGCTGCCCCGGCACCAGGTCCTGCCGCCCTTCCTCGAGGTGGCTTTCCACCATCAGCCCGACGATGCGCTTCTCGCCGGCCGCGATGCGCGTGGCGATGTCGGCCGTGTTCTCGATCTGGCGCCGGTGCTGCTTGCGGCTGTTGGCGTGCGACACGTCCACCATCACCTGCTCGCGCTGGCCCGCCGCGCGCAGCACGGCGCAGGCACCTTCCACCCCGGCGGCGTCGAAGTTGGGCTCGCGCCCGCCGCGCAGGATGACGTGGCAGTCGTGGTTGCCGCGCGTTTCGAAGATGGCGGCCATGCCCATCTTGGTCATGCCCATGAAGGCGTGCGGCGCGGCCGCGGCGACGATGGCGTCGGCCGCCACCTGCACGCCGCCATCGGTGCCGTTCTTGAAGCCCACCGGGCAGCTCAGGCCTGAGGCCAGCTGGCGGTGGCTCTGGCTCTCGGTGGTGCGCGCGCCGATGGCACCCCAGGCCACCAGGTCGCTGATGAACTGCGGGCTCAGCAGGTCCAGGAACTCGGTGCCCACCGGAACACCCGTCTCGACGATCTCCAGCAGCAGCCGGCGCGCCATCGCCAGGCCTTCGTTGATGGCGAAGCTGCCGTCCAGGTGCGGGTCGTTGATGTAGCCCTTCCAGCCGACCGTGGTGCGCGGCTTCTCGAAGTAG